>JBQTGW010000374.1:0-10504 GCA_052390495.1 Pseudonocardiales bacterium
CAACCCGAGACCGCGGTTTCCCCCGCGAACGGGTTGGCTCCTGGCAGGAACACCGACCCGGAGGGGGAGTTATGGGTGACACCACAAGTAACAATGCAGTGCCTGATGAATCTGTACATCCGGCCGATAACGTGATTTTCCAGAGTCGCACGCCACGGGTCAGTGTCTGCGGCACCCGATACGGGCATGGCATGTGCACTATTCTGTGGATCAAGGTTAACGACAGCGAATGGGCGTTGCTGCCCCATGGGGTGCCAAGCCTCGCGGTTCACCTGTCCACAGACGAGTTGACCACGATGCTGCACCGCCTCCGGGAGAAGCTGTGACCGGAGCCGACGATGGCCGCAGTCCCGCCCCCGGTCGTCGGGTGATCCCGACCGGCAGTCTCGTTCTGGTCAAGACCCGCAACGGGGCAGGCAAAGTGGGACTCGTAGTCGGCCCTGATCAGCACTGGTTCCCCCGACCGAAGTCGGTATTCGTTCAACTCGGTGACCGGGTTCGGTCAATCGACGTGACCGACCTGACGGCCACGCTCGGCCCACCGGAGGCCAGGTCGTGACCGACCCTGAACCCCCAGATCTGACCATCGCGAAACGGTTGCTCGATGCGTGCAAACGCCAGGGGTTCGTGTGCCAGCGTGTCGGTACCGGGGAGGATGCCCCGCTGCTTTGCACCCGCGAACGCAACGAATACCGCGACGAGATATTGTTGAACGGTTTCAGTGCAGACTGCTTCGCTGTGCGGCAACGCACTAGCCGACTGGTTATCGTCGGCGGAGGAACCGCGCTATACCAATGCGAGGGCAGCGCCCTGACCGTGCTCAACACCGTGCTGACCTGGTGAACCGTCGAGAGCACGCCGCGCACGGTACACATTCAGTTAGTGTGCGTAGAGGTGCTGTGTTGTGATGTGGCATGATGACCGGTGGGTTCGTGACGTGCGGTGGTGGAGGTTCGGCGGGTGGGGTCTAGCTCATTCGGGGTTTCGGGTCTGAGCGGGGGCGGGATACCATGCGGGGCGTCGTCGGTCAGGGCGCATGATCGCTATCTCGGAAGAATAAGGTGCGGTGAGCGCTCTTTATTCTTCCGAAACAGCGATCATCAACCCACCACCCAACGCCACCCCAAGACCCGCCACGTTTCCCGCGGCGGTACCGGCCGGTATCCACCCCTCCCGATCCCAGAGCTGCCCATAAACCGCCCGGCAACCCTGGCGTTGAGCTCGGGAATTTGACAGCAGAGGCAATCCGGGAGGGGAGAAGCCGACCATCCGAACCCTCATATTGGATCTTGAAACAACCGTGGACCATAACCGCCGCCTCGCGGTGTTGTCGGTGACCAGTGCCCGGGACGGCCGGGAGCCCCTGATGACGATTGGGAGTATGGACCCGGTGCGCCGCGTGGCTGGTCCCGTCGAAGCCGGTCCGCCGCGGCAGGTCGCGATGACCAGCCAGCTGACGTTCGCCTACCCTGCGTTCCGGACATATTGACAAAATTAAATTTTACATACTAGGCTAATTTTGCAATGAGAGACGTCCTGTACCTGGAGCGGCTTGAGCAGGCCGAGACCCTGCTCAAGCCGCAGCGCATTGAGGTGCTGCGGCAACTTGCCGAGCCGCGCTCGTGCACCGAGGTCGCCACCCGCCTCGACCAGACGCCGCAGCGGGTCTACTACCACGTGAAACGCCTGGTAGACGCGGGTCTGGTGAGCCAGATGTCGGAGCGCAAGGTGCGTGGCATCCACGAAGGCATCTATCAGGCGAGCGCCCGATCGTACTGGTTGTCGCCACGCCTGGTCGGCACCATCGGCCTGCGCAAGACGCAGGACGAGCTGAGCCTCGGCTACCTGCTCAACCTGGTCGAGGAGGTCCAGGCCGACATCGCCGGCCTCGATCGCACCGCGCCCGAACAGCCGTCCGTCGGTGTGTCCGGTGAGATCCGGGTACGTCCCGAACAGCGCCAAGAGTTCCTGGACGACCTCAAGACCGTGCTGCAGGACCTCTTCAGTCGCTATGGCGGCGCGGAGGGCGACGCCTTCCGGCTGGCCGTGGCCTGTTACCCGAAAGGAGAGCACCGTGAGTGAACCGATAAAGCTCCGCGCCCGCATCGCGGCGCCGATCAAGGACGTCCACCGTGCCCTGACCGACCCCGCAGCGTTGCGCACCTGGCTGGCCGAGTACGCCGAGGTCGATCTGCCGGACCGGTACGAGTTCTGGGGTCGCTACACGCCCGAGGGCGACGCGCCCCATCAGCGCCCGCTGCACATCGATGACCACACGCTGCGCCTCTCGTGGCTGCTCGACGGCGAGGACACGACCGTCGAGATCGGCCTTGCGGAAGACAGCGCCCCTGAGAAGAGGG
Source organism: Pseudonocardiales bacterium (assembly GCA_052390495.1). Taxonomy (GTDB): domain Bacteria; phylum Actinomycetota; class Actinomycetes; order Mycobacteriales; family Pseudonocardiaceae. The sequence continues at coordinate 2,361 of JBQTGW010000374.1, forward strand.
CACTGGAGGAGGGCGCACAGTCGACCATCCTGACGCTGTCCCAGACCCATGTCCCCGGTTGGGAGGAAATGGTCGCTGAAGTCGGTATCCGGAGCGCGCTACCCACGTTCTGGTCGCTGGCGATCGCCAACTTGGTTGACCACCTCGAGGGCCGTGAGCTCACTCCGATGTGCGACTTCACCTCCCCGCAGCAGCGGATGCAGATCCTCATCGGCGCCCGGCCGGACGCGGTGTACGAGTCGCTCATCAACCCTGAGAAGTTCCGCCGGTGGTTCGGCGCGAACATCGAGATCGAACCGTACGTCGGTGGGCGCTTCGCGATGGGCAGCTTCGAACTCGACGACACGCCCGCGAAGATCGTCGAGCTGGAACCCGGTCGCAAGATGACCCTGGCCTGGGACGGCACCACCGGCGCCTGGGAGGGCACCGTCGCCGCCTGGGAGCTGGCGGACTCGGACGGCAAGACGCGGCTCACCTTCGTGCAGAGCGGCTTCGACGAGAAGAAGCCACCCTACGGCGCCTGGATGGGCTGGCTCAGCGGTTTCGCCGAACTGCGCCGCTTCCACGAGCTGAGCGAGTGGCACCCGGTGTGGCTCGGCTTCGAGGCACCCGGCATGCCAGAAGGTCTCCTGGTGACCGACTAACGGTTCCCACGGCTCAAGCCAGTACGGGGTTGGTAGCCGTTGAGAGCACGTGCGGCCCCGGTTGGCGGTACTTGAAGGGCTACCTACGCCTTGGCAGGCTCGGGCTCGGCGATGGGGTTGGCGGCGTGGATGTCGCCCGCGGCGCGGGCCAGGCGGGAGCCTTGGCCGCCCCAGCGCAGCGAGATGATCTCGGCGGCGATGGACACCGCGGTCTCCTCGGGGGTGCGGGCGCCCAGGTCCAGCCCGATCGGGGAGGCTATTTTGGTCAGCGCCTCGTCGGCCACACCGGCCTCACGGAGCCGGGCCTCCCGGTCCTTATGGGTCTTGCGCGATCCCATCGCGCCCAGGTAGGCCAGCTCCAGCTGCAGCGCCTCGACGATCACCGGCACGTCGAACTTGGGGTCGTGGGTGAGGACGGTGATCACGGTTCGCTGGTCGATCCGCCCGGCCTCGGCCTCGGCCTTCAGGTACCGGTGCGGCCAGTCCACGATGACCTCGTGCGCGTCGGGGAAGCGGCTCTTGGTGGCGAACACCGGGCGCGCGTCGCAGACCGTCACGTGGTAGCCGAGGAAGACCCCGAGCCGGGCCATCGCGGCGGCGAAGTCGATCGCGCCGAACACCAGCATCCGGGGTGGGGGCTCGAGAGAGTTGACGAACACGTCCATGCCCTCGCCTCGGCGTTGCCCGTCCGGGCCGTAGTGCAGCGTGACGACGCGCCCGGCGGCGAGCGCGCCGCGGACATCCTCGAGGATCGCCTCGTCGGCGTGGGCGGAGCCGAGCGTGCCGGTATGCCGGTCCGGCCAGACCACCAGCCGACGCCCGAGCAGCTCCGGGTCCGGATGCGCCACGACGGTGGCTATCGCGACCGGCTTCTTCTCGGCGACCGCGGTCGCCACCTCCTCAAGCTCGGGGAAGTGCAGCGGGTCCACCTTCTCGACGAACACGTCGAGGATGCCGCCGCAGGTGAGCCCGACGGTGAAGGCGTCGTCGTCGGAGACGCCGTAACGCTGCAGCACGGGGGTGTCGTCGGCGAGCACCTGCTGGCCCAGCTCGAAAACCGCTCCTTCGACGCAACCGCCGGACACGCTGCCGACCGCTCGCTCGTCCGACGTCACCAACATCGCGGCCCCGGCCGGGCGAGGTGCCGATCGGAAGGTAGAAACCACGGTGCCTACCGCAGTAGGCTTGCCCTGGCGCCACTGCTCCACCAGTTCGTCGAGCACTTCACGCACTGCGGACCTCCTCGGGCAGAGTCTTCAGTATCGGCTGGGGGCGTGATCTCACCCACAGCATCCGATCTGTAACGACGCTGTCACCACTGCATCTGTTCCCCGATTCGGCGCAGTGTTACTCAAGGGGATGCAGTGTCGCTCAAGGGGTTGCCGACGGCGTATCGACGTCCTCTCCGCCTGCCAGGTCTGAGCAGTCCACCAGGACCAGGTCGGGCCGAGCCGCGAGCCAGTCCCGGGCGCCCCGGTCCCCGGAGGCCGACGCCACCACATCGGCCCAGTGCTGGCGTCCGAGCAGCACGGGATGCCCGGGCTTGCCCGCGAATACCGCCCTGGCCAGCACCGCCGGGCCGACGTGGGCGGCCAGCCTGCCGGCCACCGAGGCGTCCACATCGGGCAGATCGACCAAGTGTACCAGCGCAGCCTGCACCTGCGGCTCCGCGCTGCGGGCCAGGGCGCCCAGCCCGGCCCGCAGCGAAGCGCCCATACCCTCCGCCCAATCCGGGGCCACCACGGTGCTCGCGATATCGGGCACCAGCGGGGCCACCTGCTCGGCAGCGGCGCCGAGCACGACGAGCACCGGGTCGCAGCCGGCTCCGGTCAGCGCGGCGACCGCTCTTCGTAGCCAGGCGCCCTCGTCGACCAGGGCTTTGGGCATGCCGTAGCGTCGCCCAGCCCCGGCCGCCAACAGCAATCCAGCGATCATGGACGCCGAGGCTCAGCGTTCGGATCGGGGTGCGTCCAGGAGACTGGGGGCGTCGAGAAGACCGCCTCCCACACCGTCGATCAGATCCACCAGCATGCACCCGATGTCGCCCACGATCGGCAGATTCAGCGGGCACTGCTCCGGCGGCAGCGCACGACCCTCTGGCGAGGGCCGGGAACCGGACTCCCCAGCGCCGTCGGCACCGTCGGCGGACACCGCGGCACCGGGTGCTTGCACCGCCGCTGCGGGCGGTTCAGCGTCCGGTTCAACCTCCGGCGGGCTAGCCTCGGGCACGATCGACACGACCGCGCTTGAGGGTTCCGGAACGGCTTTGGCGGGTGCGGGCAACGCCGCCGCGGGCGCCGACGGTGCCGCTCCTGGCCGGTCATCCATCGGCTTCGAAGAAGGCAGCAGCGCCACCACGGCGACGACCACCGGCACGGCGGCGGCCAGCGCGGCAGGCACCACCCGGCTGCCAGGGCGGGTCCGCAGTGCCCATCCGAGCATGGCACCCAGCGGGATACTGAGCGCACCCATGCGGCGCAGGTGCCGTCGAGCGCGGGTGAGGTGTGACTCCACCGACCGGGCCGACAGGTTCATCGAGCTGGCGACCTCGGAGGGAGCCATACCGGAACCGACCGCATCGACCACCTCACGAGTCGTGGCGGGTAGCTGGGTCAGCGAAGCGGCCAACCAGCTCGCATGGGCTCTGTCGACCACAACGTCCTCGGGCCCGGCGGCCGTGGGATCGCAGGCTCCTGGTGCCGATGCGGGCACCCGCTGCTCACGGACCCGTTGCCGAATGAGATCGACTCGGCGCCTCCTGGCGACGGTGGACAGCCAGGCGACCTCTGACTGGGGGTGTTCGGGCTGCCCGATCGCCGCCAGGAGCGCGTCATGCGTCGCGTCCTCGGCGTCTTCCTTGCTGGCACCCGACGCCCGTGTTCTGCGCAGCACCGTCTCGCGGAGCTGGCCCCATTCACGCTGATCCACTAGCCACACTCCGTCATCGCGCTGTTCCCCGTCCGTAGTGAGACGCCGCGAAACTTAACAGCACGCAGCGGAGTGGTCGCGTCTCGGTATACTTATTCCGCTGCGGGTCCTTCATCCTGCGAAGTCGGCTTCGCGATCACCGACCTTGTGTAAGGCCTCCGTGCACCGGGCGATGAGCGGTCCATCGCCGAGCGCACGCGCCGAGCGCATCGCGCCCCGCAGGTATTTCAGCGCCGAACCGGTGTCACCGGCCCGCCACCACCAGGAGCCGGCGTCCACCGAGAGCGCCGCGACAGCGCGATCGGCGCCCGCCGCGCGGTAACCGGCCAGCGCCTGCTCGGCCAACTCGGCCGCAGCGGCAACCTCCCCCCGCCCCAGCGCGCAATGCGCCAGGGCGTGGTCCACCCGCGCCGTCTGAAATGCCAGCTCGGCATCTCCGGGATCGGGACCCGAGGCGGCCACCGAAGGCAGCGTGGCGCGCAGCGCCCGCAGCTGGTCGATCGCGCCGTGGTCACCGGCGTAACCACGGACCTGTGCGGCATCGATCTCACAGGCCAGGGCGTGCCACTGGGCTCCTGCGGCCCGGCTGGCCATGGCGGCGGAATCGAAGGCCTCGGCCGCCTCGGCGCCCCGGTTCAGCGCGAACAGCACCGCTCCCCGGTCCCGCTCGGCCAGCGCCACCCCGTTGGGGCGCTTGAGCTGCGTGAACGCCGCAGCGGCCGCCTCGAAGTAGGTCAGCGCGGCGGGCAGCTGCCGTAGCCCGCGGAGCACGATGCCGAGCAGATAGTCCACAGTGGCCAGTTCAAGCGTGGCGTCCGGCATTGCCCGCAGCTCGCGGCGGGCCCGCTCCAGCTCGGCGCGGGCCGGGGCGAGGCGGCCCGAATCGGCCAGCACCCTGGCCAGATCCATCCGGATCCGCGGCACCTCGAACGGGTCGGGCTCTGGCACAGCGGGCAGGTCGAGCAGCACCCGGGTGAGCGCGGCAACTACTCCGTCGGTGTCCCCGAGAACCTCCAGCACCTCGGCGAGATCCACCCTGATCTCCACCCCGAGCGCGATCAGCCCGTGCTCATCGGCGATCCGCATCCCCGCCCGGAGCGCGTCCACCGCCTCGGGCAGCAAGCCGCGCCGACGCAGCACCAGAGCCCGCTGGCTGGCCACCCGCACCTGCTGGCCGGGGTGCACCGGGTTTATCTCGGCCATCCAGCGCTCTGCCTCGTCCACCAGGTCCGAAGCAAGCAGCGCAGCCACTCCAGCGCTGCGGGCCCGGCACAGCGCTGCGGCCCGCTCGACGCTGTGCGGCAACCTTTCCAGCTCCTCGACCGCCAGCTGGGCCAGCGCCAGCCCCCGTTCGGGGTCGGCCGACACCGTAGCGGCCGCTGCGGTCGCCTTGGTCGCGGCCGCCGCGACCCGGTCCCCGATGGCCGCACTCATCGCCCCCGCCAGCGTGGCCTCGGCCAGGCACCGTTCGCGATTCCCGGCCAGGGCCAGTACCCGGGCCAGCACATCACGCGCACAGGCCTCCCGCCGCCGCGCGCCGCCCGCGGCCCGCAGCACGAGCTCCTGCCACACCCCGATCGGATCGACCAGCGTGCACGAGAGCACCGCCTCCTCGGCCTCGGCATAGGGATCTGGGCAGGCCAGCACGTCCCGCAAGGTCACAGGGCGCCTGCCGGAGCGTCGGCGCCGCTGTTCGACGACAACGGGGGTAGCCCGCAGGTCCACCGGCCACACGGCTCGGACCCCGGCATGTCGGCCACGGTCGGCCAGCGTCATCGTGTGCCGCCGGTCACCGTTGCGGGTGTCGAAGACCGCGGCGAGCGGGGCGGCTCTGGTGTGCAGCGCCTGGCTGAAATCGGCCAACGTCATCGGCTCGGTGGTCCGCGCCGGCCAGGCGACGGCGACGAGATCCTCACCGTGACCGGCGTCGACCTGTTCGGCCGTCACCTGAGCGGCGGCGGTGAGCCAGCGCAGCCGCGGCGCTGCGGCACCTGCCCGGAGCAGCGCAGCGTGGGTGCGCGCCACTTCCACCGCCGCCGGGCCGTTGCCCGTCAACCGGAGGAACTCCATATGGTCTGCGAGCAGGTGCAGTCGGGTCCGGTCGTGGGCCACCTTGCGCAAGCCGTCGCGGTGCCAGGCCAGCGCCCGTGCTCCCTGGCCTGCTCCCAGCAACGGCACCAGGGCGGCCCCGAGCAACGCTGCGTCGGACTCCGGGCAGCACTCCGCCGGGGGGCACAACACAGCGGACGGCGATTCATCCAGAAGTTCGGCGGCCTCGGCGTAGCGCCCGAGCTCAGTGAGTATCCGTACCTGCACTTCCAGCTCCGCTGCGCAGCCGGAACAGTCCGGTGTGGACAGCCCCGCGCTCTTCCGCGCGGCGCGCCAGAGCAGCAACAGCTCCCCGGCGGCCGGTGGCCCGTCGACCTCCAGCACAGTGGTCACAGCCAGTCGGGCAGCCGTCGCGGCATCGCTCATCCGCCCCACCTGGGCGAGCAACTGCTCGATGCGGCTGCGACTCACCATCGCATCAGCCACTGCGGCGACCAGCTCCCGCTGCGGGTGCGGCTGTGCGCCACGGTCTGACTGGGGTGGAATCGAGTGTGCTTGGTGCCGCGCGTCGCGGGCGTGCCTTCCGGCGCCGCTTGCCTGGCCAGCCAGTGCATCCAGCGTGCGGAGCGCTTCGTCCCGGATCGTCACGGTGGTCCTCTCGACGATGTGGTCCGCATGCCACGGCGTGGCCTGCTTGACACGGAGTCGTCAACCTCCCTAACAACCCGCAAAAAAATCATGAAAAAATATCGAACCGGGCATGCGGTTCACCGCTCCCGCCGCGCAGGGCGATGCCGAGCAGCGACATCGACCCCGATCCAGCTCCACTATGATGTTTGTATGAAGAAGCGGCGGGTAACGCTAAACCTCGACGAGGACGTCGTCGAGGCACTGGAGGCGGTCGGCGGCCGGAGCATGTCGTCGGTCGCGAACGACACCTTGCGCGAGGCGCTCGAGGTGGCGGCCCACCGCGCTGCACTGCGGGAATGGCTCGATGAGCTGGACGAGAAGCACGGCGCGCCCTCCCCCGAGCAGCTGGCCGCCGCGAAGGCCCTGATCGACACGGTCAAGCACGGTGAGATCGACGGGACGAACGCCGCGTGAGTGTCGCGGTAGTCCTCGACGCGGCGGCCTTCGATCTCCTCGACAACCAGCGAGCGACGGGCCTGCGAGCCCTGCTGCGCAGCGCAATCGACGACGGCGGCGAGGTGCTCTGCGCTGCGGTGACCCTCGCAGAGGTCTGCCGAGGGGTGGCGCGCACCCGCCGGGTCGAGGCTGCCCTCGCGCGTCGACGCAGCGGCCAGCGCATCAGAATCGTGCCCACCGACGAGCGATTCGCCAAGCTGGTCGGCGCGATCCTGCACGACACCGGCTCCGGAAGCGAACGCATCGCCGACGCCCATGTCGTCGCCGTCTGCACCACTGCCGACGCGGCGATCGTGCTTACCGCCGATCCTGGTGACATCGCCGCATTGGCCGCCGCCGTCCCCGGCACCCGAATCATCACCCGCGATCCCAGCGCACCGTTGTAAACGCCAGCCGTCAGCTGACGGATTTGCCGGGGTGATCAGCGTAACGCTAGGACGTGCCTCAGGCGAATGGCCCTGTTGTCACCCCTACTTGGCACCCCTCGGTGCTTGTCGCGCATCGCTACGGTGATCGCCGTGACCGTCCAGGAATGGGACATGACCGCTGATCGGGCGAAGCTGGATCCCTTTGCGCCTTCATCTGGGCACCCAGCTCGCCGCCTACCGAAAGGCGGCAGGCATCTCGCAACCGGAACTCGGCGCCGCACTCGGCAAGACGCGCACCCTGATCTCCAAAATCGAACACGGCCGACGCGGGATGCCCGCCGAACAGTGGAAAGTCGCCGAAGGGGCTTTGGTGGCCGAGCACACCGAGCTCACGCAGGCGGAACAAGCGTATCGTGACCGCTGTCGGGCCCGACGCCGTGCGGCGCAGCGGGCGGAGGCGCAGGCCGAGCTGGACGCCCTCCGTGCTTGCCCTGCGCCGCAGCTGCACCGCCTCAGCGGGCCCGCAGCGCCACCCGAGCTGGAGCTGGTCAGCGGTGAGCTAGCCGAGGAGCTACTGCAGGTGGTCACACGATTAGCGCGTCCCTGCCTCGCCGCGAGGCTATGCAGCTGGCGCGCTGGGTGCTGGCGGCCGTCGGTCTGGCTGGCCTGAACCCCGATGAGTGCACGCGAGTAGCGCAGGCCGTTACGCGGGCGCCCTCGCCGCGATCACGCTGGCCGCTTTGCTGGATTCCCTGGACGGTCGGCTGGCTCGGCTGCTGGACGCCACGTCCCGGATCGGCGCCGAACTGGACTCACTGGACGACGCCATCTCCTTCGGCGTGGCGCCCGCGGTCGTGCTGTTCATCTGGGCGTTGGACGGCGCCAGCACCGGATGGCCGGTGGCGCTGGTGTTCGCTGCGTGCGTGGTGTTGCGGCTGGCCAGGTTCAACACGCTGCTCGACGACGTCGAAGCGCTGCCGTTCGCCAAAGAGTTCTTCGTCGGCGTACC
>JBQTGW010000375.1:0-1567 GCA_052390495.1 Pseudonocardiales bacterium
CACCCCCGCAGCGTCCGCCTGCGCACGCACCCGTTGCATCAGCGGTCGTGGCAACCGGATCGACGTGACCACCATCGGCTCCGCAACCACGTCCGTATCCCACACCGCCGTGTCCACCACACCGGCCATGTCGTGGCTCTCGACGTGCTCAGCCACCTCCGCCAGTTCCTCCGCCCGCGATTTGTTGGTCATCGTCATCTCGCTCTCCGACGGAACCGGTGACCGCGTGACGCGCGACGTGCGCCTCTGAAGCTTCGTCCCAAGCCATCTCCCGGAACACCAGTCAAGCGTACTACGCACGTACTACGAGCAGGGTGGTGTCGGTAGTTGTTCCAGGATCGCCAAGTTCGTTACCAGGGCCGCAGCCCCCCAACGCCGGATAGCGGAACCAGACGTTTGACAACTGTCCGAGCCGCAGGACGGCTACACTCAGCCTGCTTTCCTGGCAGCGGTAGGTCACGGGTTTCAAGTCCCACCGCTTGGGGTGGTGCGTCGGGATTAACGGACGGGATCGATGAACAGCGCTAACGGGGCTTCGGGCGCCAGCGACGTAGTGAGCGTGCTGCTGGTCCTCAGACCGGATCCGGAGCTGGATTCCGAGGCAGGCGAGCGGCTGACCCATCAGCTGCGCGCCGAGCTTGCCGAGCTCGATATCGAGTCGGTTGATCTGGCAGCGGACGGGGCCGCTCCGGATGGCGCGAAGGGCACAGATCCTGTCACGTTGGGGGCGATCATCGTCGCGTTGAGCGCGTCGGGTGGGGTGTTCACCGCACTCATCGAGACCTTGCGCGACTGGCTCGGCCGCCACTCCCGGAGACACCGAATCTCGGTGACCATCGACGGCGACACCCTCGAACTCGAGCGGGCCACCGCCGGGCAGCAACGAGAACTCGTCGATGCCTACCTCCGCCGCCATTCCGGTCGGTAGCGGATGGGACGACGACTGGCGCTCTTGATCGCCACCTACCAGTACCAGGACACCGGGCTGCGCCAGTTGACCGCTCCGGCGCGGGACGCGGAGTCGTTCGCCGCGGTCCTGCAGGATCCGGACATCGCGGGGTTCGAGGTCACCACATTGATCAACGAGCCACATCACCGGGTCGGCGAGGCCATCGGCGACTTCTACCGCGACCGGCGCCGCGACGACCTCACGCTGCTCTACTTCACCGGCCACGGCCTGAAAGACGACAACGGCCGGCTCTACCTCGCGATGGCCAACACCCGCCGCGACAGCCTGCTGTTCACTTCGCTGTCCGCCGAACAGATCGACCAGGCGATGTCCGGCTGCCCGTCGCGCCAGCAGGTGCTGATCCTGGACTGCTGCTACAGCGGCGCATTCCCCGCCGGACACATCGCGAAAGCCGATACCGAGGTGCACGCACTGGAACGTTTTCAAGGCCGGGGACGTACTGTGCTGACCGCTTCCGACGCCACCCAGTACTCCTTCGAAGGCAACCAGCTGCACGGCGACGCCGCCCAGTCAGTGTTCACCCGCTACCTCGTCACGGGCCTGCGGGACGGCAGCGCTGATCTGGACGGCGACGGAAACATCGCCCTTGATGAGCTG
>JBQTGW010000376.1:0-9486 GCA_052390495.1 Pseudonocardiales bacterium
TCGAGGTCTGGCCCCACGGCGGCAACCCACCCACCCTGCGCTACCTGGTCCGGCTGGCCACCACCTACAGCCACGGCTGCACCGCCGCCCAGCTCGTCGACGCCGACGACCTGGAACACCTCAACCCAGCCGACCGGTGCCTGCTCACCACCGGGCCGCCGATCACGACCGGGGCACCGGACTCCCTGGTCCATGCCACGGCGCGTGACCACGCCAACCCCAGCCGTGCAATTGAGCGCGGAAGCAACGACACTGGGGTGGTCTGGGGCAGCCGACGCATCGTGCGCTGCGACGCGTGGGGCCTGCCCCTCCGCGAGGAGGTCATCATGGCAGCCGACGAATCCGCTCAATTCCACCGCTGGAGCGCCACCACCAACGTCGATGACGACGTGCTCGAGCAAATGACCGCCGACGTCGCCGAACTCGCCTGGAGCGAGCAGACCGATCCGCCCGCCACTACCTACGCCCGGCTGCTCGGCGCTCGCGACGACGTGTTCCGCCTGATCGCCGGACGCCAGCAACCCCACCACACCACCACCCTGTACAAGATCGCCGGACAGATCAGCGCCATGCTGTCCATCGTCACCTTCGACCTCGGGCACCCCCACGCCGCCAACACCCACGCCCGCACCGCACTGCACTGCGCCGAAGTCTCCGGGCACACCCCACTGCGGGTCTGCATCCGATGGACTCAGTCTGCTGTGGCCTACTGGGACGGCCGCTACGACAAAGCAGCTGAGCTCATGGACGCCGCCCTGGCCGACGCCACCAGCGGCACCACACTGCTGCGACTGGCTAGCCAGCAGGCCCGCATCAATGCCGCCCGTGGTCGGCACGAGGAGGTGAACCGAGCCCTAGCGCTGGCCGTGACAGCCCCCACCGAACGCACCCTCGACGAGCCAGGCGTGCTCGGCTTCGACACCGGCATAGCCGCCCTTTACGCCAGCGAAGCCCACTACGCCCTCGGCGGCACCGACCATCTGGATGCCGCTGCGCACTGGGCACAGACCGCCCTGGAAGAATTCACCGCCCAGTCCCGACCCAGAACCCAGTCCTTGGCTGCCGCCCGCTTCGACCTGGTACTCGCCTACCTGGGCAGTGGTGACCTTGATGCCGTCGGCGAGCACCTCGCCCCGGTACTGAGCTCCACCGGAGCCGAGTACCGCACCGTACCGATCATCCAGCGGGCCCGCTCGCTGCACACCCTGCTGGGCCAGCGACCCGACTTGGCCTCCAGCACCCTGACCACGCTGCGCGATGACCTCGCCGAGTTCGTCACCCAGCCTGCACCCACCCCACCAGGACTGAAACCAGACTCCGCCACCTGAACACTGCGGATCCACAGGAAAACCGGCTATGCCTGTGCAGGTCGCGGTCTGCGGACCCCGCCACTGCACCGACGAAGACAAGATCCACGCCCATGAGGTGGGACGGCTACTGGCCCAGGCAGGCGCAGTGGTCATCTGCGGTGGGGGGCAGCGGTGTCATGGCCGCCGCCGCAGCCGGGGCCCGCAGCGAGAACGGCCTGGTCATCGGCATCGGCGGCTGGACCATCCTCGGCCACCACGGCCACCCACTGGCCGATCCCCCCACCCCGGCCAGCAGCCCACGCCACGCCGTCGAGCTCGCCCTCACCACCCGTCGAGAATGAACCGCAGGCACGGCGGCATCCATCCCGGAGCAAATCCGGCGCATCCCCTACATCCTGCGGTGCGGTGCCATCCTGCGGTGCGGTGCGATTGAGCCGATGGGTCAGGTCCAGCATCCGTGAAGACCGCGGCGACCAGCCATACCGGTCGCGCAGCGGGACCCTCGATAGCTCAAGCTGCGTCGATCGTGAGGACCCCGACGGTCGATGGCAGCGGGACCGGATCCCCATGCCTGCGCAAGCTGTCGATGTGCAGTGGGATCGCCTCGCGCATCAACCGCACACACTCGTCGTAAAAGTCACTGACGGCCACGCAACCCGGCAGATCAGGGCTCCATGCCCCATATCCGCCGTCCTCACCCCGCTCCACGATCACCGCGAATCCACTCAACGCTGCCTCCGGTGACGTGATCCAGGTACCAGCCATCGGCCTCGATAGTCTTGATCATCTCGCGGACCTTCAGCGGCACTGCACCGACCCCCATCCGTCCCAACATAAAACGACGTGAATGGTAGTGGTGGCCACCGACAACTCCAGTTCCTCGCTCCTCGCCACGATGTGGACCATGAACCCCCAAGCCGCAGGCCACCGTAGTCGACGAGCTGGACTGACCTACGACCCACCCCGGCCAGCAGCCCACGCCACGCCGTCGAGCTCGCCCTCGCCGTCCACCGGAATGAAAGATCTTATATTTAATCTTGAATCTGCACGAAACCGCGGAGCCCGAAACGCATACGCTGTAACAGGCCGTGTCTGCCCTACGACAACTATGTGGGCGATACCGGACAAGTGAAGTCACGGGCTTACTTCCGAGTCCACAGACGCCACACAGGTCGTTGCCGAACTCTAGCGGGGAGGCCAAGTGGGAGCACGACTTTTCGCTGCCGGAGCTGCGGAGGCTGTCTGATGCCGCCGACCAGGGAATGCGTCGTCACCGTCGAGCTGAGCCGTCCGGACCCCGCGTTCTACCGGCTGCGGTACGGGTATGGCATCACCCACGGCGACCGCACCGCCGAAGTGCAGATAGACGCGATCAAGGATCTCCTCGACCTCGCCGAGAGGCACTACTACCTCTCCCCGCCCGACGACCCGACGGAGCGGATTCCCCTCTTGCAGGAGTGCGGGCGGCGGCTCTATGAGTTCCTCGACACCCCGGAGAGACTGCTCTCGGGCCACCGCGAGCGTACCCAGGGCTCATGGAACACGATGGTTTTGTCGATCACCGCGGCGGGGCGGCTGGCACACCTGCCCTGGGAATTGCTGCACGACGGCAAGCAGTTCCTGGTGGCCGCATCTCGTCCTGTCATACCCGTACGCCGAGTCCCCGGGGAGGGGCAACCACGCCCACCGGCGGAGCGCGCGTTGCGGTTGATGTTCATGACCTGCGCACCGATCGGCGACGAATTGCCCGAGTTGGACTACGACGCCGAGCATGACGCCATCATGGGCGTTGCGCGCAGGTACCCGGCCGAACCGCATTTCGACGACAGCGGGAACCTCAGCGGGCTCTCCGACCGGCTGGGTGAGTACGACTTCGACCACTTCGACGTCATACACCTCAGCGGCCACGCCAACCATTCCCCCCGCGGCCCGGCGTTCGCCACCGAAGGACCAGGCGGCGAGCGGGTCGACGCCGATGCGCCGATGCTGCACGAGGCGCTGCGCATCAGTGGGCCGTCGCTGCTGTTCCTCTCCGGGTGTCGCACGGCCGAAGCCTCGGACGTCTTCGCCACGGTCTCGCTGGCTGAGGAACTCGCGAAGGACAGTGCCCCGGTCGTGCTCGGCTGGGGCAGGCCGGTATCGGACGTCTCCGCGACGGAAGCGGCCGCCGCCTTTTACACGGTGCTGGCCCAGGGACGCACCGTCGCCGAAGCGTTGTCCGCCACCTACCGCATGATGATCGGCAAAAACGATCCCCACTGGCACACGCTGCGCACCTTCGTGTGCGGCGCACTGCCCGGCCCGCTGGTCAGCGCGGCCCGCTCCGGTGGCGGCGGTTATGCGGCCCAGCTAATTGGGCAACCGGGTGACGAGGCGCGGACCACGAGCTGGCTGGGCTTCGTCGGCAGGCGGCGGGAGCTGCAGGAGGCCATCCGCCTGCTGAACAAGAAGGCGGACCCCGATCCGGTGGGGTTGATCATCTGCGGCATGGGCGGGGTGGGCAAGACCCGTCTTGCCCGTCGAATCCACCAACGGCTGAGCTCGGACTTCGATGTCGTCCGGATCCGAAGGGGTCTGACTGAGATCATGCTCATCGAGGCGATCCGGCAGGATCCCGAGCGCGCGCTCGTGCTCGACGAGATCCCAGCGGACATGCCGCTCACCGAGCGCCTCGCCCTGTTTCTGCGCCGGTACTCAGAACCACGCAGGCACAAGCTGCTGTTGTTCGACCTCGACGAGTTCGAGTACGCCTTCCGGCCGGATGAGCTCAGTGTGGGCACGATCGCGATGGTCGACGGCAGGCCCCTGACCAGTCCCGAGGCAGCCAATACCCTCACCGCACTCGTGACAGCGATCCGGACCTGCGGGTACGGACCGCACCGGATCGTGATGACCAGCCGCTATGCACCGGAGCTCTCCTGCGTCCAGCACTTCAAGATCCGTTACCTGCGGGCACTCGGACACTCTGACATCAACCGGTTGCTAGCCCGCCTGGTCGAGCCGACTACCGCCAAGACCGCTGACGACGCCGGACTTGGCGATGTACGCGACGTGGCGGGCGGCAACCCACGCTTGATCGAGTGGCTGGTCGACATAGCCAACCATGAGGTACGGGTCGATCTGGAGACGCTGCGCGCCGCCCTGCGGGACAAGCGGCTCGACTTCCTGGAGAACAACATCTTCGCGCCGACGCTGCTCGGCCAGCTCAGCGCCGCCGACCATCGCCTACTGGAGGCCGCTGCACCGTTCGACCAGTCGGTGCCTGCTGGGGTCCTGGCGCGCCTCGGCTATGCCAACGTCGGGGACGCGGCGCAGCGGGCGCGGCGGCTAGCCGACCTGGGGCTGCTCGAAAAGGTGGCCGGGCCCGACGGCGGCGACTGGTTCGCGGTGCCGGGTGTGCTGCGACTGCAGTTCATGGTGCACGACGATCTCGAGGCGAACCGGGCCCGATACGCCGCGTGCGCCCGGGAGCTCGCCGCCGAGCTGGGGAACTTCGCCGACCTGGACGTCCGCGTAGTCTATCGAGGAGTGCTGCGGGAGGTGCACCGGCTGGCGGGGCTGGGCGCGAACCTGACCCTGGCGCTCGACACCGCGGTCGCGCTGGCTGACATCGAACTTTCCTGGCTGCGGTTCTCCGCCGCGAAGAAGATCTGCGAAGACATGCTGGCGCAGCAGGAAGATCACCGTCTGTACCTGATCCTGGCCGAGGCACTCATCGAGTTGGGGCGGCCGTGCTGGACGGACACGACCTCGAAGTCGGACTTGTTCTTCGACCGGGCGCTCAAGCTGTGCCCGCCGGACGCTCCGGCGGATCGCGCCGAGATCCTCGCCAACAGAGGTTTCTGGGCGAACAGCTACTTACCCGGACCTGCCCTGCCCGACCTTGACGAGGCGATCGCGCTCGCTCGGGCGCACGACCTGACGCTGACCCTCGCCTTCGCGCTGCGGACCAAGGCCCGAGCCCTGGCCGACCAGAACGCCCCGGACGGGCTGGACCAGGTGCGCAATCTCCTCGCCGAGGCGCTCGACCTCGTCAACCAGGTGCCAGACAGCGAACTGTCCCGTGCCAACGTTCTGCTTGACCGCGCCATAGCGCTGCACCTGCCCCAGGATGACCTCGAAGCAGCGTACCGCGATCTTGCCGCCGCATTGGCCATCACTAACGAGGTGGGCACCACCGCGCACCAGGCGATCACCCTCCTGACCATGGCCGACGCCGCGTTGGCCGCCTATCGGCCGGACCTCGCCGAGCAGTGGGTCGAGGAAGCCACGCTGCGGAGCACGATCAATCGGGTGCGGGTGAGTGCCGAGCTGAGACGAGGCGAAATCGCGTGGGATCGGGACGACCTCGACCGGGCGCGCAAACACTACGAAGCGGGCCTCGGGCTCGCCCGCCTGGTCGGCAGTCTCCGCGACCAGCTCTGGGCGCTGAACGGGCTGCGGCGGGTGCACGTGCGCGCAGCCGACAGCGCGGCTGTGGAACGGGTCCGCCACGAGCAGGACGAGGTGACCCGTCAGCTGCGTGAACCCATGTCGCGGATCGGCGTCCTCATCGACTCGCTGGCCGAGGAGCGCAAGGCGGGAACCATCGACGCCCCCACCGCCATCGAGCGGGCCCGGGAAGCGGCGACGCTCGCCGCCGCCGCCGGTCGGAAGGACCGGGAGTTGGAGGCCTGGCAACTCTTCCTCGACGACGCGGGCGCCGCTGGTGTCCCGGCCGCTGAGCTGGAGGCCCCGCTGCGCCGTCTGCTGGTCCTGCTGGGTCCCGACAACGAAAGCTGGGCGATGCGGACGGCCGTTCGGCTGGGGCGCCTGCTCCTGCGTGCCGAGCGGTTCGCCGAGGCGCAACCCGTGCTCGAAGAGGCACTCCAGCACTACGAGCGGCACGGTCTGCGCGAGTCCTCGGCGGAACTGCACGAGCGGCTGTCCGAGATAGCCCGGGGCAGGCAGCAGCCGACGGACGCGGAGCGGCATCTGCGCGCGGCCGCTATCGGACGTCTGGAGGTGGGCTCGTACGCCGCCGCGGCGCAGTCGTTGCGCACCCTCGCGGCCGTGCAGCGGGACCACTCGCCCGCCCTGGCGCGAGACACCCTCGCCCTCGCCCGGCGCTCGGCCCGGCTCGCACCCTCCGGTCTCGACGAGGAGCAGGTCCTGCTCGATCTCGTGGCCTTGGCCGACCCGGTCGCCAGCGAGCGGACGGGCGACACCGGAGAACCGACCGATGCCTTGGGTCGGGCGGCCCGGGCTGCCCGACTGCGGGCCCAAACCCTCCAAGTCGACGTGGGTAGCGACCTCGTCCTTCATGTCGATCCCGCCCAGAGGGGACGCTTTCTCACCGCCGTGGAGAGCCTCCGGACCGAGGTCGAGACCGAAGAAGGCTGGACGCTTCCCCGCCTGCGGGTAGGGGTGGACCCCGAACTCGACCGGGCCGAGTTCGTCATCCGCGTCTGGGGCGAGTCGATCATCCAGGATGCGGTCGGAGATTCAGTTTTCGGCGACCCTGCCTCGATCATGGTCGGGCGGTTGCGCAGCGTGGCGCGAACGCATCAGAAGCAGCTCCAGGGTCCCGAGCCGCCACCGCCGTTCGAGGCGGACGTGGACACCCACTCCGCGACAGACATCATCGCCGCGCTGCGCGAGCAGCCGTGACCCCAGAAAGGGGATTTTGCTGTGCGCCACGCAGGATTTCCGGGAGTGATCCTGCCGATTCCGCCCGGGTGGGAGGATCGGTCCCAAATGATCATCGTCAGCGGCGAGGGCGTCGACTTCCGCGCGAACATCGTGGTCGTCAACGAGGAACTGAAAGACCGAAGTCTCGAGGAGTTTATCGACCAGCACATCGGTACTCTCCGCGACACGTTCGAAGGCTTCTCGCTAGGACTCGAGGAGCCCGTATCGTTCGGTCCGCACCGGGGGCACCTGATCGACTACGGGTTCGTGGCCGCCGGGAAGTCCTACCGCCAGCGTCAGTTCATGGTCGTGGCCCAGGGATTGGTCTACACCTTCACGTACTCCAACACAGCCGCCGCCTTCGACCCTGGTTTGGCCCTGCTTGAGCACGTCGTCGGCAACACCCAAATCGTGAGCCAGCAGCGGGGACCCGACGTATTCACAGGCTTGGAATAGACAGCACCCGAGGCGACGTCGGCGCGGGCTGCACGGCTGCGGATGTACTCTCGTTCCCAAAGCTCCGGCAGGCCGTGTACGTGGCCGAGGGGTAGACCCCTGGGCTCGGTAGTGGGTCACTGTCGGGTTCCTCCGCACGTCAAGCAGCCTTGTGTGATCAGCTGACGGTGGGTGCGGGTGCGGCGGTTGCTGTACGGGGCGTTGGGTGCGTTGGGCTACTGTCGTGTTGCGGTCACCCGATGGCATGATTCCTGGCAAGACTTACCGTTCGTGTCAACGAATAGGGCCATTCGTGCGCTACGGGTCCATTCAGAAAGTTGCCTCCGTAGTAGGTCAGACTGAACGACACCCACGATCAGGTGGACCATGATTCGGGGCGGGTTCGACGACACATAAATCATCTACAATTTTGAAGTAGTGGCCGAATTGGGTGAGGACAAGTACACGCATCCTGTCATCTCTTCAGTGAACCTCGCGCGGTCATATTAGGTAATCTCAGCATCGAACGGAGATCCATAATGCACACAATCGGCAAGAAAATTGTTGCGGTTCTCATCCCTTCAGGTGTCGTCGCTGCCCTGATGCTCGGTTCGATCGGCACCGCAAATGCCGCAGAAAACCCCCAGCTCGGACTTGTCCACGGAAGTTTCAACAAGCCCTGCATCGCTTTGCCCGTGAAAGCCAATATCCAATCGGGCCTCGGCCTGGTTAACGTCGGCGTTCAGGACATCCCTGTCCTGTCCAATCCCCAGCAGTGTACCGAAAACTCCACCCAGGCCAAGGGTGACGAACCTCTATCGCACATTTTGGACAATATCCCGGTTCTATCCGGAAATGCTTCGGCTGGCAGCTGAAACCCATTGATGTTTTCTCAGCAAGATAGGTAGCTGTGTTCGAAACAGCCCACGCCCATGAGGTGGGACGGCTACTGGCCCAGACCGACGCAGTGGTCATCTGCGGTGGCGGCACCAGCGTCATGGCCGCCGCCGCAGCCGCCGACCCGTGATCGCCATCGGCGGCTCCTGGGGCACCATCCCCCTCACCACCCACCAGGAGTGCCGACTGCCTCGACCTGTGTGATCCGAAATCAGCCTCCGATACGCTCGGTTTTTTTCAGCTCATCTTCTACGACGCCCATTTCAACCGCGAAAATCCCACCCTGCGCGGCGCACAGTTCTGCAACGGAAGGGACTGCATCTATGGCGCAGTCTAGGCTGGAAAAAGTCTGCAATGTGTCGTCTACACTGTTGAGCATGTCGGTGACCTCGGCGTAGATTGCGGGGGCGAGGTGGGCCGCAATTGCTGCTTTGAGATCGCGCGTGAGCGCGCTTCTTCGTTGGTGCATGGTGTCCGTCCTCCTCACTCAGTGGGGTAAGGCGGTATCTGCTGCCTGTCGCACAATTGTTCGTACCGCGCCCGTCCGGATGTGGTGACCGTGATGGGTCGTATGCCGCACGATGCGGCGTCGGGCTCGCCGAGGGTCACGTGTCCGACCTCGATCAGCGTGGTGAGACCGTCGGCGAGGAACAGCAGCAGGGGACGCCCGTTCTCGACATAGTCGTCCCCCACCTTGCCGATCCGGGAATCTGCGCGACCGCAGACGCGTCGGAGCGCGAGGAAGTCGATGAGATCGGTGCCGGTCAGCGGCTGACGGTCGCGCCAACGTTCCGATACGGCTATCGGCTTGTGACTCACCGGGTTGGCCTTTGGAGTCGCGTTGATCCGCGCCTGTTGGAGTAGAGGTGTGCCGCTTTGTCAACGTCGAGGGTGACACCGGTTCGGACGGCACCCTTGATTGTGATCGACGTCCGTGGAGGTTGGTGCTGCTTATCTTGGGATGTGGTCAGCGTGGCCATCGCACGACTCCTCACAGCTGGATTGCTCGGCTCTGGTCGGGGGATGTAGAGGGTGGGTCACGGCGGGGCCGGGGGCGGGGGGAGGGCTCCCCGGCCCCACCGTGACCCGGGTCCGGCCGTGCCGCCCTGGAAACCCCGGGGGAAGGGGCGGGCCTGGGACGGCCGGAGCATTCGGGTGAGTGACGGTCGCGGGT
>JBQTGW010000377.1:0-33968 GCA_052390495.1 Pseudonocardiales bacterium
TGGGTGACCGACCAGTACGACCGCTATGTGCGCGGCGCCACTGTGCTCGCCCAGCCCAGCGACGCGGGCCTGGTGCGCATCGACGAGACCACCCACCGCGGGGTCGCGGTGGCCACCGACTGCAACGGCCGCTACTGCTTATTGGATCCCTACGCAGGCGCCCAGCTCGCGCTGGCCGAGGCATATCGCAACGTCGCGGTCACCGGCGCCACCCCGCTGGCCGTGACGAACTGCCTCAATTTCGGTGCGCCGACCGACCCCGGCGTGATGTGGCAGTTCGAGCAGGCCGTCCGCGGGCTGGCCGACGGTTGCGTCGCCTTGGGCATCCCGGTCACCGGAGGGAACGTGAGCTTCTACAACCAGACCGGCGACACCGCCATCCTGCCCACCCCGGTGGTCGGCGTACTCGGCGTGATCGACGACGTGCGCCGCCGGATCCCCACCGGACTCGGCAACCCGGGTGACGCCGTCTGGCTGCTGGGCGAGACCCGCGACGAGTTCGGCGGCAGCGAGTGGGCGCACGAGGTCCACGCCCATCTCGGTGGCTGCCCACCCGAGGTGAATCTGCCCCGCGAGCAGGCGCTCGCCCAGGTGCTGGCAGCGGTGTCGCGCGAGAACCTGGTCACCGCAGCCCACGACCTATCCGAAGGCGGCCTAGCCCAAGCCCTGATAGAAGCCGCCCTGGTCAGCGCCCAAGGCGCCCGAATCGAACTACCTGCGGCGTCAGACCCATTCGTAACCCTGTTCGCCGAGTCCACCGCCCGCACCCTCCTCGGCGTGTCCGCCGCTCATGCCCACCGTGTCGCGCAGCTGTGCACGGATCACGGGATACCGGTGACCCGACTCGGCCACGTCGACACCGAGCCCGTGCTGGAGATCGTCGACGTCGCCACCTTCGGCCTGGACGAGTTGCGCACCGCCTGGGAAGCCACCCTGCCCGCCCTGTTCGGCCCCTGAGCACAGATGCTGCACCCATTGTGGGTGTAGTGTGGGTGCATGGCGAAGGTGATCCAGATCCGAGACGTGCCCGACGATGTGCATGCTGAGCTGACCAGGCGAGCCCAGCAGGCAGGGGTATCCCTAAGCCGGTTCGCCCTGCGGGAGCTGGAGCTGGCCAGCCGCGTCGGCCGCAATGCGGAGGTCTTCGCCCGGCTGCGGGCACTACCCCCCACCGGCCTCACCGCTGAGGAGATCGTCGAGGACATCCGCGCTGAGCGGGACCGCGTCGGGTGATCGTCGTCGATGCCTCCGTGATCGTCGAGGTGATAATCGGATCGGCGGATGCTGCGGATCGCCTCGACGGCGAGCGGCTCGTGGCACCGGCCATAGTGGACGGTGAGGCGGGCAGCGCCGTGCGCAGGAAGTGGCGGCACGGATCGCTCGATGACGAGCGGGCCGGTCTTGCGATTGACGCTCTCGGTGAGCTGGAGATCCTGCGCTTCGAACACCGCGCCCTGCTCCCGCGAGCCTGGGAGCTGCGGCACAACCTGACCTTCGCCGACGGCCTGTACGTCGCGCTGGCCGAGCAGCTCGCAGTCACGCTGGTAACCCTGGACGCCCGCATCGCGGCAGCGCCGCGGATCAAAGCCCACGTCGAGGTGTTGGCCCATTAGGCTGTGCTCGGTGTCCCAGCGCGCCGCTAGGCTGCGCGAAATGTCCCCAGCGCGCCGCTAGGCTGCGCGAAAATGTCCCAGCGCGGCCAAGTCGACCCACACGAGCTGCGCGACGCCCTCAGCGCCGTCGCGGCCTGGCTTGACGGGCAGGCCCCGGAGCCGACGCGTAACGAGCTTGCCCAGGCCGTCCGGCTGAGCCTGCGCACCCTCGCGCAGCTAGCGCCCGGCGCCACCGTGGAGGTGCGGGTGCCGCCGTTCGCCGCCGTGCAGTGCGTGGCGGGGCCGCGGCATACCCGAGGTACCCCGCCCAACGTGGTGGAAACCGACCCGCGGACCTGGCTCGAACTCGCCACCGGCAGGCTGGGCTGGGCGGCCGCGCTGGCGGGGAGTCGGGTGCTGGCTTCGGGCCCCCGGGCCGATGTTTCGGGGTGGTTGCCGCTGGTACGCAAATTCCCAGTGGACCGTCGAGTCCAGGTTGAGGGGCCCTTGACAGAGTCAACTTGACCAGGCGCACAATACGCGCGGGAGCGGTCGGCTCACAGAACGTGAAATCGATCAGCAACGCCTTACCCGGTGCTCGCTACGTGCCCGTGGTGACCTGGGGCTGCCGAACGATGACAGGCGATGTCGGCCATGTTGTCGGGGGAGCTCGGTCGTCTCGGTCTCGGGGCGACAGGTCGCCCAACCTGGTCGGCACCGGATGCAGGGGAGGAGCCGCCGGACGTGGTCGCGCTACTGCGGCTGCCCGGCGGTTGGTGCAGTTGGGTAAGGGGATCGGGATGACAGCGGCATTTGCTCGGCTGTGGGCACAGGCGGTGGCGGGCACGTGCTTTGTTCCGTTGAACCGCGCTGAGCTGGAGGGATTGCTCGCAGAGTACGCAACGGCGCTGGAGGACGCGCTGGTGGCGGAGCCGTTCTGTCCTGAGGCCGCCGCGCATGTCGGTGCGCGGCTGGGCGCATCCCATTTCGCCACTTCGGAGACGCTGCGCCGGACCGTCGAGCTGATCGGGCTGGAGCTTGGCGGCGGTCCCACCGACGAGCGGATCGCAGCCATCCAAGGCGCGCTGGCCGGTGGGTACGCCCGGGAGCTGCGGGAGCGCATTCACCTGGAGCAGGAGTCGGTCCTGCGCACCATGCTGGCATCGCGGCGGCACACCGAGGACGCGCTGCGGGCCAGCGACGCCCGGTTCCGCGCGCTGTTCAACCAAGCCGGGGTGGGTATTGCGATCATCGATCTCGGCGGCACGGTACTGGACGCCAACGCCGCGCTGCTGACGATGCTCGGCCATCCGCCGGACGAGGTGCCCAGGCTCGGCATCGCCGAACTGGTACATCCCGACGACCGGATGACGTTGCAGGCCGTCGCGCAGAAGCTGCGGACCGGTCAGCACGATCACTTCCGGCTGGAGCGGCGGCTGGTTCGAGCGGACGGCGATGTGCTGTGGGCGCAGTTGTCCGCGACTCTGGTCCGGGAGGACGGCGGTGCGCCCAGATTCTGGGTCGCCATGGCTGAGGACGTCACCGACCGGCACCGGTTGCAGAGTCGGCTGCGACATCAAGCCCTGCACGATCCCCTCACCCAGCTACCCAACCGGGCGCTGTTCCTGGACCGGCTGGCTCAGATCTTTTCCGGCGGCAAGACCCGAGTAGGGGTGTGTTACCTCGATCTCGACGGCTTCAAGGTCATCAACGACAGCCTCGGACACGACGTCGGCGACCAGCTGCTGGCAGCGGTGGCCCGGCGGCTGCACTGCTGTGCCCAAGGTGGCGCCCGGCTGGCCGCCCGGATGGGCGGGGACGAATTCGTCGTGCTGGTGGAGAACTGCGCAGGCACTGAGGAAGCCATTTCCGTGGCGGACGCCGTGCTGAAGGCGCTGGCGGAGCCGGTGCACATCGCCGGGCACGAACTCGTGGTGACCGCGAGCATCGGAATCGTCGAGTGCCCGGTGGACGGTGCCACCCCTGCGGAACTGATGCAGGCTGCGGACATCACGCTCTACTGGGCCAAGGGGGAAGGCAAGGGACGCTGGGCGCTCTACGACGCCGAGCGCCACGCCAAGCAGGTCGCCCGCTTCACCTTGGCCGCAACGATGCCCGCGGCGCTGAAGGCGGACGAGTTCTACCTCGACTACCAGCCGATCGTCGACCTCTCCAACGCCTCGGTGATCGGGGCGGAGGCGCTGGTTCGCTGGTGGCACCCTGAGCTGGGGCGGTTGGGTCCGGACCGGTTTATCGGGCTGGCCGAGGAGACCGGGCTCATCGTGCCGCTGGGGCAGTGGGTGCTGCGCCAGGCGTGTTGGCAGGCGAAACAGTGGGCGCGCGGGTTCATCTCGGTCAACCTGGCGGAACGCCAGGTCAGAGACCCCGCTGTGGTCGACGTGGTGGGCGCGATCCTGGACGAGACCGGACTGTGTGCTTCCCGGCTACAGCTCGAGCTCACCGAGAGTGCGGCGATGGGCACCGACCGCGAGACGCTGCGCACCCTGCGTCGGCTGGCGGACCTCGGCGTCCGGATCGCGATCGACGACTTCGGCACCGGCTACTCCAACCTCGCCTACTTACGGCGCTTACCGGTGCATGTGCTGAAGATGGCAGGGGCGTTCATGGACGGGCTGCGGTCCCCCACCGGTGACCCGGTGGACCAGCGGATCCTGGGCAGCCTGGTGTCGATGGCGCACACCCTGGGGCTGACCGTCACCGCGGAGGCAGTGGAGACCGAAGTGCAGGCGGCCCGGCTGCGGGCCATCGGGTGCGACTCCGCGCAGGGCTACCTCTATGCCCGGCCAGGCCCGCCCCAGGTAGTCACAAGCATGCTCGCGACCCGCTTAACCCTCCCCGCGCTGTAAACCCACCCCTGGGAACCCACCCGTGGCAACCTGCCGATCTGAGCTCTCCGGCAGGTCGACTTGTCTGTCCCGGCGATCTTGTCTGGGGCAGCGACTAGGGTCCAGGGCTGCGACCGGTAGCTGTCCTGTCTGGTGGGGAGTTGGAGGAGGCGTCGTAGGTGTCTGGTGATCCGTTCGTGCACCTGCATGTGCACACTGAGTACTCGATGCTCGACGGTGCTGCGAAGATAGCTCCGCTGTTCACCGAGGCAGCCAGGCTCGGCATGCCCGCCATCGCCATGACCGACCACGGCAACATGTTCGGGGCATACTTCTTCCATCAGCAGGCGACCAAGGCCGGGGTCAAGCCGATCATCGGCGTAGAGGCATATGTGGCACCTGCGTCACGGTACGTTAAAAAACAGATACGCTGGGGGACGCCGGATCAGCGCAGCGATGACGTGTCCAACGGCGCCTATACACATATGACCCTGTTGGCGCAGAACGCGACCGGGCTGCGCAATCTGTTCCGCCTTTCGAGTATCGCCAGTCTGGACGGATACTACTTCAAGCCCCGGATGGACCGTGAGCTGCTGGCGCAGCACGCGGAGGGAATTATCGCCACCACGGGCTGTCCCTCAAGTGAGGTTCAGACCAGGCTACGGCTGGGACACGACAGTGCAGCGTTGCAGGCGGCATCGGACTTCCGGGACATCTTCGGGCCGGAGAACTACTATCTTGAGTTGATGGATCACGGCCTGGATATCGAGCGCCGGGTTCGCGACGGGCTGCACAGGATTTCCAGCCAGCTCAGCCTGCCCCCGCTCGCCACCAACGACAGCCACTATGTCACCAAGGATCAAGCCGCTGCCCATGAGGCGCTGCTGTGCGTGCAGTCCGGCAAGACGCTGCACGACCCGAACCGGTTCAAACTCGACGGTGACGGATACTACCTCAAGCCCACCGAAGAAATGCGAACCCTGTTCGATGAGCAGGTCCCGGGGGCGTGCGACAACACTTTGGTGATTGCGGAAAGCGTGCAGTCCTACGACGAGGTCTTCCAGTTCGTCGACCGGATGCCCCGATTTCCGCTGCCCGCGGGCGAGACCGAGAACTCTTGGCTGACCAAAGAGGTCCAGTTAGGTTTGGCGCGACGCTATCCGGGCGGCATCCCGCCAGACCGGCAGGCCCGCGCCGAGTACGAACTTCAAGTTATCGGGGCCATGGGCTTTCCGGCATACTTCCTGGTTGTCGCCGACCTCTGCCAGTACGCCAGACGCAACAATATTCGGGTCGGGCCCGGTCGGGGCTCCGCTGCGGGATCAATCGTCGCCTACGCGTTGGAGATCACCGATCTCGATCCGATCGAGCACTCCTTGCTGTTCGAGCGGTTCCTGAACCCGGAGCGGGTGAGCCCGCCGGATATTGATCTGGACTTCGACGAGCGCCGACGCGGCGAAATGATCCGTTACGTCACCGAGCGGTGGGGTGAGGAGAAGGTCGCCCAGATCGTCACCTTCGGGACGATCAAATCAAAGGCAGCGCTCAAGGACGCGGCCCGTGTCCTAGGCTACCCGTACTCACTCGGTGACCGATTGACCAAGGCCATGCCGCCTCCGGTGATGGGCAAGGATATCTCGCTTTCCGGGATCGTGGACTCAACGCATAAACGCTATGGCGAGGCTGCCGAGTTCCGGACCTTGTTGGAGTCCGACGCCGAGACGAAGAAGGTGTTCGACACCGCTCGTGGGCTGGAAGGACTGACCCGGCAGCCGGGCGTGCATGCAGCAGGAGTCATCCTCTCCGCTGAGCCGTTGCTCGACGTGCTGCCGGTCTGGCGCCGTGACCAGGACGGCGCGATCATCACCGGATTCGACTACCCCAGCTGTGAGGCAATGGGGTTGTTGAAGATGGATTTCCTCGGGCTGCGTAACCTCACGATCCTCGATGAGGCGATCGAGAACGTTCGCACCAATCGTGATATCGAGATCGATCTGGATGCCTTGACGCTGGACGACACCGCCGCATACCAACTGTTGGCCAGGGGCGACACGCTTGGCGTGTTCCAGCTAGATGGCGGGCCGATGCGCGCACTGCTCCGATCCATGGCCCCGACCAGCTTCGACGACATCTCTGCGGTCCTGGCCCTCTACCGGCCAGGACCGATGGGCGCCAACGCACACAATGACTACGCCGACCGCAAGAACGGCCGAAAGCCGGTCGAGCCGATACATCCCGAGCTGGCTGAGCCACTTGCCGACATCCTCGACGAGACCTACGGCCTGATCGTCTACCAGGAACAAGTTATGGCGATCGCCCAGAAAGTAGCCGGCTACAGCCTCGGTAGCGCCGACCTGCTCCGCCGTGCGATGGGCAAGAAGAAAAAGGAGATCCTCGACAAGGAGTACATCCCGTTCAGCAGTGGCATGCGCACGAACGGTTACTCCGACGAGGCCATCAAGACACTGTGGGACATTCTCGTCCCGTTCTCCGACTACGCCTTCAACAAAGCTCACACCGCTGGCTACGGCCTTGTATCGTACTGGACCTCATATCTCAAGGCGAACTATCCGGCCGAGTACATGGCGGCACTGCTGACGAGCGTTCGAGACGATAAGGACAAGATGGCGGTCTACCTCGCCGAGGCGCGTAAGATGGGCATCAAGGTTCTGCCGCCCGACGTCAACGAGTCCGGACACAGGTTTACCGCGATAGGCGCTGACATACGCTTCGGCCTGGCAGGGGTGCGCAATGTCGGTACCAATGTCGTTGCCTCGATTATCCGCACCCGTGAAGCGAAGGGCCGCTACACCAGTTTCTCTGATTTTTTGAACAAGGCCGAGATCACGGCGTGTAACAAGCGTACGATCGAATCCTTGATCAAAGCAGGGGCCTTCGACGAGCTCGGCAACACCCGCATGGGCCTGTGCGCACAGCACGAAGAGGCGATCGACGCAGTGATGGGGGTGAAGCGACAGCAGGAGATCGGGCAGTTCGACCTGTTCGGCGGGGAGTTGACGTCCGGTGAGCATGCACCCGCCATCGGCCTCGGTATCACCTACAGCCCCGAAGAGTGGTCGCGCAAGCAGTTGCTGAGCTACGAACGGGAGATGCTGGGGCTCTACGTCTCCTCGCACCCACTTTCGGGCGCCGAACACATCATTCGTAAGCACCGAGACCTGCCGATAGCCGAACTCGTCGGTGAGGATCTGCCGAATCGTGACGAGCGGCAGAACATCAAGATCGCGGGAATGATCTCCTCGGTACAGCGCAGGATCAACAAGAACGGTGAGCCCTGGGCGATCGCCACAGTCGAGGACCTGGAAGCATCCGTGGAGGTGCTGGTCTTCCCGCGCAGTTACGAGGTGCTCGCCGCCAACCTCGTCGAGGATTCGGCGGTGGCCGTGCAGGGCAGAATCAACAGCCGAGACGGCACGGTGAGCATCTTTGCCACCGACATCGTGCCCCTCAACATCGAGGACGCCGACCTGTTGGCTGTTGGTGAGCAACCCCCCGTGATGCTAGTGACGCAGACCCAGAAGGTAACCCCCCAGTTGGTCGAGAACCTCAAGCGGGTGCTCGACTCCCACCCCGGAAATCGCCCCGTGCGACTTCAACTACAGGGCACGCAGAACCTCACCCTCATGCTTGGGAACTACAGCGTCGAGGTATCCGCGGCGTTCTGCGGCGACGTCAAGGCAGTACTCGGTTCGGGCGGTGTCGTCGGGTGAGGTGCGCGGGGCGCGGGACACCCGATCGTGGCAGTAGAGTGGAAGATGTCCCAGTCTCGGCGACAGGGAGTCGCAGGTGGGCAACGACACGCCCCGACATGACCTCGACCAAGACCAAGACCACCATCTAGACGAGCGCCACCATCTAGACGAGCGCCACCATCTAGACGAGCACAGTGGGCCCCACGAGGAGTGCGGTGTCTTCGGCGTATGGGCACCCGGCGAGGAAGTCGCCAAGCTCGCCTACTTCGGTCTGTATGCGTTGCAGCACCGAGGCCAGGAAGCCGCGGGTATCGCGGTGTCCGACGGTTCGCAGGTGCTCGTATTCAAGGATCTGGGGTTGGTCAGCCAGGTGTTCGACGAGCAGGTGCTGTCCAGCCTGGTCGGACATATCGCCGTCGGCCACTGCCGTTACTCCACCACCGGCTCCACCACCTGGGAGAACGCGCAGCCGACCTTCCATACCACGGCGACCGGCTCGGGCTTGGCGCTGGGTCATAACGGCAACCTGGTGAACACCGCCGAACTCCTGGAGCAGGTCCGCGCGGTGGTCGGGCGGACCCACAACGGCAATGGCACAGCCCCGCGAATTGTTGCCACGACGGACTCGGACCTGATCACCGGGCTGCTCGCGGCGGCGGCTGCGGACACCGGCATCGAGGAGGCCGCCCAGCGCCTGCTGCCCCAGCTGCGGGGGGCGTTCTCGCTGGTCTTCTGTGATGAACGCACCCTGTATGCCGCGCGGGATCCGCAGGGTGTGCGTCCGCTGGTGCTGGGCAGGTTGGAGCGTGGCTGGGTGGTGGCCAGCGAGACCGCGGCGCTGGACATCGTCGGCGCGAGTTTCGTCCGCGAGGTGGAGCCCGGTGAGCTGCTGGCCATCGACGCGGGTGGGCTGCGTAGCTCACGCTTCGCCAACCCTGATCCCAAGGGCTGTCTGTTCGAGTACGTCTACCTGGCTCGCCCGGATACCACGATTTCCGGCCGTGGGGTGCACGCCACCAGGGTGGCTATCGGGCGCAGGCTGGCCAAGGAGCACCCCGCCCAGGCCGATCTCGTCATCCCGGTGCCCGAGTCCGGCACCCCGGCGGCGATCGGCTACGCGCAGGGCTCAGGTATCCCCTACGGCTCGGGGCTGGTGAAGAACTCCTACGTCGGGCGTACCTTCATCCAGCCCAGCCAGACGATCCGGCAGCTCGGGATCCGCCTCAAGCTCAACCCATTGCGCGACGTTATTCGCGGCAAGCGCCTCGTGGTGGTGGATGACTCCATCGTGCGCGGCAACACCCAGCGTGCTCTGGTGCGGATGCTGCGCGAGTCCGGCGCGATCGAGGTGCACGTGCGGATCGCCAGCCCCCCGGTGCGCTGGCCCTGCTTCTATGGTATCGACTTCGCCTCCCGTGCCGAGCTGATTGCCAACGGCGCCGACATCGACGGCGTGCGCCGTTCCATCGGCGCCGACAGTCTCGGCTATGTCAGCCTCGATGGCCTGGTCGCCGCCTCCGAGCAGCCCCGATCCCGGCTCTGCGCGGCATGCTTCGATGGCGACTACCCCATCCCGCTGCCACCGACCGCATCCATCGGCAAGCACCTGCTTGAGGACTGCACCGCACCTGAGCCGGTAGCGTGATCTGTTACAGGCTCGAAGCCACCCCGCACGTTCGGGAGTCAACACGTCATGGCCGAGACCGGCAGCCCACGGGCCAGTCGTCCCGAGGTACTCGGCGGGATCGGCGGCTTCGCGGGGTTGTTCAAGCTCAGACTCGACCGTTGGCGTGAGCCCGTACTGGCATCCTCGATTGACAGGGTCGGTGCCAAGGTCGCCGTGGCGCAGGAGATGGGCGTTCACCACACCATCGGGATAGACCTGGTGGCAATGGTCGTTGACGACCTCGTGGTCTGCGGTGCCGAGCCGCTTTTCCTGCAGGAACACATCGCGGTCGGCAAGGTCGTTCCGGAGCAGATCGCCGAGCTGGTTGCCGGCATCTCGCAGGGCTGCGCCCAAGCAGGCTGTGCGCTGCTCGGTGGGCGGACCACGGAGCACCCAGGGCTGATGGCCGTCGGCGACTATGCGTTGTCCGCCACCGGGGTCGGCGTTGTCGAGGCAGATGAGTTACTCGGTCCGGACTGGGTGCGCCCTGGCGACGTGGTGGTCGCGATGGGCTCTTCCGGGCTGCACGCAGGCGGCTACTCGCTGGTCCGCCATGTGCTGCTCGACATCGCCAGGATGCCACTGGACGGACATGTGGAGGAGTTCGGCCGCACCCTGGGGGAGCAGTTACTCGAACCCACCCGAATCTACGCCAAGGACTGCCTGGCGCTGGTCGCGGAGACTGAGGTGCGGACTTTCGCGCACATCACCGACGGTGGCCTGGCGGCGAACCTGGCGCGGGTGACGCCCCGCGGCCTGGTCGCCGTGCTGGACCGCGGCACCTGGTCGCCCGCTGCCGTGTTCGCCCTGATCGCCCGTCGCGGACGGGTGCCTCGTGCGGAGATGGAGCAAACCTTCAACATGGGCGTCGGGATGGTCGCGGTGGTCCACCCGGACGAGGTGGACCGGGCGATGGCCGTACTCACCGCCAGGCACGTGCCCACCTGGGTGCTCGGCGAGGTGCACAAGGCATGCGACGTCGGAGTCGACGCTGCCGATGACGGTGCCGAGCGCACCATTCTCCGCGGGGATCATCCGCGATTCTGACTGATCGAGGGCCCGTGCTCACAGATGCCTCTCGAGGGGCGTCAGGACAGCTGTCAGCGGCGGTACTCGTCGTACTCGTCATCGTAGGAGCCCTGGACGCGTTCGTCGTCGTCTCGGGGGTTTCGAGGCCCTGGGGGGGCACCGTCACCAGATAGCTCCCGTTGCAGGGCCTCAAGATCCGTGACCGGGGAGCTGTACTTGAGCTCCCGGGCCACCTTGGTTTGCTTGGCCTTAGCACGGCCGCGCCCCATGGCTCGACCCCCTCGCGCAGGGACGGGGCGGCCGGGGGAATCGGCGGCCCCGTTCATCTGGACAACGTTTCTCTTGATACCACGGTACAGGGTTACCCGACCAGGACGCGACGCGGCACTGGCCGTGCGGCCGGTGTCACCCTGTCGTGGGGGTTGGCAGCTCTTCAAGTACCGCCAACCCAGCCGACGAGCGCCGCAAACAGCCACCAACCCGGCTGGCCCATTTGGGGCAGCCCGGAAGTGACCGGTCGGGCGACCTGACCCCGCGACCGGTAGCGGCGTGTGACAGACTCCTGCCCGATCGGAGGGGATGGCCCGATATAGCAGGAGGTGGCATGTCCGTCCTAGCGCTGTCGATGCCTAATGGTGAGCCGCTGTCGTTGCTCGCCGCAGCCGTCGTCGCACTCGGAGTGGTCGGACTACTGGTCGGTACCGCGCGACGGGTCAGGCGGCGCGCCTGACTCGGCGAGTCGATCTGTCACGGAGGCATCTCCCCGGGCGTAGCGGGAGCCGATCTCGGCGTTGAGCGCGTCCATCACCTCCTGCACCTCGCGGCGGCGTTGTGACACCGAGGATTCCTCAGCGATGTAGGCCGCCAGCGCACCTTCGAGTTCCTCATCGGTTCGCGATCCGACATCGGAGAGCACGACGTCGGATACCAGCGCCTCGACATGACGGCGGTGTGCCTCGGCTCGCGAAGGCTCCACCGTCTGGAAGCGGCCGGAGCCTTTGGCTGGCCCCAGGGCGTTGTCGGCCAGGATGCTGGCCAGCCTGTCGAGTACCGAGGTCGATGTGTTGTCACGCCTTCGCCGTTGCTCGGCGCGTACGATATCGATGCGCGCATGTAGTATCCGGCGCAGGTACGACAGGTCGGTCTCCTCCTGCGCCGCCTCATCGCGCCGGGCTCGCACCTCGACCAGGAGTAGTCGGTCGAGACCCTCCGCATAGTTTGGTGCCAGTACTCGGTCGATCCGTCGTCGCCCGCCAGGCCTGACCTCGATCATTGGGTCATACTGAAGGATCGGTCTCGTCCGGGCCACATCAGGACACGATCGGGCGTAATCCAAATTGTGACGCGCCCAGCATTGCGCGACCTTCGGCCGGGGAAAGTGGCGGTCGCTGAGCGATCCGGGCGAGTTCGGCCGCTCTGGCCACCAGCTCGGCGTTGCCAGTGACCCGACGGCCGCGGGCGTAGCTCAGCGTGTCCTCCATCCCCACCCGCAGGTGTCCTCCTGCGCTGAGCGCAGCGAGTGCCACCGGCAGGTGGGCGCGGCCGATCCCGGTTGCGGAGAAGCTGGCACCGGGCGGGAGCGCGGCCACCGCGGCGACCAGGGTGGCAGTGTCACCAGGCATGCCGCCGGGCACGCCCATCACAAAGTCCACATGCACGTGGCCAGCCGCGGGAGCGCCGTGCTCGTCGAGCAGCCTGCGCAGGCTGGTGAGCTGACCCAGATCGAAGATCTCGTACTCGGGCACGATTCCGCGTTCCTGCATGCCACGGTGCAGCGCCACGATGAACTGCCAGCGGTTGAGGAACACGTCGTCACCGAAGTTGACCGTGCCCATCGTGCAGCTCGCCGAATCGGGCAGAGCGTCGAGCACCGCGAGGCGGTCGGACTCCGGATCGGTGACCGCGCCACCGGTGGACAGCTGCACCACCAGGCGAGTCTCGGCGCGCAGCGCGTCCACCGCCTCACGCAGCCGGACCAGGTCGAGCGTTGGCCGACCAGCCCCGTCGCGCACGTGCACAT
The DNA here is from genome assembly GCA_052390495.1 of Pseudonocardiales bacterium. Classification (GTDB taxonomy): domain Bacteria; phylum Actinomycetota; class Actinomycetes; order Mycobacteriales; family Pseudonocardiaceae. Next base: position 12,867 of record JBQTGW010000377.1, read on the forward strand.
GCACCATCGCCGCCCCAAGCCGCTCGCACTCCCGCGCAGTCCCCACGAGCTCATCCAACGTAACGGGCAGCTCAGCCACGTCGCTCTTAACGTGCTCCGCCCCAGTAGGCGCCACCGTAATCAATGTCCCGCTCATAACCGGAGATTGTCCCGCTCAATGCCGAATCAGGCCCGCAGGCGGCGTAGCGCTGCGCGTCCGGGGGGTTCGCCGGTGTCCGGGGGTACCGAGGTCGGGTCGATGGAGGCGGCAGCCAGTCCGGCTAGTAGGGGGGTTTCCGGTTCCACTGAGCGTTTGAGCAGGGCCAGGGCGATGGGGCCTAGTTCATGATGGATGGCCACGGTGCCGACCCGGCCGATCACCCGGTCACCACCGGCCCGCACCACGTCGCCAGTCTCTGGCAGCGTCTCGGGCGACTCCAGGTGTAGCAGCACCATCCGCCGTGGTGGGCGGCCCAGGTTCGACACCCGCGCCACTGTCTCCTGCCCGCGGTAGCACCCCTTCTCCAGGTGCACCGCAGGGCCGATCCAGCCGACCTCGTGCGGGATGGTGCGCTCGTCGGTGTCCATCCCCAGCCGCGGGCGCAACGCCGCCGCCCGCAGCGCCTCATACGCCCAGGTGCCTGCGGCGCTTGCGCCGGCATCGATGAGTCGCTGCCAGGCCGCGGTCAGCTCACCACGTGGCACCAGCAGGTCCGCGCGATCCTCGTAGGCGCGCACGAAGCCGCCCACCTCACCGACCGCTTCGAGCAACTGCTTGGTGGACGGACCGAGCAGACTGAGCACAGCCAGCTCATCGGTCGCATCTCGGGGCGCCACCTTCGACCAGAACACCATCTGCTGCAGGTAGGCCAGCAGCCCAGGGGTCCGCGCTGGTTCGGTGTCCAGCCACACCGTCTCGTCCACGTGGGACACCACAGCGTGGTGCTCGACTCGGCCGTGGAGATCGAGAACCAGCGCCTCGGTATGCGCCCCTGGCCCGAGGGCGAGCAGGTGCTGGGAGGTGATGGTGTGCAGCCAGCTCAGCCGGTCTTCGCCGGGTACGGCGAGGACCCCGCGATGCGAGCGGTCCACGACCACGACGTCACGCTCGGCGTCTCGCTGCTCGCGCAACGGGTCGCCGTGGTGCCAAGCAACGCCGACGTCGGGGGAGCCCTCTGGTGCCGGTACCGCAGCGGGTAACGCCAACAGCGGTGAGGTCACGAGCCGTCCCTCTGTTTTGATTTCACTGATTTCTCGGAGGCAGCGCAGCCCGCGCAGCGCCCGGACAGCGACAGGTGGCTGGGATCCAGCGTGAACCCGAACTCATCCTGCAGCCGTCCGGTGAGCTCGATGAGCTCGGCCTTGGGCACTTCGTTGATATCCCCGCAGTGGTGGCACACCAGATGCACGTGCTCATGTGGCTGGGTGGAGTAGCTCGGCGCGCCGTGCCCGAGATGGGTGTGCCGGACGAGATCGAGACCTTCGAGCAGGTCCAGCGTGCGGTAGATCGTGGTGATGTTGACGGCCGGAGCGTTGCGCTGGACGTGCGCGCAGATCCGCTCTGGGGTGGCGTGCACGAGCTCGTTCACGGCGTCGAGCACGAGTTGGCGCTGGGGGGTCATCCGCATCCCCCGGTCGTGCAACGTTCGGCGCAAGGTGGCGTCCACGTCCCCTATGGTAGGCCGGAGCGAAAGGTCGGATGCGGTGCACAAGCGGGTTGTGGCCCTACTGGGTGAGGGTCTGGTCGATCCGGACGCTCCGTTACTGCGTGCCGACGACCTCGGTGTGCTGCGCGGTGACGGAGTTTTCGAAACCATCCTGGTGGTCGACGGGATGGCGGTAGAGCTGGACGCGCACCTGGCTCGGCTGGCTCGCTCCGCCGCGATACTGGACCTCTCCCCACCTGACCTGCCCCGCTGGCGGTCCTGCGCACAGACCGTGATCGACGCCTGGGACGGCGATCGCGAGATGGCGCTGAAGCTGATCTTCACCAGGGGTGTCGAGGGCAGCGGCGCGGTAACCGGGTACGCCACTGGTGCACCGGTCAGTCCCGCCGTCCTGGCACAGCGCCGGGACGGGGTCGCCGTCGTGACGCTGACCCGCGGCACCGCGCCCGATCTCGCCGCGCAGGCCCCGTGGCTGCTGCTCGGCGCGAAGACCCTGTCCTACGCGATGAACATGGCTGCGGTGCGCCACGCCGAGCGGCTCGGTGCCCAGGACGTCGTGTTCACTGCCGCGGCTGGGTCCGAGGCAGCGGCGGGCTCAGTGCTGGAGGGGCCGACCTCCACGGTCGTGATCGCGCAGCACAACTGCCTGTGCACGCCACCGGTTGAGCTGGGAATCCTGCCCGGCATCACTCAGGCCGCGCTGTTCCGGGCCGCTGCGGCCGCTGGCTGGACCACCCGAGTGCAGCCGCTGCAGATCTCGGATCTCTTCGCCGCCGACGGCGTGTGGCTGTGCTCGAGCGTCCGGCTGGTCACCCGGGTGCACACCCTGGACGGCCAACCGCTGCCCGACGCGGGACTCACCGGGCAGCTGTGGGGGCTGCTGCCGCTGCCCGCCGTCACCGGGCTTTGAACCCGCTCGGTAATGGCGTTGCCGGGCCGGCTGCTTCGGGGCTAGCGTGGCGTCACACGTGGAAGGAGGTGGTCCAAGGTTGAATAGCTATCGGACTCGTGAGGTGGCTGCCAGCTAACGCCGTCGACGGCTGTGGAAGCGCCACCTCCACTTCAGAGGCGGCTGGTGAATCCAAGGCAGTCACCCGGCCCCCGGGCTTTCCCGAGCCATCGTCCCGCTCGGGCTCGCCGCTTCGTGCGGCGAGAACCCGGGGGCCGACTGCTGCACCATCCTTTCCTGGATCCAGATGAGGCAGCCGGTGCAGTCGGGCTGTGGTACCAGACGCGTTTGGGTAACCTCCGCCTTCGGTGGGGGTTTCATCGCTGATGCTCCTTCCTGCCGCAGACGGGGCACTGGGCTCGGCCTGACGCGCTCAGCAGCAACGTTGTGATCTCTATCGGAGTCAGCCAGTCCGGCCCATGTTTGATTGTCATGATCAACCAGATGAATGCGATGATCATTACGAGGAAGCCCCTCTGCTCTTCATCGTGGTGTAGACTGCGTTTCGCGGGCAAGGGTTCTCTCCTTTGCTCGGGGACCGCTGCGAAATCCTGGTGGGGTAGCGCAGCGGTCCCTCTTCTTGTCTTGGTCTTCGTTCCTCACCACGTCTGCTTGTCTGTCACATGGTGCACACCTCCTCTGGTCAGCAAGTAGATAGTGGCGATGTCGACAGCACCACTCCATACCTTGCGATGATGCGCGGTGGTTGCATGCTTCCCGGCAGACGTCGCTACGATGTGCGCAGATGCTTGCGGACGATCACGGATGCGGACGATTGTCTCGGCGGCGACAGCGTAGGGAGTGGCCGGTGCCGGACCCCAGGGCTGAGGCGAGAACCAAGGCTCGCCGCGAGTTTGGCGAGGCGGTCTCGCGGCTGTGGCTCATGGGCGAACCGGTCATGAAGATCAAGGACATCGCAGCCAGGTCCGGCTTCAGTCCGACCACCGTCTCTGACGTCTTGCATGGAAAGCGCTTTCCGAGCGAGCACGTCGCGGAGTGTATTGTTACCGCACTGGGCCGGGATTTCGAGGAGATCGCCCCGCTGTGGCTCAGTCTCAGAAAGTCCGTGCACCAATCTCTCCCGGTCGCGCCTGCTGGTGTGCAGGATGAACTGATCGCCGCTACCTGGTACCACGACAATAGTGAGTTTTACGGCGCAGCCCGGCAGAGCATCGACACCGCGACGCGGGAGATCCGGCTGACCTATATCCGGCAGTATCCGCCTAGCGACGTGAGTAGCCCCGAGGCCGCACAATATTTCGCGGCAATTTTGGAGTGGGCGGAGCTACCTGGCGTGCGGTCGGTGAACCGCATATTTGCGGTCCCTACCGCTCGGGCACTAGCACGGCGCAACATGCTCGACTATCTCAGGCAACACCTGGCAGAGATTGAGGTCAAAAAACTCAAGAATTACCAGGCCAGAGTGTTCGAATACTCGGCGCTGGGAGACGGCTTGAACATGGCAGTCTTCGACCAAGATGTGTCTATGCTGACAGTATCCGGGCACGGGCCTCAGAACCTCACCGGCATGCGGGTGGACAACGCCCGCTTCGCGACTTACCTGGTCAGCTACTTCGATCAGCTCCTGCTCGGCAGCGAACTGTTGCCTGAATACCTCGACCGCATCGACGCCAAGGGCTGATTCGCGTCGGGTGACAGTTCAGCCGACTACCCGGTGTAGCCGGGCGGAGACATGGGGCTGGATCGGTTGGCCGACCATGGCGCGCTCTTCGACGTAGGCGAGGTCGCCGTCGACGATGCCGTAGAGCCGGTGCGCGGCGGTGACCTCCTTGGCTGAGGAGGTGCGTACCACCGCGTCGGTGGCCAGCTCCCAGGAGGTCTGGTTGCGCGGCCGACCGTAGTAGATCTCTATGATCCCGGTGCCGTGTACTGCGAGCAGCTCGATGGTGTCGTCGGGCTGGGGCCGCCAGAACCCGGACTCCCGAGCCGCTGGGCGGATTACCGCGCCGTCGGAATCCAGCAGCCAGGCCCGTGCCTCGTAGCGCAGGAACGGTCGCCCGTCGTGACAGAACACTACCTGCTGTCCGAAACGATACGGTCCTTCGATAGTCGGGTAGACGATCTCGCCTTCGCCGCGCCAGACTCCTACCAGTGGTAACAGCGGCAGGCAGGCCGGGTTCAGTTCGGGTCCCTCCCGCAGGTTCGCGGTATCGGGGGGGATCGGTAGATCAGTGAAGTCGGCGATGTTGCGCGCCCGGGTGCTCGCAGCGCGCTCGGCCGCAACCCGCAGTGCCTCATCGCCGCTGGACCCGTTGGATTCGGTGCTCACGGCCCCGAATCATAGGGTGGGTAGCGGCTGCATGTGCAGCGCATGTAGTCTGGTTCCATGAACGACAGGATGCTGCAGGTGCGCAATGTGCCGGAGGACGTTCACACCGAGCTGAAACGTCGCGCGGCGAAGAACCACCTGAGCCTGTCCGACTTCGTGCTTGCAGAGCTGCGGCGGCTGGCCTACCAGCCGGAGATCGACGTCGCGTTCGCCGATGTCGTACGGCATGGCGCCCAGGTGAGTGTCGAGGACATCCTGGCTGCGAAGGACGAATGTCGGCGCTGAGCGTGGTCGTCGACTCGTCGGTACTCATCGCCGCGATGACCGACACTACCGCGCTCGGCGCCGATGCCCGCGACCGGATCAACCACGCACAGAGCACGCACGTGCCGCATGGCGCAGACCTCGAAGTGCTGCACGTGCTGCGCGGGTTGTGGCTCCGTGGGGTCGTCGACGACGAGGGCGCGAGCTACGGCCTCGCCGCATATCGCGCGATGCGGCTGGTGCGCCATCCGCACGAGGAGCTGCTGGCCCGGATCTGGCAGCTGCGCGGCAGCGTGACCGGGTACGACGCCGCTTTCGTCGCGCTGGCCGAGGCGCTCGACGTGCCGATGCTGACCGCCGACGTCAGGTTGCTCGGTGCGAACGGCCCGCGCTGCAAGTTCGAAGTGCTGTGCTGATCGCGGGCCTTATCGCGACGATGTGCTGATCCAGACGGTCAGCCCGAGATCGGGGTAGACCTGCGTCGGAATCTCCTCCGGTCCAGTGCCCTCCACCAGCGACACCGCGAGAATCTCGGCTGCGACAGTGGCCGAGTGGGCCCGGATCGCGTCGGCGACGTCGTCGCGTTCAGCGGTCCACCAGACATCGATCCGGTCGGTGATGTCCAGACCGATCGTCTTCCGCGAATCCTGCACCAGCCGCAGGATGTCCCGGATGAGGCCGGCGCGGCGCAGCTCGTCGGTCAGCTGGAGATCCAGCGCTACCGACATCCGGGCGTCGGTGGTCACCGCCCAACCAGGGCGGGCCGTTTCGGTGATGATCAGCTCATCCGCGGTGAGAGTGATCTCTTCGCCGTCGACGACGACCGTGAGCCTGCCGTCGACCGGGGGGCCTGCGTCGGAGACAGCGCGGGCCACGTGCTGGGTGCGCGGTCCGAATCGGGCGCCGATCGCCCGGTAGTTGGGTTTGACAGTGACGTCGACGAGGTCTCCGATGAGTGGCTCGACCACAGTGACGTTGAGTTCTTCGGCGATCTGTGCCACCAGCTCGGCGGGCAGCTCGGTGAACCCAGGCGCGACGACCATCGCCCGCGCCAGCGGTTGCCGGGTGCGGATCTTGCTGCTGGCCCTGGTGGCCCGGCCGAGTTCGACAATGCGTTGCACCAGGCTCATTGCGACGACGAGCCGGTCGTCGATCAGCGTGTCGTCGGCGGCCGGCCAACTCGCCAGGTGCACTGAGTCGATCGTGCCGGGGGTGACGGCGACGCAGAGCTGGTGCCACAGGTGGTCGGTGACGAACGGCACGAACGGCGCCATCAGGCGGGTCAACGTCTCCAGGCACTCGTGCAAGGTGGCCAGCGCGGACACCTCACCGGCCCAGAACCGGCGCCGTGACCGTCGCACGTACCAGTTCGACAGCCCCTCGATGAACGTCACGAGGCGCCTGCCCGCTCCGGCGGAGTCGAACGCCTCCAGTGCGGCGTCGACGTCGCGGATCGTGGCGTGCAGGTCGGCCAGGATCCACCGGTCCAGCAGCGGCCGGTCGGCGGGGGCAGGGGCTGGCCCGGCGGCGGGTGTCCAGCCTGCGGCGTTGGCATACAGGACGAGGAACGACGCGGTGTGCCAGTAGGTCAGCAGAACCTTACGGACCACCTCGTCGAGTGCGTCCGTGCCGATCCGCCGGTCGACCCACGGGGATCCGCCCGCGAGCATCAGCCACCGCACCGCGTCCGCGCCGTACTGATCAAAGAGGGTGAACGGGTCAACGACGTTGCCGAGGTGTTTGCTCATCTTGCGGCCCTCGGCGTCGAGGATGAGCCCCAGACACAGCACAGTTTCGTAGGACGACTTGTCGAACAACAGGGTGCCCTCGGCCATCAGCGAGTAGAACCAGCCGCGGGTCTGGTCGATCCCCTCGCAGATGTACTGCGCCGGGTAGGACACCTCGAACGCTTCCTGGTTGCAGTGCGGCGCCCCCCACTGGGCGAACGGCATCGCGCCGCTGTCGTACCAGACGTCGATCACCTCGGCGACCCGCCGGGCGGTCGCACCGCAGGTCGGGCACGGCAGCGTGATCTCGTCGACGTAGGGGCGGTGCGGGTCTAGCTGGGACAGATCCGCACCGGAGAGAGTGGACAGCTCGGCGAGCGAGGAGACACACACCAGGTGGGTCCGGTCCTGCGTGCAGCGCCAGATCGGCAGCGGCGTACCCCAGTAGCGGTTGCGGGATAGCGCCCAGTCGACGTTGTTGTTCAGCCACTCGCCGTAGCGGCCGTGCTTGATGTGACCCGGGTACCAGTTGGTTCGCTCGTTCTCGGCGACCAATCGGTCCTTGATCGCCGTCGTGCGGATGTACCAGGACGGCAGGGCGTAGTAGATCAGCTTCGTGTCGCAGCGCCAACACTGCGGATAGGTGTGGGTGTACGGCTCGAAGCGCCACAGCACGCCGCGCGCCCGCAGGTCGGCCACGAGTGCCTCGTCGGCATCCTTGAAGAACTGGCCGCCGACCAGCGGGACGTCAGCGTTGAAGTGCCCGGCCGCGTCGATCGGGTTGACCAGCGGCAGGCCGTGCTCGCGCGCAGCGGCGAGGTCTTCGGCGCCGAAGGCCGGGGCGAGGTGGACCAGGCCGGTGCCGCTGGTGGTGGTCACATACTCGGCGGTGACGACGATATGCGCGGACTCACCGAATTCGTCGATGGGCACGAGGTCGAACGGGCGGGTGTACCGGGTGCCTGTCAGTGCCGAGCCGGGCATCCGCTCCACGACCTCGGCTTCGTCGCCGATGACGTCCGCCAGCCGCGCTTCGGCGAGGATGAACGACTCCCCGTTGGTGCGCGCGAGGACGTACTCGACGTCGGCGTTGACCGCTACCGCGGTGTTGGACACCAGAGTCCACGGGGTGGTCGTCCACACCAGCAGCGACGCCCCACGGTCGGCCAGGGGGCCGCCGATGATGGGGAACCGGACATACACCGACGGGTCGACGACTTCGGTGTAGCCCTGCGCGACCTCATGGTCGGACAGCGGTGTCTCGTCGCGGGGGCAGTACGGGGCGACGCGGTAGTCCTCCACCAGCAGCCCGGCCTGGAAGATCTGCTGCAGCGACCACCAGACGCTCTCGATGTACTCGGTGTCCATCGTCAGGTAGGCGTGGTCGAGGTCTACCCAGTGGCCCATCCGCTCGGTCATCGCGGTGAAGTCGGCCACGTAGCGCAGCGCCGACTCCCGGCACAGCGCGTTGAACTCGGCGATGCCGTGCTCCTCGATATCCTGTTTCTTGGTGAACCCGAGCTGCTTCTCGACCAGCAGTTCCACCGGCAGGCCGTGGCAGTCCCAGCCCGCCCGGCGGGGCACGTGGTAGCCCTTCATCGTCCGAAACCGGGGAAACAAGTCTTTGAACACCCGCGCCTCGACGTGGTGCACGCCCGGCTTGCCGTTGGCGGTCGGGGGGCCCTCGTAGAAGATCCAGCGGGGCCCTGATGCGGTCTGGTCCAACGACCGCTGGAAGACCTTCGTCGCCCGCCAACGCTCAAGAACCTCTTGTTCAACAGCAGGCAGGTCGACCTCGGCAGGCAGCGGCGGAAACGTGGGGCGGTGCGGCGTGGTACTCACGTGATCTCTCCGTCAGACGTGGAAACGGTCTCACGGAGGGACGACGCCGAAGCGCCGCGGTACCACCCTCCTTGCCGAACCAATCGGCTCGACCCCTCAACTTCAGCTGCCACGGACCGGATCTACTGAGCACCGAAACGGTGCCGTTCTCCCGGCAGCTCCAGGGTGATCTTCACGCCGCGCTGGCCGCTGGGCTCACACCATCCCCAGCTCGCTGCAAGGCCGCTCGCGCCGTTACTCGTCCCTCTCATCACTTTCCGCGCAGTCGGCAGCATACCGCGTCACCACTGGTTCAGCGCGCGGCTGGAAAGGCGCTCAACCGGCGAAGACCAGGCCGACCGCGCCCATGGTGAGGGCGACCATTGCCGCGAGCAGCGGGTACTGGGTACGCACCGCCGCCGTGCACGTGGATCTCGTCGGCCACATCACTGGTGACGGTGACCGGGGTACCCAGGGGCACCTCCACCCGGCCGGTCTCTCCGGTGACCTGCCCGCCGCTCACGGTGATGTTGATGGTCCTACCGGTCGGACCAGCCGGAGTCGTTGATACTTCGGTTGTGCTGGAGATGTGTCCGGCGCCGTGCTCCGGCGTGCTGGGTACGGCCGTGGTGGAACCAGGAGCCGGTCCGCTGGCCGCTGGCTCCTGCCCGCACCCGACGAGCACACCGGCCACCGCCAGTGCGCCTAACAGGATCGCGACGCGACTCACCGTCCGGATCACCTCTCCCATGCTGTGCTGTCGACTTGCGCCAGTGGGTCAGCCTGCCAGGTGTGGCCGACAGCGGATCACAGCGGTAGTCGATGTGTATCGGGTGCTATTCTGATACACATCGGAGGTGGTGCTGATGCGGACCAACATAGACATCGACGACGCACTGCTGGCCGAGGCGGCGGAGATCGCCGGTACGACCACCAAGAAGTCGACGGTGGAAGCGGCTCTGCGTGAACTCATCCGCCGACACAACGTGCGACGGGTCCTTGAGCTGCGGGGCAACTTCGACTGGGAGGGCGACTTGCAGGAGATGCGCCGTAGCCGCTTCTCGTGATCGACTTCGTCGTCGACTCCAGCGTGTGGATCGACTTCTTCAAAGATCGTCCCACCTGGCAGGTCGAGGAAATGTCATGCCGACTACTGAGCGGTGAACTGGTCGGCCTGACCGACGTCGTGCTCACCGAGCTGTTGCAGGGCGCTCGCGACGACGTCGACCTGGCGCGGCTGGAGAGCTACCTCGCGCCGTTCGACGTGGCCCGACTGGAGTCGTTGGACGATTTCCGGCTCGCTGCTGCGCTGCGCCGCGCTGCACGCAAGGCTGGCATCCCGGTCCGCTCCACCACTGATTGCCTCATTGCCGCGGTGTGCATCCGGGATGGCCTACCCCTGTTGCACGACGACAGCGATTTCGATCATCTCGCTAAGGTGAGTGATCTCGCCGTGGTGGCTTCATCCTGACCTGACCTGCGCGGTGAGGCCAACGCGTGACTTCGTCGGCGTGGTCGTAAGCCAAGTCTGTACCGTTAGTCGTACGACGGCTCCCGGCATGTGGCGCTGGTCGTAGATCGAAGATCTTCTCCAGGGAAGACGATTGGTCCCGGAATCCAGGACAACATTCAGTTCCTCACTGGTTTTCGGAAGAGAGTCCGCTCATGTCAATAGTCCTGGCTACGCCCGGCTCCAGTACTACAAGCGCAGCGGGCCGAACGGAAGCTGCGGTGGGACGAACAAGCACGGATTCGGTTTCGTATGCAGCGTGCTCTTGGTCGTCGTGACCGGTCTGGTGATCAAGCTCGCCTTCGACCAATTCGGCTGACGGAACGTACTCGCACGCCCATCGCACCTCAGAAAGGAGGGCTGCACGTGCACCTGTCCCAGCGCACGCCCCGCATATCTGGCTCCAAGACCTCCGGTACGCGCAACAAGGCGGAGGCGCTCCGCGCCCAGGGCGTCGAGGTCGTCAACTTCGCTGCGGGCGAGCTGGACTTCGCCCCACCCGAGGAGCTGCGCCGCGCCCTGCGGGAGGCCGCGGACAGCGACACCAACCGCTACACCGACACCGCCGGGCTCCCCGAGCTTCGGACGGCACTCGCTGAGCGCATCTCTCATCTCGCAGAGGTGAGTTACGCGCCGAACGAGGTGATTGTCACTACCGGTGCCAAGCACGGCCTCTATCTAGTCTGCCTCACCCTGCTTGACCCGGGCGACGAGGCGCTGATCCCGCAGCCGAGCTGGGGCACCTTCACCGCCCAGGTCCAGTTGGCAGGCGCGGTGCCGGTTCCAGTGGAGACGTATGACACCGGCTTCGTGCCCTCGCTGGAGCGGCTGGAGATGCTGCGCACACCCCGCACCCGCATGATCGTCCTGAACAGCCCCAACAACCCCACGGGCGTGGTGTATCCGCCGCGGACGTTGGCCCGGATCGCCGAGTGGGCGGTGCGGCACGGGGTGTGGATCCTCTTCGACGAGTGCTACAGCGAGCTGGTGCTGACCGGCGCCAAACATGCCCACCCTGTCGCCCTGTTCACCGAGGCGCGCGAGAACGTCGTGGCCGTCGGCTCATTCTCCAAGAGCTTCGCGGTCACCGGCTGGCGCGCCGGACACGTGCACGGCCCGGCCGCAGTCATCGACGCGATGAAGAACCTGCAGAGCCACACCACTTCCAACGTCACCAGCATTGTCCAGCACGCGCTGCTGCCTGCCGCCCGCGGCGAACTGGATGCTTTCGTCGCGGAAGTACGTCAGGTCCTGCACAAGGGACACGCCATGGTCAAGGATGCGCTGGAAGCCACGCCGCATGTGACTGCTGCCGACCCGCAGGGCGCCTTCTACTTCTTCCTCGACTTCCGCAGGGTCATCGGCCGCAAGCTGTGCGGTGCACCGGTGCCCGACACCGACGCTCTCGCCGGACTCCTGCTGGAGCACGCGCGCATCGCGCTCACCCCCGGCAACGCCTTCGGGGCCGAGGGCTTCATGCGCCTGTCGTACGCCATCTCCGAGGACCGTATCGCTGAGGGCCTCACCAATCTCAAGCAGGTGATGAGCAGTGTCGAGTGACGACAGGCCCCTAATCCTCTATTTCGGGGCGGTGCAGCGCCCCGAGTTCTACGCCGGGCTGCTCGGCGCGGACGCAGCTCTGGGACTGCTGCGAGACTCCGAGACAGTGCACACCCTGGAGCCGGAAGAGTTCGACTTCGTCGACAGGATGCCGTTCTCCGAGAGTGCGGACGCGGTGTGCCGCCGTATCGAGGAGATCGCGCGGGACCGCCACCTGGAGTGCGTCATCAACATCGACGAGACGCTGGTGCCGCTGTGGTCCGAGGTGTGCGCACGGCTCGGACTGCCCGCGATGAGCCGGGACGCGGCTGCGGCCGTGCGCAGCAAGAGCGAGATGCGCCGCCGATTCGCCGAGCGGATCGGAATGCATGTCTCAGCTCGGTCTCAGGTGGTCACCGACGAGGCGCAGGCACTGCGGTTCGCGTCCGAGACCGGCTATCCCGTGGTGCTCAAGCCCGGGAATCTGTGGGGAAGTTACTTCGTCACCCTCTGCGAGAACGCCGACGCACTGGCCCGCGCCTATCGGCAGCTCGCCGAAACCCTGCCAGGGTTCTCGGCTGACCAGCGGATCGAGGACACCCCGGCCGAGATCCTGGTCGAGGAGTTCCTGCCCGGCACCAACCACTCGGTCGAGTGTCTGGTGCTCGACGATCGAGTGTGGACGACGCCCGTCATCGACGTAGTCACCGGGACTGATCTTGGTGGGCGTTACTTCCACCACTTCGCACGGGTGACCGCCACCCGTCTCACTCCCGCCGAGCAGCGGCGGATGCGTGAGCTGGCGGCGGATGCCGTACGCGCCCTGGGAATCGATCGGGGTAGTGCGCACGTGGAGTTAATCCAGGGCACCGACGGCCCGAAGTTGATCGAAGTCGGCGGCCGTCCAGGGGCCAACAGGGCGCCTCTGCGGCGCGAGGCGTATGGCATCAATTTGCTGGCTGGGTACCGGGATGTGCTGCGCGGCATGGAGCCCGCGATCGATCCCGTGCGCAATGGCGCTGCCGCTGTCGTCACCCCGTACCCCGAATGGGCAGGCACGCTCATCGCCTATCGCGGCCTCGACCGTGTCCGCGCGCTCACCAGCACCGCCCAGATCGACGTCTACAAGCATCCCGGCGACACGGTCCAGCCCCGTCATGAGGGCGCGGGTTCGCCGCTACGTATCGAGATGCGAAGCGGCTCCTCCGAGCAGCTCTCGGCCGATCTGCACGAGCTCCAGTCGCTGTGCGAGGAGATCTTCGACGTTTCCCCCCCGAGCCGTCCGCTCCGGCGGTGGTCCAATGAGTGGTCGTAGCGGCCACGTTGCCTTCCTGGAGAGCAATCTCACTGGCAGCGGATACGAGGCGATCGCGGCAGCGAAGCGGGCCGGTCACCGGGTCACCTTCCTCACGCGCGACCTGTCGCTGTATCTCGCGCCCGGCCATGAATGGCTCGACTGCTCGTTGCTAGACGAGGTCGTTGTCTGCGAGACCAACGAACCGGCTGCGGTCATACAGGCGTTACGCCAGCTCAACAGCCCTGCCAACGCGCTGATCTCGGTCGGCGAGTGGCACATGATCAGCGGGGCTGAGGTGAGCCGGGCGCTGGGTCTGCCTGGCCCGGACCCCGCAGGCGTGCGAGCGGCCCGCGACAAGTCCCGCACCCGGCAGCTGTGCGCGACCGTAGGCATCCCCGTCCCTCGGTTCGCCCGTGTCGAGAACCCCGAGGCCGTCTACCGGCAGCGGATCCCGTATCCGTGCGTGGTTAAGCCGGTGGATGACGCGGGTAGCAACGGCGTTCGCCTGTGCGGCTCCCCCGACGAGGCAGCGGAGCACGTACGTCTGCTGCTCAAGGACACCCACAACGAGCGCGGCCAGCAGAAGATCCCCGCCGCACTCGTCGAGGAGTACGTCGTCGGACCCGAGGTCAGCGTCGAGGTGCTGGTGCGCGGTGGGCAGGCCGTCGTGCCAGCGGTGACGTGGAAGGAACTCGGCGAACTCCCATACTTTTGCGAGACCGGACACTATGTGCCTGCCGCACTGGGCGACGGCCTCGACGAGCAGTGCACCGACGTCGCGGTGCGCGCCCTGCGCGCCGTCGGTTTCGACTTCGGCGCCGCCCACGTGGAGCTGCGGCTCTCCGCCGACGGGCCGCGGCTGATCGAGATCAACTGCCGCCCTGCCGGAGACCGGATCACCTATCTCGTCGCTCTCAGTACCAGTGTGAACATCCCGGCCGAGCTGGTCGAGATGCACCTGTCGCGGAGGCCGCTGCCCAATCCGCAGCCACAGCAGGCGGCCGCCATCGCTTTCCTCCCCGGCGCGAACGGGACCGTCACAGCAGTCAATGGCCTTGCTTTAGGGTGGGTGGAGGCAGTGGAGCTGGATTCGTCGGGTGACCCTGGTCACGCTGGGCTGGTCTGGTTTGCGGGCGGGGAAGTCGCCGGCTTTCTTGGTCTTGCGGGGGCTGGTGCGCTGCGGGCGGTCCCGGACGAAGAACCGTGGTTGCAGGACTTTGAGCAGGAAGACGGCCAGGGCCAGGTCTAGCTGGTCAGGGGGGGAAATCCGCGGTGATCGTGTCGGTCGCGGCGGCCAGGGCGTGGGGAAAACTGATCCGTTCCGGGGGCAGGCCGGCGGCGTCGACGGCGGCGCCGATGAGGGTGTGGATGGCCTGGTAGACGGCGAACAGCGCCCACATCTCCTGGGCCACGCCTTCGGGGTCTTTGCTGCGCAGCACCGGTTGGCCTTCGCCCAGGTCGGTCTTGTGGTGGCCGATCACGGTCTCGGCCCCCCAGCGCAGCGGGTAGGCGCAGGCCAGATCCAGCACCGGGTAGGTCTGGATGTCGAGCAGGTCGGTGATCAGGCAGAACAGCTCCGAGGACGTGGTGGTGTCCTGGGTGGTGGTGTGCACGGTGTACTCGATCACCCGTACCGTGATCGGCGGCCCGTCGGCCTTGCGGGCCGGGTAGAGCCTGGCCAGGTAGGTCCCGTCCTGGAGGACCTGGATGGGGGTCAACGCGAAAGCGGCCGAGACCCGCCACAGCAGGTGTGCTCCGGTGCCCAGCACGTCGCGGGCCAGGGCGTGGGAGGGGATGTTGCGGTCGCCCAGCACCAGCATCCCCGGCCCGAACGCCCCCAGCAGGTCGGTGACCAGGCTCTGTTCCCCGACGGTGCAGGGCCCTATGCTGGCCCCCAGCAGCGCCCCGGTCCCCGACTCGGCTGCGGCCACCCACCGCACCTGCGGAAACGCCCCCGGCCCGGTGCCATTGCGGGGGCGGTGAAAGTACTCGTCGTTGGCCTCGGTGTCGGGCAGGTCGCTGGTAGTGCCGTCCACCGAGACCACCCGCAGCCCACAGCAGAACACCCCTGCCGCGCCCGGGGCGCCGACCGGGCCGGCCACCTGCTCGAAGAGCAGGTGCAGCGGATCGGACCCCAGCCGGGTCCGGGCCCTCGACAGCGAGGAGACGTTCGGCGGCCGCCACGACCGGCCCTGCCCCGCCTCGATCCACCCGTCCGGATCCCACTGTCGCTGCTCCAGCAGCAGCTCACCGCGGCGGCGGTGGTACAACCCGTCCACCAGCTTGCCCAGCACCTGCCCGTAGCCACAGTTACGGCCCCGAAACAGCCACAACGCCAACACGAAATACACCACCAACCGGGCCGGCAGCAGCCGCCGACGCACCTCCCGGGTATCGGTGGTGTCCACCACCTGATCCACCAACTCCGGCGGGAACGCCCGGGTCAACGCCCCCACCGACACCCGATCCGGCAGCCACCCCCGCGGCGACACTCCCTCGGTACCGTCGTGTCCCATCCCACAACCACTACCACAAACGATCACTTAAAGCAAGGCCATTGCCCTTCGGCCTGTTCGCCGGTGTGGCCCCGGCAACGTTGGGCAGGATGGTCCAGGTGCAGTGGGGCGGGAGCCATCGGGTGGTGGCCCGCGTCGACACCGGGTGGCTGGCCGACATCATCTCCCGCGCTGAAGGATGCCCGGCTGAGGACTTCACCGCCGACCGGTCGACAGTGGCGGACATGCTCACCGAACTCGTCCGGCAGGGCTATCTCCTGACCAACCTGCGCGCCCCGTTCACGGTCACCGACCCGTTCACCCACCTGATAGACCGGCTTCACGACGCCGGCGCGGACACCGTCACGGCCACCACATCTCTGGTGCGCGACCTCGACGCCGTCCAGGCCGACCTGCGGCACCACAACGATGAGACGATCACGCGCAGGATGGGGGAACTCTCCCTAGCCGGACGCACCCCACTGGCTGTGGACCTGCTCCTCGACTGCGACGTTCAGCTGCCCGGCCACGTCGCGCAGGAGATGGAACGGGCCGCCAGCGCGCTGCTGCGCCTGACCCGGCAGCCGACCGGCGAAGCGACCTGGCGCAACTACCATGCGGCGTTCGCCAACAGGTATGGCATCGGCACGCTGATACCGTTAGCCGAGGTCCTCGACCCGGACGCCGGTCTGGGCTACCCGGCCGGGTATCGCGGCAGCGTGCTGCCCGCGCCGACACCAGGCATCTCGGAGCGGGACGAGCGGCTGCTGGCGATGGCCTGGCAGGCGATGGCAGACGGCACCCGCGAGATCATCCTCACCGACGAGCATGTCAACGACTTGACCGACGAGACGTTCGACGAGCGCTACATCCCGCCGCACGTGGAGTTATCAGCCCGCATCCACGCCACCAGCGCGCAGGCGTTGGATCACGGCGACTTCACCCTGACCGTCGCCCCTGCCCGTTCCGCCGGCACCCTCACCTCACGGTTCACCCCGATGGCCACCGGCTCTGGACTGGCACAGGCGTACCGGACGCTGCCCGCCGCCACCGACGGGGCGCTGCGGGCGCAACTGAGCTTCGGGCCGCTGTACCCGCACGCGGAGAACGTCTGCCGTGTCCCGGCCTACCTGGACCACGTGCTCCCGCTGGGCGAGCACCGCGACCCCGGTGACGACGGCCTGCTCACGGTGAACGACCTGGCTATCACCGCGACCCGTGACCGGCTCCACCTGGTCAGCATCTCGCGCCGCCGAGTGGTCGAGCCACAGGTGTTCCATGCGCTCGCGCTGGACAAGCAGCCCCCACCGCTGGCGCGGTTCCTGGCCTACCTGCCCAGGGCGTTCAGCGCCGCCTGGTACCAGTTCGATTGGGGACCACACGTCCGGCTGCCGTACCTACCCCAGGTGCGCTACCGGCGCACCGTCCTATCCCCCGCGCAGTGGCGGCTGACCACCCGCGACCTGCTCCCCGGCGAGGCCGGTCAAGACGGGCGGCAGCAGGTCCTCGAACAGTGGCGGCACCGCTGGGGATGCCCCGATGTGGTCGAGTTGCGCGACGCGGACCGCACGCTGCGCCTCACCCTCGATGAGCCTTCCCACGCCGCGCTCCTGCACGCCCACCTGAAGCGGCACGGCCAGGCCATCCTCTACCCAGCCACCCCGGCGGCCGAGTTCGGGTGGATCGACGGCCACGCCCACGAGATCGCCTTCCCGCTCGTCACGACGCGCGCCGCAGCGCCCAACCCGCTGCGCGGGTGCCTGCCCGAAGTGACCAACACACACGGGCAGCTACCCGGCTCCCCGGGCGCGACCTGGCTGTCAGCGAAGATCTATACACATCCTGAGCGGATGAATGAGATCATCGCCGAGCACCTGCCCACGTTGCCGGCCGCACTCGACGACGAGCCGTCGTGCTGGTGGTTGAGGTACCACAGCCCGCAAGAGACCGATCACCTCCGGCTTCGCATCCGCACCGACCGCGACTACTACGCCGCGTGCGCGAACGCGGTCGGGGAGTGGACGCAGCGGATGCGACAGGCAGGCATGGTCGGACGGCTGGTCATCGACACCTACTACCCCGAGATCGGCCGTTATGGGAATGGTGAAGCGATGGACGCGGCCGAGGACGTCTTCGCCGCCGACTCCCACCTCGTGGCCACCGCACTGCGAGACCTGCCCGTTACCGCCGTGCATCCCACCGCGCTGGCCGTGGCGAACATGGTTCATATCGTCAGCGGCTTCTTCGGCGACCTCGCTGAAGCAATGGACTGGCTGGCCGCCCGGTCTGTCCCCGCCACGCCCAAGACCGACCGGGCGGTGACTGACCAGGCGATCCGGCTGGCCACCGATACCGGCACGCTGCCGGAGTTGCCCGGCTGGAAAGGCGCTGTCGAGTTGGCGAGGCAGGCCCGTGTCTATGCGCTGGCCGCCTACCGTAAGCAACTGCCACCGGAGACGGACGTCGACCGTGTCCTGGAGTCCTTGCTGCACATGCACCACAACCGGGCCATCGGCATCGACCCGGACAGCGAACGCACCTGCCGCCGCCTGACCCGCCAGGCAGCACTCACCTGGCGAACGCGACAGCAGAGCAGTCAGAGCCAGTGACGCACACCGACCCGCTCGCACTGCCACCGGAGCACGATCCCGAACCTGGCTGGGGCCAGTCACTGTCCACCGGAGCCGCCGGGCTCACGCTGCTGCACATCACCTACGCCTACGCCGGCCTCGCAGGGTGGGACACCGCCCACCGGTGGGCCGCCGCGATGACCCACAGCCCGGTTGCCGCGCACCCGGACGCCTGCTTGTTCACCGGTGCCCCGGCCGTTGCCTTCGTCCTGCGTGCGGCTGATCAACCCGCTTACGCCACCGCACTGAGCACCCTGGATTGCCACATCACTGCGCTCACCCGGCGCCGCCTGGACCGGGCACATGAACGGATCGGGCGCGGGCAACTGCCCAGGCTGCGCGAATTCGACGTGATCAACGGGTTGACCGGGATCGGGGTATACCTGCTCCAGGCCGACAACACCGATCTGCTCCGGGACGTCCTGTCCTACCTGGTGCGCTTGGTCGAACCCGTGAACCTCGACGGCCAGGATCTACCGGGGTGGTGGACCGGCAACGGACCCGCCGACGAGCCCTCGGAAGAATGGCCAGGCGGCCATGGGAACCTGGGCCTCGCACACGGCATCGCCGGTCCACTGACGCTGATGTCGACCGCCATGAGACAGGGCATCACAGTGTCGGGGCAGGCCGCAGCGATCGACCGGATCTGCGCCGAATTGGACACGTGGCGCTGCGGCACCGGAGGACGAACATGGTGGCCGGGCATGATCTCCCCGACCGAATGGAAGACCCGCGCTGTCGGGCAGCCCGGTCCGCAGCGACCGAGCTGGTGCTACGGCACCCCTGGCCTGGCCCGACAGCGCCCTGACCGCCCTCCTCCCACACCTGCACACCCGCTTCGAGCAGCACCTCCACCGTCACCGGCCAACAACCTGCGACGGATTGCTGGAAGGCGCAGCGGGCGTCGAGCTGACCCGGCACACCACCACCGACGTACCTCCCGCCACACGGTGGGATGCCTGCCTGCTCATCACCCCACCGATCCTGGAGAAACCGCAGACGGAAGGAATCTGAATGACCACCACCACCGATACCCAGCCCGAGGACTTGCGCGCCCGCATGGTCGAGCACATCGCGGCCGCTGGCCACCTGCGCTCCAGCGGTGTTGAGCAGGCGCTGCGGACGGTGCCCCGGCACCTGTTCGTGCCCGAGGTCAGCATCGAGGACGCCTACGCCAACAAAGCCATCACCACCAAGCCCGGCGGCCCCGGCGGCAGACCCGCCAGCTGTGCGACCGTGCCTACCGTCATGGCGATGATGCTCGGCCAGCTCGACGTCCAACCGGGCGGCCGCGTCCTGGAGATCGGCGCGGGCACCGGCTACAACGCCGCACTGCTGGCCGAACTCGTCGGGGAGACCGGCCAGGTGACCACCATCGACATCCACCCCGACGTAACCGAGCAGGCCCGACGAGCGCTGGACGCCACCGGCTACGACCGCGTGCAGGTGATCACCGGGGATGGGGCCCTCGGTGCCCCGGAGCACGCTCCCTTCGACCGCATCATCGTCACCGTTGGGCCGTGGGACCTGCCGTCGGCCTGGCTGGACCAGCTCGTCCACGGTGGTCGGCTCGTGGTGCCGCTGCACTGGCGCGGCCAGGCCCGCAGCGTGGCCTTCGTCCACGCGGACGGCGTTCTGCGGGCCCGCGACAGCCAGCTCTGCGGCTTCATCCCGATGATCGGCGACGGCCAGGACGGGGAACGCACCGGGCAGATCGCCGACGATGTCGCCCTGTACTGGGACAGCGACCAGCCGATCGACCCAGCGGCGCTGCACGGGATTCTCACGCAGCCTGCGACCACCGTGTGGTCCGGTGCATCGGTGGTTCCCAACGAATCCACCGACCCCATCTGGCCCCGACTGACCGGCACCGAGCCGGGAACCTGCCGCTTCGCAGCCGAACCCGCCGCCATCGACTCCGGCCTGTGCACACCGGCCTTCGCCTACCGCAACCCCGCCATCGTCGAAGGAACCTCGCTGGCCTACCTCACCCTGCGCGGCCCCGAACCCGAAGCCACCGAACGCCGATGGGAACTCGGCGCCACCGGCCACGGCCCCACCGCAGCCCAACTCGCCCAGCGCCTGTGCCAGCAGATCCTCGCCTGGGACCGCGACCGCACCGCCCAACCCACCATCACCGCCTACCCGGCCAGCACCCCACACCAAGACCTGACAGCCAGAGTGGTCATCAACAAACGGTTCATCCGGCTTGTCGTCTCCAGCTGACCACGCCCCGCTGACCTGCCGGGCGCCACCAAGATTTCGGTAAGGCACCCATGGGTGTCTCCAGCGTCGGATCGACGTGCGGGGTCAGCCGCCCCAGCGACGCGACGGACGCCTCGAACGTCGGGATCGGCTCGGTCATCGCCCGATGAACAGATACGCGCAGACCGCGCGGCGCCGCAAGGTGGCGTGCGTACCGAAGGAGTAGCGGTGATCCATGTGCCGCACCTCGACCGTGCCCTTGACCTCCCGCAGCACCGCCTCGATCGTCTCGGCGCCGGGCACCACGTTGGACGAGCAGGACACCACGATCGTGCTGCCGGCGAACTGCTGGAACGTCTCACACAGCGCCCGGGTGACCGCGTGCTTGTAAGAGAACGGCGTATAACGCTTGACGAGCTTCCTGGTCCTGGTGCCCGCCATGATCTGCTGGCCACGCCAATAAACCGGCAGACCCTCCAGGAAGTGATCACGCGTGATGTAACAGTGGTCATCGCGCGCCGGCGCGTAAGGCGGGGTCCAGGTAGACCAGCTCGTGCCCACCCACGACCGCGGACACCTCACCGTGCCGGGCCCGCGATGTCCGGCCATTGTCGAACACGACCGCCCTGGTAACCCAACCCCGTGAGAGTGCAGGCCACCACCCCACTGCCGGAGAACGCGTCCAGCGCGGTCCTGCCACCGATCCCGGCGAACACCCCGGCAAGCTAC
>JBQTGW010000378.1:0-20480 GCA_052390495.1 Pseudonocardiales bacterium
GGGCGCCCCCGGGGGGGCGCTCGAACCCCCCGCCCGGGGGCCGCCGGGACCACGTGGGGGTTCGTTTGGGGCGGGGGCGCCCCCCGGGCCGGCTCGCCCCCCCCGACTTCGTACTGCACGACTTCTCCGCTGTGCAACTCCGCGAGCTGGACCTGCTGGTAGAACGCTGCGCCGACGCAGTCGAGCACCTACTTGCTCAGGGGCTGGCCGCCACCCAGAACCAGTTCCACTGATCCCCAGCATTGAACTCCCCAGCATTGAACCCGAACATCGCGGGCGGACCCTCCGTACCTAAGCGCCGGACACGCAGAATCAGGGGAGCTGGTTTGCGATCTGCTTCCTGGCGGCGGTGCGCTGCAGCTTGCCGGATGGGGTTTTGGGTAAGGAGCCAGGGGGCAGCACCACGACGGCGCCGGGGCGCAGGCCTACTGCGTCGACGACTCGGGAGATGACCTCGCGGCGCAGCAGGCGCTCAGCCTCGGCGTCCCCAGCTCGACTCGACTCGACGGCTACCGCGAACGACTCCCGCCGCGCGCCCAAGTCGATGCGCACCGCCACCACGTTGCCCGCGCGCACCCCGTCGGCGAGTCCCGCAGCCCGCTCGATATCGGTGGGATAGACGTTGCGTCCGCCCATGATAATGACGTCCTTGCGCCGCCCGCAGACCACGACGTCGCCCTCGGCGAGGTAGCCCTCGTCCCCGGTGTCCAGCCACCCGTCGCAATCCTGGGTGAGTTGCGGACCTGCGACGGTGAGGTACTCGCGGGTCACCGACTCACCCCGCAGCTGGATCCGGCCAACCTCGCGCTCGCCAAGCGGGCCACCGTCACGCGCCACCACCTGCACCTGCAGTCCCGGTAGCGGCGGCCCCAGCCGGGGAAAGGCCCGGACGTTGCCCGTCATCCGGATTTTGCCAGCCGCCCGGACGGCGCGGCGTTGCGTCTCGAGCGCGTCGGCGTCAACAGTGTCCACCTGCATGCCGATCCCGCGGGGCGCGAAGGAGACCCCCAGGGTGGTCTCGGCCATCCCGTAGGCGCACACCATGGAATGCTCGGCCAGCCCGAACCGGGCTCCCGCCGCGGTGAACGCGCGCACCGCCGCCGGTTCGATGGGCTCCGAACCGTTGAGCGCGAATCGCAGGCTGGACAGATCGAACTCATCGTCGGTTCCGGCCAGCCGCCGCGCCATCAGGGCATAGGCGAAATTCGGCGCCGCGGTCACTGTCCCGCGGTACCTGCTGATCAGGTCGGCCCACAGCAGCGGACGGGACAGGAAGTCCACCGGAGTGACCTTGACCAGCTCCAGGCCCAGGGCCATCGGCAGGGTGAGGAACCCAACCATCCCCATGTCGTGGAACAGCGGCAACCACGAGACCAGCACGTCGGTCGCCGGATCGAGGGCGGCGGCCTGAATCATCGCGGTCATGTTGGCGTAGAGGTTGCCGTGGGTGATCCGGACCGCCTTGGGCTCCGCGGTGGAGCCCGAGGTGAGCTGCAGCAGGGCCGTGTCGTCCTCGCCGACGGGCATCGGCGCGGCGAGCGGGGTCGCGACGGGGTCGACGAGGTCGGCCAGCATCCGATAATCGATACCGCGCTCGTGCAACAGTGGGGCAAGCCTGTCGAAGGGCGGCCCGAGCAATACCAGTTTGGCGCCGATCATGCCGAGCGCCTTGACGGTGTCGGCGACCCAGGCGGACAGGTCGGCGCGGGCGGTGGGCTGATGCAACATGGTGACGCTGCCGCCTGCCAGCCAGATGGCCTGCACCGCGGGGGCAATCAACGCGGGGTCACCGGCAAGCACCGCCACCGCGTCACCAGGGCAGACACCGTGGACACCGGGCGCGGCGCACTGCAGAGCACCCGCCGCGCAGAGGGCCTTCTGATGCACCTCTACCCAGCTCATGCGGCGCGGCGCCGTCGGTTCACCGGTAGTGATACCCCGATCCGAGCGGATCGGCGAATCGGGCGCGCAGTGCCCCATCAGAGTGTCGATGAACCTGCTCACAATCGCTCACCTTACGGGCCGTGGCTGGTTGGTAGCTCTTCAAGTACCGCCAACCCCCTGGTTGGCGGTACTTGAAGAGCTACCAACCAGCGTTCACGAGCTCACCGGTCCAGGGCAGCCGCCGCGGGCTGGATCGCGTCGGCGAGCCGCTGCACGTCCGGCAGGCCTTCCCGGTCAGCGAGCAGGCCGACATAAGCGCTGTCCCGGTACCAGGACAGTCCAACCACCAGGGCCTGGCCAGCCGCCAGCGGCGCCAGCGGAAAGATCTCCTCCAGCTCCGCACCATCCAACGTGAACGGGACCCCCGGCAACGGAATGCTGGTCACCATGAGGTCGAACAACAGTGAGGCGCCCTGACCAGCCACTGGGGCCGCCACCCGATGCGCCGCAGGTGGTAACCGGTCAGCGAGCAACGGGATCGCGCCAGCGCCGCGGCTGGCCCCGGCGGCCTTGCTCTGCTGCATCGCCCGACGGATCTTAAACAGCTGTGTGCCGGGATCGGGTTCGCCGACCGGCAGCTCACAGAGGTAGCCGGACAGCTGGTTTCGCCCGATCTGGTTGCCCGACCTGGCCCGCTGGCTGACCGGAATGAACGCCCGCAGGATCAACCCGTCAACCGAGTCACCGCGGGCAACGAGCCAACCCCGGAAGGCCCCGGCCACCACCGACAGCAGGACGTCGTTCACCGTGCCGCCGTAGTGCGCCCGGATCCGGCGTATCTGCCGGAGATCGAGCCGTGCCGTCGCCAAGGCCCGCTGGCCCGAGGACGAGATCACCAGCGGGGAGCCCGGTGCCGGCAATCGGACGCGACGCAGCACTGAAGCGGCGATGCCGGTCGCCTCCGCCAGCTGCCCTACCGCGCCGTCGACCATGTCGCGCACGTCGCTGGCCACGTGTCGTAGCCGGGACTGCACGCTCGGTTGGATCGAGGGCGGCTGGGTTGAAGGCGGCTGGGTTGAAGGCGGCAACGCCGAGAGTGGCGAGCCGTCGTCGATGGCACCGCGACTCGCGGCGCCACCCTCGAGCACGCTGAGCTCATCCAGCATCCGGAACCCCGTCTCCAGCGCGTTCAGCCCGTCGCCGAGTGCGTGGTGCATCTTCGCCAGCACTGCGAAACGGCCCTCACCGACGCCCGATATCACGTGGAACTCCCACAGTGGGCGGTTTCGCGACAGCGGTCGGGCCATCAGCTCGGCGGCCAATGCCGCCGCCTTGTCGCGGCTACCGTCACAATCAAGGTGATGCAGGTGAATGTGGTCCTCGGCGCGGAATGCGGGATCGTCCACCCATGTTGCTGCGGCCAGCGGAAACCGGGCCGGTTGCACCCGCTGACACAGCTGTGGGAGACGCTGGGCCCGCTCGGCAAGCAAGCCGACAACGCGCATGGGATCCCCTGGTTGGGCCGACCGGAAGATCGCTAAGGCGCCGAGGTGCATGGGTGACAGGTCGTGATCCAGGCAGAGAAAAGCGGTGTCGAGCCCGCTGAGTCGTCCTGCTGCCATTGCGGCCCTCCTGCGATCACGCTTCCCGTGTCTCGTCGAAAGCTTTGCATATCTGATCAACCAGTAACAGCGATTCGGTGCTGGCACTGTTTAACTGACCATCGATCGCAGCTTCAGCGAATAAGCGACAGGGTCAAGGATGAGGTGACTACGAAGCAGGAGGATGCACGACGTCGGCGAACTCCAGCCAGCGGGTTTCCAGGTCGTTCTTCTCGGTGAGTACGGCTCGCAGCTCGCTGTCCAGCCGACGGAAGGCGGCCGGATCTGCGGCGTGTTCAGCGATCCGGTGCTGCAGTTCGGTCTCCTGGGCCGCCAACCGCTCCAGCTGGCGCTCCAGACGGGCCAACTCCTTGCGGGCGGCTCGCTGCTCGGCGGCCCCCGTCGAGGTGCCAGTCGATGGTCCCGGCGCCCCGGGTGGCAGAGCGGCGGCGCGGCGGCGCAGGTACTCCTCGATACCACCGGGTAGCTGGGTGATCCGCCCGTCACCGAGCAACGCGACCAGGGTGTCGCAGACCCGCTCGACGAGGTAGCGGTCATGGGAGACGACGACCAGGGAGCCGGGCCAGCCGTCGAGCAGATCCTCCAGTTGCGCCAGGGTGTCGATGTCCAGATCGTTGGTAGGCTCGTCGAGCAGCAGGACGTTCGGCTCGGCCATCAGCAGCCGGGTCAGCTGCAGCCGACGTCGTTCCCCGCCGGACAGGTCCGCCACCGGAGTCCACTGCCGCGACGGTGGGAACCCGAGCCGCTCGGCCAGTTGCGAGGCGGACAGCTCCTGGCGACCCAGCACGACCCGGCGGGCGACCTCCTCCACCGCCTCCAGCACCCGCAGTGACCCGGGCAGATCCGCCAACTCCTGGTGCAGGTGCGCCAGCCGGACGGTCTGGCCTACCACGCGCCGACCAACGTCGGGCGTAAGCTCCCCGGCGAGCAGCCGCAGCAGCGTGGTCTTGCCCGACCCGTTGATCCCGACCAACCCGATCCGCTCCCCCGGCCCGATCCTCCAGGTCTCGCCAGCCAGCAGCGCTGTGCCGTTGCGCCGCATCGTGACGTCCTCGAGCTCCAGTACGGTGCGGCCCAGCCGACGGCGGGCGAATGCGAGCAGCTCGACGGTGTCCCTGGGCGCGGGCACGTCGGCAATCAGCGCCTCGGCGGCCTCGATGCGATAGCGCGGTTTGGAGCTGCGCGCCTGCGGCCCTCGGCGCAGCCAGGCGAGTTCCTTGCGGGCCAGGTTGCGTCGCCGGTCCTCGGCTGCTGCCGCCAGCCGGTTGCGCTCCGCGCGGGCGTAGACCCAGTCTGCGTATCCACCGTCATAGCCGTCCACCCGGCCGTCGACGACCTCCCAGGTTCGGGTACACACGGTGTCGAGGAACCACCGGTCGTGGGTCACCACCACCACCGCGGTGCGGCGCGCCTTGAGATGCTCGGCAAGCCAGCGCACCCCCTCGACGTCGAGATGGTTGGTCGGCTCGTCGAGCACCAGCAGATCGGGCTCGCCGACCAGCGCGGCGGCCAGCGCCACCCGGCGCCGCTCCCCGCCGGAAAGCCCGGAGACCGGCCGGTCCAGCCCCACCGCAGGCAGGCCCAGTCCGTCCAGCACCCCGCGCACCCGGGGATCAGCGGCCCACTGATGCTCAGCGGTGACCCCCAGCGGGTCGAACAAAGCCTGGCGCACGGTGGCTCCGAGCGGCAGCTCGGTGCGCTGGGTCACCACCGCGATACGCAGGTCCCTGGTCCGGCTGATCCGGCCGTTGTCCGGTGACTCCAACCCAGCCAGCACCTCCAGCAGGGTGGTCTTGCCGCCGCCGTTGAGACCCACGACACCGATCCGGTCACCCTCATCGACGCCGAGTGAGACGTTGTCAAGCAGCGGACGGACCCCGTAAGACTTCGAAACGGCCTCCAGGTTGACCAGGTTGGCCATCAGGCGCGCGCGAGGGGTTCGGGGGGCGGAACCGGGCGCGGATCGCCCACCACCCGGGCACCGGGCACCGGGCCGCTGGCCACCCGGACCGTGCGGCAGACACCGGCGCCCGCCAGCTCGGCGGCGACCCGGACTGCGGCGTTGGCATCGGTGCACAGGAAGGCGCAGGTCGGCCCAGATCCGGACACCATCCCGGCGAGCGCCCCGGCATCCACACCTGCTCGCAGCGTCCGGCGCAGCGCGGGGCGTAGCGATACCGCGGCGGCCTGCAGGTCGTTACCGAGCAGCAACGCGAGCTGCCGAGGATCCCCGCAGGCCAGCGCCTCGAGCAGCGGTTCGACGTCGCCGAGCCGCTGTAACGAGGAAACCTGCGGCGAAGAAGCCTGGGCGCGGAGCCGATCGAGCTCTCCGTAGACGTCCGCAGTGGCCAGCCCGCGTCGGTCCAGCGCGATGACCCAATGGAAGGTGTGCCGGGCCAGCACCGGCACGAGGTTCTCACCACGCCCTGTGCCCAGCGCTGTGCCACCCTGCAGGGCGAACGGGACGTCGCTGCCCAGCCCAGCAGCAAGCCCAGTGAGCTCCTCGCGACTTACGTCGAGCCGCCAGAGCCCGGCCAGCCCGACCAGGGTTCCCGCCGCATCCGCACTTCCACCGGCCATCCCACCGGCCACCGGGATGGCTTTGCGCAGCACGACCCGCACTGCCGGGGCACGTCCGGCGTGCTCGGCGAGCGCGAGCACCGCTCGCCAGGCGAGGTTGCGGCGGTCGGTGGGCACGGTCCCGGCACCTTCGCCGTACACCTCGACGCCGGGCGCTTCGGTGGCCGCGACGGTCACCTCGTCGGTCAGTGACAGCGCCTGGAAGACACTGACTAGCTCGTGAAAGCCGTCACGGCGCGCGTCACCGACGCTCAAGTGCAGATTGACCTTGGCGGGGACGCGCACGGTGACCGGTTGCGGCACGACAGCGAGCACGCTTCCCAGGGTAAGCGCTGCGCGGTCGTGAGTGGCGTTGGGTGCTATGACGCCGCTGGTTGCTATGACGCCGCTGGTTGCAATGACACTGTTAAGCACTCACGAGTGCGATCCGCGCAAACTCGCCGACGGTCAGCTGCTCACCGCGGGCGCCCGGGTCCACCCCGGCCGCCCGTAGCACCCGTTCGGCTTCGGCCGCGGATCCGGCCCAGCCAGCCAGCGCCGCCCGCAGGGTCTTGCGACGTTGTGCGAAGGCTGCGTCGACCAGAGCGAACACCCCGGCTCTTTCCGTCGTGGATGGTGGCGGACGCCGGGTGAACGCGACCAGGCCGGAGTCCACATTGGGCTCTGGCCAGAACACCCCGCGGGGCACCGTACCCGCTCGGCGGACCTCAGCGAACCAGGCCGCCTTGACGCTGGGCACGCCGTAGCTGCGCTCCCCCGCCTGGGCGGCCAGCCGGTCGGCCACCTCGGCCTGCACCATCACCAGCCCGCGGCGCAGGCTCGGCAGCTCAGCCAGCAGGTGCAACAACACCGGGACACCCACGTTGTAGGGCAGGTTCGCGACCAACACAGTGGGCTCCACACCACCGGCCGCCTCGACGAGCTGCGCCTGGCGCACCCGCAGCGCGTCGGCCGTCAGTACCCGTAACGCACCGGCGCGGGCCGGGACGCGGTCGGCCACCGTTGCGGGCAATGCGCCTGCCAGCAGCGGATCCACCTCCACAGCCAGCACCCGGCCCGCCGCAGCGAGCAGTCCGAGGGTCAGCGAGCCCAGCCCGGGGCCGACCTCGAGCACCACGTCGGCTGCGGTGAGATCAGCCGCGGCGACGATCCGACGCACCGTGTTCCCGTCGTGCACGAAGTTCTGCCCGAGCCGCTTGGTCGGCTGCAGCCCGAGCCGGTCGGCCAGCCTGCGTACCTCCGCCGGCCCCAGCAGCGCGGGGCCGACGGACGGTAGCTCGGCGGTGCCCTCGTGGTTCACTCCGTGGTCTTACCACCGGTACCGGCTATGGCTATGCCAACCCCAGCCGCCGAGAGCAGGATGGCCATGCGCCGTAGCCGCCACGGGCGTCGCGAACCTTCTCGGCGGTGGCGATCTGCTCCTCGCGGCTGGCCTGGTGCGGGTAGGCGGCGTATTGATCGCCGTCGTAGGCGTCCCAGGTGCGCTTATCGAACTGCAGGCCGCCGTAGTAGCCGTTGCCGGTGTTGATGGCCCAGTTCCCGCCCGACTCGCATTGCGCCAACCGGTCCCACACCGAGCCGTCCTCGACCGCCGGAGCAGACGCGCTGTTGGTCCCGACCCGGACTCGACGCGGCTGGGCTGGAGTGACCTCCTCGCTACCTTGCTGCTCCCGGTCGGTCTCTTCGCCGTTGGTCAGGGTGACCAGGAAGCTGACAATCTTCTCCCCTGGCTCACCCGGTTCCTCGACGACCTCCACGCCGCTGGCCAGCTCTGGATCCTCGATCTCCTGCACCGGGGGTGGGATCGACCTGCGCTCAGTACGCTCCTCGATACGGATCCGGGTCACCTCCACGGTCATCCCGGGCGACACCTGCGTAGTCGGTTCGGGCGCCACCGTGTCCGCACCCTGCAACGGCGCACCCAGCTCGGCCAGCAGATCACCAACCGAGCGGGCGGCGGAGGAGATGTCGCGGGGTTCGGTGCCACCGTCGAGCAGGGTGACCGGCTTGGCCACCCGCACGTCCACCGCCATTCCCTCCAGCGGAATGCGCTGGGAGCGCTCCGTGGACAGCACGACGCCCTCGGCACGCATTCCTAGCTCGTGCAGGGCGGTCTCCACGGTGGCTGCCGTGGTCCAGATCTCGCGTGGCGCCCCGTCGATGGTGAGGGCGAGCAGCTTGCCGCGCTTGAGCACGATGCGGCTGCCGTTATCGATCTTGCTGTCCGCGGTGGGAGCCAGCGCGTCCCTCTCGTCGGCATGCAGGCCCGCGGAATCCAGGGCCCCCGAGACTGAGGAAGCAAACGTATGGATGATTCTTTGCTCGTCGTCCACCATGATGGTGACGGTCTTGCCTAGGGTAAGGACTGAAGCGGTACCGGCGCTCAGCGCGAGGGCGAGGGCCACCAAGGCGGCCCGGACTGACGTGCGAGTGGTCACTTGTGTCCAGTCGTCGTAGTTCCGGGCAGGGGAGAGCACGAGAACGCGCAGCTGCGCACGCTGGATCACCACCACCGCCGACAAACAGCGGCAGGCTCACCCACACGGTTTCGTGGCTCTACCGGCGGCTACCGTGCCGCCTACCACGACCCCACGCACTCGTACCGGGACTTCCTCCCCACCCCGGCGGGCAGTCACGGGACCATAACGGGGCGTAGCGGCCCAGGCCAAGGTCTCGAATGGGTAATGTCGTCAGGAACACGTTCGGAGCGACCAGCGGCATCGGCAGCGCCGAACCGTCACACCGGCGGACCAAGCCGTCACAACGGCCGACCGAGCCGGAACAACCGCTCGGCGACGGCCGTGCTCGACGCGGCCAGATGTGTAACGTCCTGCCCGCGCAGCTCGGCGAGATCGCGGACGGTATAGGGCAGGTTGACCGGTTCGTTGGCCTTACCTCGGTGCGGATGCGGGGTGAGGTAGGGGGCGTCGGTCTCCACCAGCAGCTGCTCGTCGGGGACCAGCAGCGCGGCCTCGCGGAGCTCCCTGGCGTTGCGGAAGGTCACCGTGCCGGAGAAGGACAGCACGTAACCGGCGTCCACGCAGACCCGGGCCATCTGGGCGTCTCCGGAGAAGCAGTGGAAGACAACCGCCTCCGGCGGCCCCTCTTGCTTCAGTACCGTCAGGACATCATCGTGAGCGTCCCGGTCGTGGATCATCAATGGCTTGCCGACCCGCTTGGCCAGGTCGATATGCCAGCGGTACGCCTCGCGTTGCACCTCGGGGGCTGCGACGTCCGGATTTCGCTGGGGCCAGTAGTAGTCCAGGCCGGTCTCCCCCACGGCCACGACTCGTGGGTGCCGCGCAAGGTGCTCCAGCTCGGCGCGGTCGGCGTCGGTCATCGCCGCGGTGCGGGTGGGGTGCAGCGCGGTCGCGGCGAACACCCTGCTATCCCAGGTCGACGCCTGCACCACCCACCGAGCGGCGGCCATGTCATCGGCGACGGTGACGACGGCAGAGACCCCGACGGCCTGCGCCCGGTCCAGCGCCGCCCGGACGCCAGCCGGATCGGTAGCGCCACAGGCATCCAGATGCGTGTGCGCATCCACCACCGTCCCCGGCAACGGCGCCGGAGCAGGCGGAAGCTCACGCACGTTCGTCAGAGCCGTACACCTCTCCCACCGCCATGATGACCAGCCTACCGAACTGATGTCACACTCATCCGCCGACATGCCAACCTATTGTGAGCCCCGAAGCGCCGCCTGTTCATCCCATAGAGGTAGAAACGATCCCATAGAGGTAGATACGACAGAGTGGCGACCCATCAAATGGTGTGTTCTCACGGGCTGAAGCGGAACGAGCGCGAGCGGCATTGACAAGGTCACGACGGCCCGTCATAGTCCCTGTAAGTGTCTTATCGAGGGAGGATCTGATGGAATCTCAGGACCAGCCCGTGGTTCACCCGGATGATCTGGATGTCGCGGCGGATGTGCCCTGCCTGGACTCTTCGTGCACCTACGAGGGTGAGCCCGACAAGAACTCTCACCTGGACACCAGCAGCGACTAAAGCATTGCCCGGAGAACGCGTCCTGCCTGTACTGTCCCGCCGTCATGCCTCCCGCACTTCCGATGCTCCGTGGGCTGATGCATGACTGCGGCGGTCGCACCAGAGTTGCGGGAACAGGTCGTCTCGTTCGCGATCAGGCCGGAGCTGACTCAGCGGCTGGCGCGGATCTACTACCGTAACGTGGCACGCGTGCTGTGGCGCAACCTTGCGGCTGAGCCGGACCTTCCAGGTGGGGAACCAGGCTGGCAGAATGTCGGGTGGCTCCATCCCCCGGGCTGTGTACGCAGGTAGGTGATAGGCCCGATTTATGGTGAACTCCAGCCGCCGCCCCCGACCAGACGATCACCTTTCCCACCAGGTGAGAAGTGCCGTCACTACAGTGCCCAAACCGCGATTAGGCTCCAAATGGCTGTCCATGGGGTGCCTGAAACCGCTGTGAGGATCGTAATCGCGGTCGAGGGGTGCCGGGCAGGGTAGGAGCGCAGCCACAGCCGTATCGGGAACCCATCAGGCGCCCAGTCCAGATAGGTCATGTGATCATCGACTACTTTGGGCAGAAGCAGCTGCCCGTCTCGTACCCCTGACCCACTGCGGACCGTCAACTCGGCGAGCTACGTCGCGGAAGATCGAGCGGCCGTCGTGCGCCAGTTGCTCCTTGATCAGCACGTACTCGCCAAGCTCTTCCCTCAGAGAGTGAGTGACTCGGGCGATCTCCGTTGGCGGCAGGCCGGACAACCTCAGGCCCCGCAGGACTTGGGCCTCAGCGACACCAGCAAACGGCAACGTCGGGGCTCCGCGACGAGCCGGTGCCACAGAGTGGAGCAGGTCGTGAGTCTTCCAACCCTGGACGGTGGAGGGCGGGATCAACAAAGTTCCGACCCGCCTCCTGCACAGTCAGCAGCGGCGCCAGAAACCTCGCATCTTCCTCTCCCGAGTCCACGACCTCACGATTGCACATCACACCGACATATGGACAGAGGCACGCCGAGGGAGTCGGACTGGAGTACCGGCCGCCTAGGTCCGCAACGCCCGGCGGTACCGTAACTCGTCCATCTGTCAACTTGAGTTCCTGGTTCCGGTTGTGCGGGTACTTACGGCTGGCATACACAATGCGATTGGTTACCTAACCTGCTGCACCTTACTTCGGCCATGTGCTAAGTTCGGCCGCTGTCGAGCTGAGTAAAAGGTTCAGGATGTGGCCTCGAAGCGCTGGCCACATAGGCCATACCGAAGGGGAGAGATGGGGCAGCGTCCAAGAGAGCTGACACCGATGGCGAGCCCCCGACATTTCTGGGGCGCGGAGCTGCGAGCCCAGCGGGATGCGTGTGGCCTCCCGCTCAATGACCTCGGCAAGCTCGTGCACCGGGATAGCAGCTACCTGGCCAAAATCGAGCGGGGGGACCGCAACATCCCTGCTGATCTGGTCAGCGATTGCGACTGAGCGTTGAACTCGGGCGGTATGTTGATCCGGTTACACGCCGTGGTCGCTGCGGGCGACGGGCAACAGGTGATCCCGGCGCTGGGTGACGCCGGGCATGTGGTCAAGCAGGGCACCCAAGTGGCCAATTGGGCACCCTTGGGTGTTAGCTCGGAGGGTCAAGGGGCACCGATCGGGGGAGATGGGGAGATCTCAGTCCCGGCCCGGACCGCCGACGGAAGGATCATCTTCGTGCGGGTATCACGCCGTCTTTTCCTGGGAGGCGTGGGCGCCTCGGCTGTTGGCATCACGGCGCCGCCGACAGTCCAGTCCATCGCCGCTGTCCCGAGAGCGTCGTTGCATGATGTCAACCCCCTGCAGCACTTCGTCGAGATGAAGAAAGTGCTCGCGGACAGTGACAATCTCTTCGGTCCGGCTCGGGTGTGGTCGCACCTGGCTCGGGACAGTCAGACGACGGCGTTCATTCTGGCGCGACGAAGCCACCTGGCGGTCGACCTAGGCAACCCCGCAGACGCGATCGATGCGGCTGAGGCCGCCAGAGCCACAGCTCGCCCGGACACCCGGACTGCGGCTCTCGCGGCGACGTTCGCTGGTCAGGCGCACGCGCTTGGGGGCGATGCTGATTCCTCGGCGCGTTCCTATGACGAGGCACGCGAGCTGCTGAGCTGTGAGGCCGACCACGAGAACGCCTATGGCCTGTGCTTCAACGGCTTCAACGAGGGCTACCTGGATGTATATCGAGCCCGTTCCCTCGCCGTGCTCGGCCGCTTCCTGGCTGCCGCTGAGGTGTTCCAGACAGCCATCGAGGGCCGACCAGAGGGCTACTGGCGCGATCAAGGTGTGTACCTCGCGTGGCAGGCCAGCGCATATGCCGGAGGTCGAGAAGCGGAGCAGGCCGCCGACCTCGGCCTGCAAGCGCTCGCTGTCGCCTGCGAGACCGGCTCAGCGCGGATCCTCACCGAGCTGGCCCACCTTGACGACTCACTGGCTCAATGGTCCGTCGTACCTAAAGTTAGGGATTTCTGTGCCGCACTCGATGATGCCATCTCACATCAAACGTGACCACGAGGCCACCACATGAGTCAGCAACGCGACATCGATGAACACTGGATGCGGCGTGCCATCGAACTGTCCCATCAATGCCCTCGCACCGAGGGCGCTTACTCGGTCGGCGCGGTCATCACCGACGCGGAAGGCCGGGAGATCGCCACCGGCTACTCGCGGGAGACCGACCCGAAAGTGCACGCTGAGGAGTCTGCGCTGGCGAAGCTTCCGACTGACGACCCGCGTCTGAAAGAGGCGACTATCTACAGCACCCTGGAGCCGTGCTCCCAACGAGCCAGCCGACCACGGGCCTGTACCCAGCTCATCCTTGACGCCGGTATCCCCCGGGTCGTCATCGCATGGCGAGAACCCAGTCTTTTTGTCGAGAACTGCGTCGGCGTCGAGTCATTGGAACAGCACGGTATACACGTCGTCGAAATGCCTGAGTTCGCCGACGA
The DNA here is from genome assembly GCA_052390495.1 of Pseudonocardiales bacterium. Classification (GTDB taxonomy): domain Bacteria; phylum Actinomycetota; class Actinomycetes; order Mycobacteriales; family Pseudonocardiaceae. The sequence goes on from JBQTGW010000378.1 coordinate 13,032, forward strand.
GGCCAAGGGTGCGAGCAGTCACCTTGACCTCAACTCGTAAACCGCACCGAGGTCAGCGCTGGACAGGCGCCCATGATGGGCCGGTTTCGCCCAGGGCGGGGTCCAGCTTGGCGAACAGCGGGGTGGGCTTGGCCAGCGGGCGTCCCACCTCGATCGGGATGCTGGCCCAGAGTGCCTGCTCGGCGGCGTAGTCCCCGGTGAGTACGGGGTAGTCCGGGCCACCTTCCTCGGCGATCTCCGCCACCTCCCGGATCTGCGGCTGAGCGGACCACATCCCCGTGCCGCCGAGCTGCTCGTGCACCCGCTGGGCGGCGTGTGGCAGGAATGGGGTGAGCAGCGTGTTGGCGTCGGAGACGACCTGCAATGCGGTGTGCAGGACGGTGTCCCGGCGCTCTGGCTCGTCCTTGAGCTTCCACGGCTCCTGGTCGGACAGGTACTTGTTCGCCGCGCCGACTACCCGCATCGTCTCGCTGATCGCCGCCTTGAAACGGTTGCGTTCCAACAACCCGCCGACCGTGTCGAATGCCGCTCGCGACGTCGTCAGAAGCTCGGCGTCGGCGGCCTGCACCGCGAGAGGCCGTGGCACCGCACCGACGTTCTTGTTCGCCATCACGATCGAGCGGTTGACCAGGTTGCCCCATTCGTTGGCCAGCTCGAAGTTGACCCGGCGGACGAACTCCTCCCACGTGAAATCGGTGTCCTGGGTTTCGGGGCCGGCCACTGAGATGAAGTAGCGCAGCGCGTCCGGCCCGAATTCACGTAGGAAGTCCCCGACGTAGATCACCGTACCGCGGGAGGTCGAGAACTTCGACCCGCTCATGGTGAGGAACTCACTGGACACCACCTCGGTCGGCAATTCGAGCGAGCCGAATGCACCCGGCTCGCCGCCCCGATCTCCCGTGCCGTTGTGGCCGAGGAGCAGCGCGGGCCAGATCTGCGAGTGGAAGGTGATGTTGTCCTTACCCATGAAGTAGTAGGAGCGCGCGGCCGGGTCGCACCACCACGCCTGCCACGCGTCCGGGTCACCGGAGCGCACCGCCCATTCAACCGCCGCCGACAGGTACCCGATCACGGCGTCGAACCAGACATAGAGCCGCTTCATCGGGGCCTCCCGCCAGCCGTCCAGCGGGACCCGCACTCCCCAGTCCAGGTCGCGGGTGATCGCGCGGGGACGCAGGTTGTCGAGCAGGTTGAGGGAAAACTTCAGCACATTGGGTCGCCACTCGGTACGGGTTTGCAACCACGAGCCGAGCGCCTGGGTGAACGCGGGCAGGTCGAGGAACAGGTGCTCGGTCTCCACGAACCGCGGGGTCTCCCCGTTGATCCGGGACCGAGGGTTGATCAGATCAGCGGGGTCGAGCTGATTGCCGCAGTTGTCACACTGGTCACCGCGCGCGCCGTCGTATCCGCAGATCGGGCAGGTGCCCTCAATGTACCGGTCGGGCAGGGTGCGCCCGGTCGACGGGCTGACCGCGCCCATCGCCGTCTTCGGCAGCACGTAGCCGTTGCGGTGCAGCGCCAGGAACAGTTGCTGTACCACGCGGTGGTGGTTGGCGGTGCTGGTGCGGGTGAACAAGTCATAGGATAGGCCGAGGCCCTGCAGGTCGCCCACGATCACGCGGTTGTACTTGTCCACCAGCTGGCGGGGCGTGACGCCCTCCTGGTCGGCCTGCACCTGGATCGGAGTGCCGTGCTCGTCGGTGCCCGAGATCATCAGCACCCGGTTGCCCGCCATCCGCTGGTAGCGGGCGAAGATGTCGGAAGGCACACCGAAGCCGGATACGTGGCCGATGTGCCGAGGTCCGTTGGCATAAGGCCAAGCAACGGCGGTCAGGACGGGTGCGTTCATGCGCCCCAGCCTAGGAGCCGGGGCCAACGACTTATCCGGAGGGGATCTACAGCTCCGCGACGCCGTCATCCCAGGTGATGCGCAGTCGCCCGGCGACGGTGGCGAACCGCGCACCGAGGACGTCGGAGCGCACCGCGCCCTCGGTGTCCGCAGTGACGGGGAGCAAGCGGCCGCCGACGGCACGCAGCAGCTCGACCCAACGACCCTGCGGGTGCACGATCAGCATCTCGCGCACCCCGAGCCCGGCATAGAAGTCAATCTTCTCGTAGGTCTCGTCACCCTCGGACCAGATCTCGACGACCAGCTCCGCACCCTCCACGCCCCGCGCGGATCGATGATCGGGACGGCAGTACAGCTGGTCGGGCACCCGGTAGTCGTCCGAGGCACGGAACAGACCGGTCTCGAAGTAAGGGTGCAGCCCGAGGCGCTTGGCAAGCGGTGCGAGCACCAGGTATAGCTCCCCGCTTATTTCCTGATGCGGACCTCCGGCCGGTGGCACGACGTGCAGAACTCCGGTCCATACCTCATCACGCCCATCGAGCCCCAGCTTGCGGCGCTCGACGAGCATCGTCTGGGGAACCTCCAGCAGCACGGCCTTCATACCGTCAGGGTACTGGGGTGAAGTTGGCTGTGACCCCACGTGCCGCGGCGGCCCAGCTCAGCTATCGCGACCGGTACACGTCAGATCGGTGGTCGGCGCGCAGGACCCGGACGATGCGGTTCTCCTCGTCGATCTCGTAGCTCAACCGGTACGGACCACGACGTGCACTCCATCGACCGGTCTGCTCCCCTCGGAGTGGCTTACCAGCCGGGTGGGGATACTCGCGCAGCGGTCCGAGGGCGAACTCCACAATCGCGGGCCTATTCTGTGGCCTTCGGATGGCCGACGCTGGCCACGACGATCCAGGTGATTCGCTTGTCGGGATCAGGGCAGTACCAGATCCGGCCACCAGAGGTCACCTCGTACTGCCACTGCTCCAGCCTCCGGCCGGATACCTCACGACTTGCGAGCTGACCACGCAGCTTCTGCTGACGGGACGAGTTCTCCGGTGTGGTGGGACGTTCGGTGAGAACCACCCATGCCTCCCACGTGTTCGGTCGCGCGGTCCGGCAGAATTCTTCCCAGCCCTTGGCGGCCTCTGACGTCGCGAAGCGTGCTTCCCAGCCACCTGGGCGGGCAGGTGGTGCCACCCGGTCGCCACGTTTCGGAGCCATGGTCAGTCTCTGGTCGGGTCAAGAACTGGGCCGAAGTCATCGTTGAGGGGACCAGTGAGCTGCTTGACCAGGTCAGGATCCGCATGGATCGCGGCGGTGGTCTTCCACTCGCGGACCATCTGCGCCAGCGGCGCCCACTGCCCCATATCGGCCGAAGCTTGAAACGCTCGGACGAAGTCGGCCACGAACTGGGTTCGGTCCTGCTCGGGCAGAACATCTGCCCAGGAGAACTCATCGACGAGAGCGGCAGCCGCAGCTGCTGGCGCCATGTGTCCGAGCAGGGTGCGCAGCGCGCGGGCAGCCGTCACAGCACCCTCAGCCGCCGAACCGGCTCGATCTTCGCGGATCAGCAGCAGCGCGGCACCATCACGCCGCCGCACCCGAACATCACCGCGGTCGGCCAGCGCGGCCACACTCTTGGGGTCCCGCTGGAGCTCGCTCCACTGCACCTCAACCGTCACATCACCATTCTGAACTTTTTCAGACTTCGACGCAAGCGCTCGGCCAGACCGGCTGGCGGGTCCGGCTGGCATCCGAGCTCATGAAGCCCTCCTCCGCCCCGGTCGTTCGGGACTGGGTCCGCACGAGCCCGTCGACGCCGGTCTCCATCCGCAGCTTGAACGAGGACGAGGTGGAGTGGGGTGCGCGCGGCCCGCAGGCCGGGACCGTACCGGTCCAACACCCACATCCATGGACCGGGCGACATCGTCAGCACTGCTGTCGGCTTCTGGCTGACGCTGGTCGTGCTCATGGTGATCTCAGCGGTCGGCATCCAGCGGCTGACCGAAAACCGGCGGGAGCGCGAATAGGAGAGTTACGTTGAGTTCGCTGGAGCGTGTCTGCGTCTTCATCGGCTACCAGAATGTCTTCATGACGGCCCGACGCTGCTTCCACCAAGGGCCATACGGCCCGCCCGCCGGTCAGATCGACCCGCTGGAACGGCGCAGCTGATCGTATCTCGGCGTCGTCGTCCCTCGGTATTGCAGCAGGTGCGGGTGTACCGAGGCCAACCGCCGACTCAGCGTAGGAGGACAACTACCGTGGTGCCACAAACTCCACGAAGCCGGCTGCCAGAAGGCCGGGATCACCGGGACTACAACCAGCCATCAGATTGACGGCCCCGGTGCATGCCTCTCAACCTGCGCCAATGTCGATCACCGACATAGCGGCGGAGGCGAGGTTAGGCGCGGGCGATCGGGGCGGGGTGGTTAGGGGGTGAGGGTGGTGAGGAAGGTTTGCCAGGTGGGGGTGGGGATGGTGAGGGCGGGGCCGGTGCGGTCTTTGGAGTCGCGGACCAGGACGCCCTGCGGGGTGGGCGCGACCTCGACGCAGGTGCCGCCGTTGGAGCTGTGGCTGCTGGTGTGCCAGCCGACCTCGACGCAGGCGTCGCCGTTAGAGCTGTAGCTGCTGGTGTGCCAGACGATGCCGTCCGGCTCAGGCCCGGTCATCATGATCACTCTCGATCCGCGTAGAGCTCTTGTGCCAGGGCGGCAATCAAGTCGTGTGATTCTCCCTCTCCCAGGGCGGTCCCGGCCAGCGCCCCCAGGATGCTCCGGTAGGCGGCGATCTCCGCCGGCAGCTCCAGGAACAGGCAGGACGTCTCACTGTCCAGATAGGCCACTGGCGTGACCTCGGGGAACTCCATCAGCTTGAACGACCCACCGGTCCCGGCGTGGCCACCGAGCGCGGCGGGCACCACCCGCAGCGTGACGTGGGGGCGGCCGACCATCCGCAGCAGGTAGGACAGCTGGTCGAACATCACCGCAGGTCCGCCGATCGGCAGCCGCAGCACGAACTCATGGATGAAGAACGTGAAGCGGGCCGGGTGCTCCCGGCTGAACAGGCCCTGGCGGGCCAGCCGGGCGGCCGCCCGGTCGTCGATCTCGGCGACCGGCACCCGGCCCGCCTCGGTGAGCAGCGCACGGGTGTAGGCAGCGGTCTGCAACAGGCCGGGCACCAGCGTCGACTGGAACTCGCTGATCGTCACCGCCTTGTCCTCGTGGTCGACCAGGGTGACGACCTGCTGCGGCAGCCGGGAGCCGAACTGCTGCAGCCAGCCGGGAACGTGCTGCTCCCGCGACAGGGCGAGCAGGCGGTCCCGCTCGGCGCCGGTGACCCGGCACAGCGCCAGGAACGCCGCGACGTGCAGCTCCGTGGCGTTACGCTTGCCGGAGAGCAGCCGGGACACCCAGCCCGGTGTCCAGCCGAGTTGATCCGCGGCCTGACTGGCGTTCAGCCTGACCTTCTGCAACGCCTGGCGCAGCGCAGTGCCGATTTCCCGGCTACGCATCGTCGGTACCCGGTCGCCCATGTGCACCTCCCGCGGCGACCCTAAACCCACTCGGCGCAGCATTCCAGTCACATTGACTTTCAGCGCTGCCCTTGTGTGCCCACACGTCACAAGGCTGCCATTGCGTCGTCGGGGTAACCGATCCCGCCGGAACTCACGGGAGGTAGCCGATGTGCGCGGTCCCACCACTGGTCATCAAGGCGTTCACCCGTACTGCGACTGGATCTTTACGAGGACCTGGACAAGGCCGAGTTCCTGGCGGAGAAGCGCGGCAGCTGGTCCGACGAGGACATCGACACGGCCAGGGCGCTGATCCCCGATCTGGTCGTGGTCATCCGCGGGCTGCTGGTCGAACACAAGGCGCACGCCGACGCGGCGTGCCGGATCTGCCGGCAGGCGTGGCCCTGCCCGGTGATGACGACGATCCACGCCCTGCTCAAGGACCCGCAGGGGCAATACATCGAGCTCATCAACCGGACTCGTCAGGAGAGCGCCTGACTACAATCCGGCGAGCGGCGCGGACGCGCGCCGGTTACCGTAGCGTGAACGGGCTACCACCGCACGTCACGCGGCTGAGCATAAGGACGGGGCGGATGAACGACCCGCACGTCCAGGTCGCGATCATCGGCTCGGGGTTCGCCGGGCTCGGCATGGCGATTCGGCTCAAGCAGAGCGGCACCCACGACTTCGTGGTGCTGGAGCGGGCCGATGACGTCGGCGGGGCCTGGCGGGACAACACCTACCCGGGCTGCGCCTGCGACGTGCCGTCCACTCTGTACTCGTTCTCCTTCGCCCCCAACCCGGACTGGACCAGTATTTTGTCCCCCCAATGGGAGATCCACCGCTACCTACGGGACTGCGTGGACCGCTTCGGGCTGCGCAGCCACCTGCGGCTGCGCCACGAGGTGCGCAGCGCCCAGTGGGACGAGGACGGCGCGCGCTGGTTGATTGGGACATCCCAAGGCACACTCACGGCGACAGCGCTGGTGTCGGCTACCGGGCAGCTCAGCGAGCCCGCGGTGCCCCCGGTACCGGGCCTCGAACGCTTCACCGGAGCGGCCTTCCACACCGCACGCTGGGACCACTCCCGCGACCTCGCCGGGGCCAGGGTCGCGGTGATCGGCACCGGTGCTTCCGCGGTGCAACTCGTCCCGGCCATCGTCGACCGGGTTGCGGCGTTGCACCTGTTTCAGCGCACCGCCGGCTGGATTCTGCCGCAGCACAATCGGACGCGCAGCCGGATCGAGCATCGAGCGTTCCGGGCGTTTCCCCTGGCGCAGCGGGCCACCCGCTCCGCGCTGTCCGCTATCCGGGAATTCGCGGTGATCGGCTTCGCCGAGCCAAGGGTGATGCAGATCGTGAGCCTGCTCGCCCGGCGTCACCTGCGCCGTCAGGTGCCGGAACGACCGCTGCGGACCGCCCTCACCCCGGCGTACGCGATGGGCTGCAAACGGGTGCTGCGCTCCAGCACCTTCTATCCCGCGCTGCGTCGCGAAAACGTGGAACTGGTTACCGAGAAGATCGCCGAGGTACGCGAACGTTGTGTGGTCACCGCCGACGGCGCCGAACGCGAAGTGGACGCGATCGTCTTCGGCACCGGGTTCCGCGCCACCGAAATGCCGATGGCGCAGCGGATCCGTGGCCGGGAAGGACGGCTACTCGCCCAGGATTGGCAGAACACTGGTGCTCAGGCATATCTGGGTACCACCGTGTCCGGCTTTCCTAATCTGTTCTTGCTCGCCGGCCCGAACAGCGGGTCGGCGCACAATTCGGTGGTGCTGGGGATCGAAGCCCAGGTGCGCTACGTGCTCGATGCACTGCGGGTGATGGCGGTGAAGCGACTCGCCGCGGTGGACGTCCGGCCGCACGCCCAGGAGGCATTCGTGCGCGAGGTAACAGCCCGCACGGCGGGCACGGTATTGGCGAGCGGAGGCTGTCACAGCTGGTTCCTGGACCATGCGGGCCGCAACACCACCGTCTGGCCCTGGTTCACCGCCCGTTTCCGGTGGCTGACGCGACGCTTCGACGTCGAGAACTACGTGCTGACGCACCCGTGAGTGGGGGGGGGGGGGGGTGGACCCCCCCCCCCCCCACC
>JBQTGW010000379.1:0-8874 GCA_052390495.1 Pseudonocardiales bacterium
TCGTGTGGAAACGACAACCCGAAACCATTCGTGTGGACCGCCACCGCCGAGCAGATACTCGCCAAGGTAGCCCGGGGACGGGTCGCCCTCCAGCAAGTGTAAAATCAATAATGAGACACTACACTAGCCCCGCACGTGCCGCACGGTTGGGACGCGAGTCTGTTCTTCGAGGTGACCACCGGCACCGGCGGGCCTGCGCCCCACACTCTCGGTCTGATGCACGGACCCGCCTACGCCGCGGGCGTGCGGTGCTGGGCTTGCGGCGCAGCGGACCAGCGCGGACTTGTCGACCAACCAACTCGTCATTCCCAAGCCCGAGCCATCACTTCCGAGTCGCTGAGGTCGGCAATATACCAGCGAACCGGGATAGGTCGTCCGTCAATGTCTCCATACTCTCCGTGCTGAAGCCGACGAGCCCGCCATGCAGCGGTGCCAGCGCGGGCCCGCCGCAGACTTGGGCACTAACGGGACGTGCGCCTACAGACGGTGGGACACCCTCCATCTCAGGATTCTGGTGACGCCGGGTCGCCGTGGGTTCGGCGCGGCTTTCATTCCGGTCGCAATCGTGCTCGAGATCAGTCTGGTGCCGGGGATTTGGGTGCTTCCCGCGACGACGGTGCCGGCCGTAATGGCAGTAGCGATCTTGAAATACCGGCTGTACGACATTGACTTGTGCCTCAACCGGTCGCTGGTCTATGCGACGTTGACGTTGCTGGTCGTGGGCGCCTACGTGGGGATCGTGACGTTGCTGAGCGCGGTGTTCACCCCTGGTGCGAGGTTGACCACTGTCACGGAGTGGCGGCGGCTTGTGGCCGTCGGTGTTATTGCGTTGCTGTTCGGCCCGTTGCGGGAAAGGGTGCAGCGCGGGGCCAATCGACTGCTCTACGGCGATCGGGATGACCCCTACGCGGTGGTCAGCAGGCTGGGCAGGCGTCTGGAGCAGGTGGTGGACCCGGCCGCGGTACTGCCACAGGTAGCCAAGACCGTCGCGGATTCCCTAGCAGTTGCCCTATGCCGCGATCGAGCTGACCGGCAGGGCGGACGCCCAGCGGGTGGTGGCCAGCTATGGTCGGCGAGTGGATGAACCAGAGGCGTTCCCCATGACCTACCAGGGCCAGGTCGTCGGCCGGTTGCTGGTTACCCCCGCTCACCCGTCGAGCCGTTCACCCCCGCTGAGCGCAACCTCCTGGAGGATCTGGCTCTTCAGGTGGGCCTAGCTGCCCACGTGGTTCGTTTGACGGCTGATTTGCAGCGTTCCCGGGAGCGTTTGGTGCGCTCTCGGGAGGAGGAACGACGCCGGTTACGCCGCGATCTGCACGACGGGCTCGGCCCCACCCTGGCGGGAATGACCATGCAGGTCGGGGCGGCCCGTGCGCTGTTGGCTGTCGACACCCATCAGGTTGAGGGCGTGCTCGGTGGGCTTGAACGGCAATTACAAAGCTGTATCAGCCGGGGCGATCCGCCAGCACATCGGTGCATTCACCGCGGGTTCAGGCGAATCAACGGTCGAGATCACCCTCACAGCCGCGGATGAGCTGTGGGAACTACCGGCCGCGGTGGAGGTGGCTGCGTACCGGATTGTGACCGAAGCGATTACGAACACCGTGCGCCACGCAGCGGCCAGCCACTGCACCGTTGCGCTGAGACTCGAAAACGGGTTGCTCGTCGAGGTCACCGACAACGGAATCGGACTGCCCGATCACTACCAAGCCGGGATCGGATTGATCTCCATGCGCGAACGTACTGAAGAACTCGGCGGCACCTTCACCGCGCAGCGCCTCGCTAGCGGCGGCAGCCGCATCCACGCTCTGTTGCCATTGGCTGTCGCATGAGCACCACACCAGTAAGGGTGATGATTGCCGATGACCACCCCATCGTGCGCGAGGGGCTCCGTGCCGTCCTGGCTGCCCTACCGGATTTCGAGCTCGTCGCCACCGCCGCCAGTGGCGGCGAGGCAGTCACCGCAGGCACGGCGCATCACCCCGATGTGGTCGTGATGGATCTGCATATGCCCGACCTGGACGGGATTCAAGCCACCAAACAGCTTCTCGCCGTACACCCGGACATCGCGGTGCTGGTCCTGACCATGTACGACGACGACGAGATGCTGCTCGCCGCGCTCAAGGCCGGGACGCGAGGCTACCTCGTCAAAGGCGCCAGCCACGCCGACATCGCCCAGGCGCTGCGCTCCATCGTCACCGGCGGCGCTGTCTTCGGAACCGGCGTGGCCGACCAGGTACTGAGTCGGCTGGCTGGACGTGCTGTGCCGAATCCCTTCCCGCAGCTGACCCGGCGCGAGCTGGAGATCCTCGAACTCCTCGCGCAAGGCTGTGGCAACCAGGGCATCGCCCGCCGGCTCTACGTCAGCGCCAAGACAGTTCGCAACCATGTCGCCAACGTCCTGGTCAAACTGGAAGTACCCGACCGGGCACAAGCCATCGCCACCGCCCGCGATGCTGGACTGGGACGTGTTGAGTCCCCACCCGATACTCCGCAGGAACCTGGCATCACTTGATGCGAGCGTAGGCTCGGCTTTCCCGGTGCGTGGCCGCCACCATCCTCGGTGCCGGGCGTAGCCTTACCGGCTTGTGAGACTGCAGGACCTTGTCTACGCCGTCTATGAGCGCAGACTGCTCCGCGCGCTGGTCACCGCCAACCGTCCACGGCACGTCGCGGTGATCATGGACGGGAATCGCCGCTGGGCCAAGGAGGCCGGGTTCGCCGACGTGAGCGACGGGCACCGGGTCGGGGCGGCCAAGCTGGTCGAGTTGCTTGGCTGGTGCCGGGAGACCGGTGTCGAGATCGCCACGTTCTGGCTGTTGTCCCCGGACAACCTGCGCAACCGGCCACCGGATGAGCTGACCGGGCTGCTCGGGATCATCGCCGACGTCGTCGACGAACTGTGCGGGCCGGACGCCACCTGGCGGGTGAAGGTGGTCGGCGCGCTCGACCTGCTGCCCCCGGAGATGGCGCAGCGGCTCACCACAGCGGCGGCGCGGACCCGGGACCGGTCCGGGATGCTGGTCAACGTCGCGGTGGGCTACGGCGGCCGCCAGGAGATCGCCGACGCGTTGCGCAAGCTGCTGCTCAAGCACGCGGAGGCGGGCACCACGATGGAGGAGCTCGCCGAGGTGCTCAGCGTCGAGCAGATCGCCGAGCACCTCTACACCTCCGGCCAGCCCGACCCTGACCTGGTCATTCGCACGTCGGGGGAGCAGCGGCTTTCGGGTTTCCTGCTCTGGCAGTCGGCGCATTCGGAGTTCTGGTTCTGCGAGGCGTACTGGCCCGAGTTCCGGAAGGTGGACTTCCTGCGGGCGCTCCGCGACTACGCCGCGCGCCACCGCCGGTACGGCTCGTGAGACGACCCGTGAGTGGCGGGGGGGGGGGGGGGGAGGCGGGGGCGCACCGCGGGGGGGGGGGCCCCCCCCCCGGGGCCGCGCTCGGCGCCCCAACCCCCCCCCCCGCCACTCACGGGTGCGTAGCGCATAGTGTCACCATGGATCTTGTTCGTGAGTATCTGTTGTTGGGGCTGCGGTTCGAGCGCCTCATCGAGGGCTTCGTCGATGCCTATACCGGCGACCCGGCGCTGCGCCGCCAGGTCGGCAACGAGCCCCGGCCGGATCCGGCGGCGCTGGCCCGCCGGGCGCGCGAGCTGCGCACCGAGCTCCCGGCGGTCGGCCTGTCGCAGCCGCGGACCCGTTTCCTGGACGCTCACCTCACCGCGTTGGAATGCAGTGGACGGGCGTTGGCCGGGCAGCAGGTCGGGTTCGTGGAAGAGGTGGCGGCCTACTTCGACGTGGTCATCGAACCCGGGGATCCCGACGTCTACCGCGAGGCGCACGTGGAGATCGGCAGGCTGCTGCCGGGTGGGGGCACCGTGGCACAGCGGTTGGCCGCCCATCGGCGCGACGACGAGGTCGCCCCGGAGAAGCTGGAACCGGCAGTGCACGCGCTGTCCAGCGCGCTGCGGGATCGGGTTCGCGGCAGCGTCGGCCTGCCCCCTGAGGAGACCGTGCAGTACGAGGTCGTCACCAACAAACCGTGGAGCGGGTTCAACTACTACCTCGGCGAGTACCGCTCCCGGGTGGCGATCAACGCCGACCTCGGACACCGGATGGCGAACCTGCCGCACCTGGTCGCCCACGAGTCCTACCCCGGCCACCACACCGAGCACTGCCGAAAGGAAGCCGGCCTGGTGCACGGGCAGCGCCAAGCTGAGCAGACGATCTTCTTGGTGAACACGCCGCAATGCCTGATGGCCGAGGGACTGGCCGACCTCGGGTTGCGCGCGGCGGTGGGTTCCGGATGGGGGCCGTGGGCCGAGGAGATCCTCGGCGATCTGGGCCTGCGGATGGACGGTGAGCTGGCCGAGCGGCTGGAGCTGGCTGCGGCGGGGCTACTGGGTGTTCGTCAGGACGCGGCGCTGATGCTGCACGACCAAGGCGCCGACCCGGCCGACGTGCTGGCCTACCTCCAGCGCTGGCTGCTGGTCGGCGAAGCGCGGGCGCAGCAGATACTGCGATTCCTTTCCGATCCGCTGTGGCGCGCTTACACCTCCACGTACGTGGAGGGTTACCGCCTCTTGCGCACCTGGTTGGATGCCCGCCCACCGGCCGAGCCGCTTGAGCAACGCTATCTGCGGCTGCTTGACGAGCCCCTCATCCCGTCCGCGATACGGGCCGAGCTGGCCGGGTGAACGTCGCGGCGTTCGGGTGGTTTTCATCCCGTACCGACCGATTTTGGTCACAGAGACGGCTAAGGCGATTCACCTGGGTGGATGCCTGCACACCACCACCCTACGCAGGTAGCGTGCAGTAGTGGCGGGACGTACCGGAGGCGTCACGCCACGGGAGGCCCTGGTCGTGGTTGCTGTCGGTAGGACGGGTACGCCGTCCACGGCGCGCGCGGAAGGGCCGGCGCCCGGCCCTTGTGGTCGGCTTCGCTGACCCCGATCGGGGTGGCAGAGCAGCGGTCAACCAGGGTCGCACCGGCCCACCGAGGAACGGGTGTGGGTGCCACGCTCGCCAGGGAGCTGTCTTGAACGCCTCTCGCTCGTCCCGCCCCACCGCCCCCGGTATCCGTACCTATGTGCTGGACACATCGGTGCTGCTGTCCGACCCGTGGGCGCTCTCCCGGTTCGATGAGCATGAGGTGGTGCTTCCGCTCGTGGTGATCGGGGAGTTGGAGGGCAAACGGCATCACCCGGAACTCGGCTGGTTCGCGCGGGAGGCGCTGCGTCTGCTGGATGATCTACGGCTGGCCCATGGCCGGTTGGACCTTCCAGTCCCGATCGGTGCGCTCGGCGGCACCCTGCACGTCGAGCTGAACCACACCGACTCGCAGGTGCTCCCCGCCGGCTTCCGCACCGGGACCAACGACTCCCGGATCCTCGCCTGCGCGTTGAACCTGGCTGCCGACCGTCGCGATGTCACCCTGGTCACCAAGGACATGCCGCTGCGGGTGAAGGCGGGCGCGGTCGGGCTGCCCGCCGAGGAATACCGCGCGCAGAACGTCGTGCCGTCGGGCTGGACCGGGATGAGCGACGTGGAGGTCGGCTCCGCAGTGCTGGCAGCGCTGTACAAAGAGGGGATCGCCGAGCTCACCGAGCACCCGGAGATCGCCGAGCTGCCCTGCAACACCGGACTGCGCCTGCTCGCCGGGACCGCGACCGCGCTGGGCCGGATCACCCCGGACAAGCGCATCCGGCTGGTCCGGGGTGACCGGGAGGCGTTCGGACTGCACGGCCGCTCCGCTGAGCAACGCGTGGCGCTGGACCTGTTGCTCGACCCCGGGATCGGTATCGTCTCGCTCGGCGGGCGGGCGGGCACCGGCAAGTCGGCGCTCGCGTTGTGCGCCGGCCTGGACGCGGTGATGGAGCGCGGGGCGCACCGGCGGGTAGTCGTCTTCCGCCCCCTCTACGCGGTCGGCGGCCAGGAGCTGGGCTACCTGCCGGGCAGCGAGAACGAGAAGATGCAGCCGTGGGCCCAGGCCGTGTTCGACACCCTGGGCGCGATCGCCTCGCAGGAGATCATTGACGAGGTGGTCGACCGCGGCATGCTCGAGGTGCTGCCGCTGACCCACATCCGGGGCCGGTCTCTGCACGACAGCTTCGTGATCGTCGACGAGGCGCAGTCGCTGGAGCGCAACGTGCTGCTCACGGTGCTCTCCCGGCTGGGCACCGGTTCGCGGGTGGTGCTCACCCACGACGTCGCGCAGCGGGACAACCTACGGGTCGGCCGCCACGACGGAGTAGCCGCCGTAATCGAGAAGCTCAAGGGCCACCCGCTGTTTGCCCACATCACCCTCACTCGCTCCGAACGCTCCCCGATCGCCGCCCTGGTCACCGAAATGCTCGAGGGCTACGCCCACTGACCGTCAGTTGGTAGCCCTTCAAGGGCTACCAACCCGGGCTCGGGGCGCCGTTAACAGCTACCAACCTGGGCAACTCGAACACGCTGGCGGTCGAGTTTGATGGACTGCTGGGATCGGCGGTCCTGTCTTGGTTGCGTGAGCCATCGGCTGGCGAGCCAGAGCTAGCTCAAGCCCTCGAAGCGCTGAAAGGTTACTTTCATTGATCAGACCGCTGCCAGGGTAGCGGCGTGGGGGAGGCAACGTCGGCAGCCGAGCCGGTCTTTGGCGACTACCAGAGCTTCCAGCGCCCCGCAGTTCGGGCAAGCCATCGGGGTGAAGGCTCGGGCCGGGCGCAGCCACCGCAGCGTCAACGGGAACTCCCGGCGCCCGCGCTGCACGACGCAGGGCAGGCGCAGCGCGGGCACCCACAGGACGTGCAGCCGGAACAGACGAATCGTATGCGTGGGCCGGAACTTCTCCTCGACCTCGGCCAGGCGCCGGGCTCGTTCGGCGCGTGTGGCGGTCAGCTTCGCGTTGAGCATCCCGCGCTTGTCCGGCGTGGCCGTGCGTCGCCGACGATCGAGCGTGGCCAGGGCCTCGTCGTAGTAGGCACGGGTGCGGGTCACCTCGTCGATGCGGGCACTGTCGGCCTGCGAGGTCAGTACTTCTTGCCGGGCTGTGGCGGTGTCGGTGATCTGTTTGTGTGCTTCGGCAACGGCCGTGACGAGTCCTTCTGGGGCCGCTACGGCGGGCGCCTGTGGGTCTCTGGGGTACTGGGCCAGCGCGGTGCTGGTCTCCGCGGGCAGGCTGACCCGCCCGGGTACCTCGATCCAGGCTTCGGCTCGTTCTTGAAAGCGCTCGTCCAGGCCCACGGTGTAGGTGACCAGCGCGCCCACCCGCAGCACCGGCACGCGTTCACGCACCGGCACCCCGGTCAGGTCGATTCGCCCGTGATCTACCGGAAACGCCTCGCGCGCGCGGGCCAGCAGGTTACCGCCGTCGGGGATGGCCGCGGCCGGGGTGGCGAGCTGGTCGTGGCCGACGTCGCCGTGGCGCAGCACCTCCTCGGTGGCGCGGTCCAAGGCCGGGTGGCCCGCGGCGAGCAGTACTCCGTGCTCCTCGCGGGCTACCTCCGGGTTGGCGGTGACCAGCACCTCATCGGGCAGTTCCAGGGTTTCCTGCAAGGCCGTGGGCAGCACCACGAGGGTCGCGTCCTGATCCGGTTCGTGCAGGGCACCCTCGCGTTCGGCCCAGCGCAGCCAGAAGCCCAGTGCGGTGTCGGCGGTCATGTCGGCTCCGCGACGAGGAGATCGGTGGCCTCCCGGCTGGTCAGGTACTCGCGGCGGGCCCCGGCCAGTTCGTCGCCGATGGCCTCGAGCGCAGCGGCGAACTCCGCGTCGTCGCCGGCCTGGACGTAACTGGTGAACACCGCCGACTCCAGGTCGAACTCGTCGGAGATCCGGCCCAGGATCATGTCCAGCTCGCCGACCACCAGCTCGAAAAGGTTGATCTTCGCCTCGAGGACGTGCAGCAGATGGTCGTCGATCGTGCCCGCGGTGACCAGGTTGGTGAGCTCCACGTCATGGTTCTGCCCGATGCGGTGCAGCCGCCCGAGCCGCTGCTCGATCTGCATCGGGTTCCACGGCAGGTCGTAGTTGACCATGACGTGGCAGAACTGCAGGTTGCGTCCCTCCCCGGCGGCCTCGGTGGTCACCAGCACATCGGCGTCGTCCTGGAAGTCACGCACCGCCTGATCCTTGTCACGGCGGGACAGTCCGCCGTGGTACACGGCCGGAGCCAGCCCGGCCGATTCGATCACTGTGGCCAGGTGCTCGACGGTGCGTCGGGACGCGCTGAACAGCACGACCTTCTCCCTGCGGGAGGCCCGTCGGCCCAGCAGCTCCAGCAGTGGGCGTTCCTTTCCGCTGGTCACGGCTGCGGCGGTGGCGGCGAGTTCGTGCCAGCCCAGTTTGGCCAGCGTAGGAGCCAGCGCGACTGGGCCGGCTCCCGCCAGCCGGGCGGTCTGCCGCAACGCCAGCAGGGTGCTGGTCGAAGCGTCGGTGGCGGCCTCGCGGATGCGGGCACCCAGGTCCGCATACAGGGCGGCCTCGTCCGGCGCGGGCATGACGCGCACCGTCTCGGCAAGCCGCTGCGGCAGCAGCACGCTGACCTCGCTACGCCGGTGGCGCACCATGACCTCGCGCATCCGCGCCTGCAGCGCCGCGATATCGCGCACCGCACTCCCGTCGGCGCCGCCGTGTCTGCTGCGGAACTCCTTTGCGGTGCCTAGCAGACCGGGAGCGACCAGGCTCACCAGCTCGAACAGGTCGTCCAGCCGGTTCTCGACGGGGGTGGCGGTGAGCATCAGCAGGTAGCGCGTGCGCAGGGCGCGGGCCAGGCGGCCGGACGCGTTGCGCGGGTTGCGCACCCGATGTGCCTCATCGACCACGACGAGGTCCCAGCGCTCCTCGGCCAGCGCCGAGCGCAGCGGGTCACGCCGGGCCGCAGCCAGTGAGGCCACCA
>JBQTGW010000380.1:0-26513 GCA_052390495.1 Pseudonocardiales bacterium
GCACCATCGCGGTGTCACCGTCAGGATGGACCGACCTCGCCGAAATCCGCCAGGTCGGGCAACGGTGGCTGCGGGGGCAACAGCACCAGCGCGGCGCCTGAGCCGTGCCAGCGCAGAGCGAAAGGTAAGCATGATGGGTCGGTATCGGGGTGATCCGCTGGCGTCGGTCGTGGCGCAGTTTCCGCTGGCACCCACACCGTTCGACGCGACACCAGACGGTGGCACGCCCTCGGGTCCGGTGACCCGGCCGTGGGGTTTGCGCTGGCTCCGGCCGGCACCGGCCCGGGTTCCACCGGCTTACCGGTACTGCCCGGTGCGCCAGGTGGCGGTGTCCGCTGATCGCAGTGGGCGGTTGTGGATGGACAGCGACGGGAAGGAATGGTCCTCGATCGCGGAGCTCGACGGTGATGAGGGAAAATCCGAGGACTACGGCTGGGACACCACCGGCGACGTGAGCTGATGACCGTCCTGGTGATAGCCAGTGAGCTGGACCGGACCGTCGACGGTGTGGTGGCCGCGCTGGCGCATCGGGGCGTGCCGGTTTTTCGTGCCGACTGTTCGTGGTTCCCGCAACGGCTCACGCTCGACGCGGAGCTGCGCGACGGCCGCTGGCAGGGCTATCTGGCCACAGTGGATCGGCGGGTGGAACTGGCCCAGGTGCGCTCGATCTGGTACCGCAACCCGGCACCGTTCGTGTTTCCCGCCGGGATGTCGCAGGCCGAGCTCCAGCACGCCGAGCGGGAAGCCCGGATCGGGCTCGGCGGGGTGCTGATGTCACTGCCCGCGGCGCACGTCAATCATCCGCATCGCGTTGCCGCCGCCACCAAACCGTGGCAACTCACGAAGGCTGCCGGGTGCGGACTTTCGGTGCCCCCCACCCGGATCACCAACACGACGCGGGCCGCGCGGGAGTTCGTGGCGGTGGCTGATGGCGAGGTCGTATGCAAGCTGTTCGCCAACCGGGTCATCGAGGATGGTGGCTCGAAAGTCGGGCACACCCGGCTGCTCACCGCCGCTGATCTGGCCGATCTGCGGGGTTTCGACACCACGGCACATCAGCTGCAGCGGTTCGTGGATAAACATTACGACCTGCGGGTCGTGATGGTCGGCGAGCGGCTCTTCCCAGTCGCGATCCACCCCACCAGCGCTGCCGCAAGGGTCGATTTCCGCAGTGACTACCGGGCGTTGCGCCATGAGATCGTCGATGTTCCAGCGATTGTGGAGAACGGTATCCGGGTGTTGCTGGCCGAGCTGGGCCTGGTGTTCGGCTGCCTGGATTTCGTGGTCGATCAGTCCGGGGAACACCATTATCTGGAGGTCAACCCGACCGGTCAGTTCGGCTGGCTGGAGGGGACCGTCGGCGTCCCGGTCACCGCTGCCCTGGCCGAGCTCCTCGCCCGGCCGCTGCCCGCCGCAACATGCCGGGAGTCAGCCTGATGGACTGGACGCAACGAGTGGCGGTACTGGCCGATCAGCTCAGCGCCACCGGCAAGCTGACCTCACCGGCCTGGCGGGCGGCGTTGTGCGCGGTGCCCCGCCACGAGCTGGTGCCCGAGATCTACACCCAGGACGAGAACCGCCGGTGGTGCCCGCTCACTCCCGGCACGGAAGCCTGGTGGGAGCTGGTCTACTCGGATACCACCGTGATCACCAGGGTGCTACCCAGCTCGCTGGGCCTGCCCTGGCCGGTGTCGTCGTCGACCAAACCCGGTCTCATGCTGCGCATGCTGGAGGCACTCGACGTCGACGACGGGATGCGGGTATTGGAGATCGGCACCGGCAGCGGCTACAACGCCGCCGTGCTATGCGCGCGGCTCGGGGCACGGCAGGTGTACTCGGTGGACCTGCGACCCGAGCTGGTCGAACTAGCCCGCGAGCGGCTGACCCGGCTGGGCTACCGGCCCACCCTGGTCGCCCGCGACGGCGTCGAGGGCCTGGCCGAGCACGGCCCCTTCGACCGGATCGTCGTGACCTGCGGCATGCCGTTGATCCCCACCACCTGGATCACCCAGCTGGCTCCCGGGGGGCTGCTGCTCGTCGACCTGGAAGGCCCGCTCAGCGCGGGTAACCTCATCGCCCTGCGCCGAGACACCGCCTCGGGCCGAGACGACACGGCGCCGCAGCTACGCGGCCAGTTCCTGCCCTGGCTCGGACGGTTCATGCCGATGCGCCGCGACCCAACCGTCGCCGACTACCACCTGCCGGCCCCCGAACGGGACCTTGACGCACCCATCGACACCGGCCTGACCAGCGTGGATCCCGCCCAGCTAGACGGGGAGTTCCGCTTCCTCGCCCAGCTTCACCTGCCCAGCGGAACCTTCCATACCCTGACCGCTGACGCCCAGCAACCCCGACCCACCCACACCCGGCTGGTCAGCCCAGACGGCTCCTGGTGCGAAGTAACCCGCGAACCCGACGCCGACAGCCCATACACCGTGCGGCAAGCCGGAATCCAGCGACTGTGGGACACCGTCGAAGCCGCCCACCGACAGTGGCGCGAACTGGGCGAGCCGGACTGGTCCCGCTTCGGCGTCACCGCCACCCTCACCGACCAGCACATGTGGCTCGACGACCCCGACCACACCCCCCACCGATGGCCACTATGGACACCCGGCACCACGACAGCCGGATGCGAGCCGACATGACATCAGAACACCGACCGAACCGGGGCAGCCAGCACTTTACCGTGCACGACGACGGCACGGCAACCGGGCAGCCGATCGGTCGGATCGGATTCATGGCCGTGCGCGCGCACCGCACCCCGCGCTGGAGCATCGACCACCTCGATCCCAACGACCCGGCTGCCGAGGCGTCCACCACCACCCTCAAGCCCTGGCGAATCGCCGAGAACCACGATGTGCGCTGGGCCATCGGCACCCGGGTGCCGAGCTGCGTCTGGGACCATCAGCCACCTACCGACGAGCGGCCTCAGCACCTGCTGTGGCTCCTCGACCCCACCAGTCAGTCCTGGGCCGTGGCGCGCTACGACAGCTCATCCGGCCCGCGCCAGATTCGTCAACACGGCCCCCGCCACCTTTGGGATGAGGTCGAGACGGCACTGCGTGACCCGTGAGTGGCAATCGTCGCTATAGCGACGATTGCCACTCACGGGTCGGCGGCCGTAGGGTGCCGACCCGTGGCGAGCCTGGCGCAGTGGGTAGAGGGAGCACGACCGCGTACGTTGCCGAACGCGGTCGCTCCGGTGCTGGCCGGCTGGGGCGCGGCAGCCGTACTGGACCCGCTGCCCTGGGGTCCGCTGCGCTGGGGTCGGGCGCTGCTGGCCCTGGTCGTAGCGCTGGCGCTGGTGATTGGGGTCAACTACGCCAACGACTACTCCGATGGCATCCGTGGCACCGACGCCGACCGGGTGGGGCCGATGCGGCTGGTCGGATCCGGGATCGCCGAAGCGAGCGCGGTACGCACGGCCGCGCTGGTGAGCTTCGCCGTCGCAGTGGTAGCCGGCCTCGTGCTGGTTGCGCTGGCAGGGCACTGGTGGCTACTGGGTGTGGGAGTGGCCAGCGTCGCAGCGGCGTGGTTCTACACCGGTGGCCGACGCCCTTACGGCTATCTGGGGCTGGGCGAGCTGGCGGTGTTCGTCTTCTTCGGACCGGTCGCGGTGCTGGGTACCCAGTACGTGCTCAGTGACCGGGTCACCCTCACCGGCGCTGCGGCGGCCGTCGCGGTCGGTGCACTGTCGGCCGCTGTCCTGGTGGCGAACAACCTGCGTGACATTCCTACCGACGCCGCCGTGGGCAAGCGCACCCTCGCCGTTCGCCTCGGCCCGCGCCGGACCCGCACGCTGTACGCTGCCCTGGTCGCCGTCCCGTTCGCGGTCACGCTCGGCCTCGCGCTGCGCTACCCCGCCGCGTTGGTCGCCCTGATCGCGCTGGCACTGACGGTGCGGGCGGTGCGGCAGGTCCGCGGCGGCGCCGAGGGAGCTGCCCTGATCCCCGTGCTGCGTGACACCGCGCTGACGATGTTGGTGTGGGCCGCCACGACGGGCGCCGCACTGGCGCTCCAAGGATCGCCCACAACACTCTAAGACTCGCCCATGGATTGGTCGCGGAGCTGGTCCCGCAGCCGGGCACGCTCAGCACGCCGACGTGCACTGGCCGCCGCCATCCCCGCCGCCACCCGTACCCGCAGCGGCCGCAGCAGCACCATGGACAACGGCAGCGCCACCACCAGCGCGAGCAGCACAGCAACCAGCAGTGGAACCTCAACCAATACCAGCCCCAGCGCTACCATCCCCACCACCCCCAGCCGAGCAGCACTGTAAAGAACAACGTCCCGCACGAACCCCGAACTCTCCGCCACGCCGACCGACGATACCCGCGCGCTACGTAGGTCAACTCGTTTGTCGGGCGTGACGCTACTACGCTCGGTGGTGACCTACAGGAGGTAAGAACTGTGCAGTATCTACTGGCAGCTGTTGGGGCGGTGGGGATGACGGCGCTGCTTTGGAAGGCATTTGGGCCGCAACGACGGGTCGGTGGAAAGCCAGTGCTCGCCCCCGACGACGACCCGGACTTCCTCCGTCAGCTCAACCGCAAGAAGCCCGAGGAGGAGGGGTGAACCCAGCCCGCTAGGCCCGCTGGCTAGGAACGTGCTCTGATGACTGCGTTAGGGAAGTCATCCGCGACGGTGGCCGCCAACTCAAGGGCGGCGAGCCGAGCGCGCTGTCCGAGCTGGTCCAGGTCGATCTCCCCGCCCTCCTCCAGGTGCTCGTCGAAGGGCATCCGGCACACCGAGCGACAGCGGGCCGCGAAGTGCATGGCAACCCGGTCGAGATCCACTTTCCCCGATGTCGGTCGCACGGAGTTAATCACGGAGACGGACCGGCTGACCAGTTCGCCGTAACCGTGCGCTTCCAGCCAATCGAGGGTGGCTGAGGCCGAGCGCGCGCCATCGATCGAACCGGAGGAGACGATGACCAGCGACCCGGCCGTGTCCAGCACGCCCTTCATCGCGGAGTGCATCAGCCCGGTCCCGCAGTCTGTCAGCACAATGTTGTAGAAGTGCTCGAGCAGGGTGACCGTACGGCGGTAATCGTGTTCGCTGAATGCCTCGGACACGGCCGGATCCTGCTCGCTGGCCAGGATCTCCAGTCGGCTGGGACCCTGCGAGGTATAGGCCCGGATGTCGGAGTAGCGGCTGATCCGCTGGGCGTCGCGCAACAGGTGCCGAACCGTGGCTGTGGTCTCCAGTGGGATCTTCTGGGACAGCGTGCCCCGGTCGGGGTTGGCGTCCACCGCGATCACTCGATCGCCCCGCAGCGAGGAGAACGTCGACCCCAGCATCGTTGTGATGGTCGTCTTGCCGACGCCTCCCTTGAGGCTCAGCATGGCAATCTTGTAGCAGCCGTGCAGTGGCTGATTGATCCTGGCGATCAGTTCCCGGCGCGCCGCGTCCGCCGGGCTCTCCCCGACGTTGAGGGTACGCCCGGA
Organism: Pseudonocardiales bacterium; assembly: GCA_052390495.1. Lineage (GTDB taxonomy): Bacteria > Actinomycetota > Actinomycetes > Mycobacteriales > Pseudonocardiaceae. Next base: position 5,448 of record JBQTGW010000380.1, read on the forward strand.
AGCCACGAAAACAGCCCGCCGCCAGCCGGACTGCGGTGCCCGCTTGTTCTGCGGCAGCAACTGGGCTGAGGATAGATCGTGCGCCGGAGAATGCTGGGGATATCCCCCGGACTGCCCCCCGAAGTGCTCACTGCTCTGGTGCGCCTCGGGCTCGTCCTGAAGTCCGGTCACGCTGCCGTGCCTCCCGTGTAATCGCCGCAACACTCTCGAGAATAAACGCACTAGAGCCCGGCGTAGGAGTGCAAGCCAGCGATCACGATGTTGACGAAGAAGAAATTGAACACCATCACCGCGAAACCCACCACGTTGATCCAGGCTGCCCCGGAACCGCGCCACCCCGCCGTCGCCCTGGCGTGCAGATAACAGGCATAGACCACCCAGGCGATCAGCCCGACGGTCTCCTTCGGGTCCCAGCCCCAGTAGCGGCCCCATGCGACCTCCGCCCAGATGGCACCGGTGATGAGCGTAAAGGTCCAGATCGGGAAGGCGACCACCACCGTGCGGTAGGCCAGCCGGTCCAGGGTGGCGCTGTCCGGCAACCGCGAGAGGGCCGGCAACCGCGAGAGGGTCGGCAACCGCGAGGTGGTCTTGGCCGCACGCTGGCGCACCAGGTAAAGCGCGCTGGCCACCCCGGAGACCAGCAGGATGCCCGACGAGCTGGCCGCCGCGGAGACGTGGATCACGATCCAGTACGAGTTCAACGCCGGGATCAGCGGCGCGGCACTGGCGTAGAGCACGGTGCCGCCCAGGAACAACAGCACCACGACGGGCAGCAGCACGAACCCGCCGAGCCGCCGCAACGTGGGTGCGCTGTGGCGTTGCCGGTACAACACCACCAGCCAGGCAACCACCGCGGCAAAACAGAGCGCCGAGGTGAACTCATACATATTGCCCCAGGGCACCCGCCCGGTTGCGGCTCCGCGCAGTATCAGCGAGCAGCCGTGCACCGCCGCGGCCAGACCCGTCAGTGCGACCGCGCAGCGCCCGACCCGCTCAGCCCCGCTCCGGCCGTACTCCGGTGGCGCCAACGTCGCTACCGGGCTTTCGCCTTCGGCGGCCCGCTGCGCGGCAGCGGATACGGGACGGACCCGCCCGCTCGCGTACTCAGCTGTGTGCAAGACCATCGCGAACAGGTAGAGCACTAACGCGGTGCCGTACGCCAGGTCACCGTATGACGCCAGCACCATGTCGACCGGCATCGTTGACCAGCCCCTTCCTCAACAGGTCGGCGGCGATCCGATCGAACTCCTCGCCATACCCAGCGGCCTCGGTTCGGGCCAACCCACCCAGCTCGACCACCGTACCGTCCGGTTCAGCCGGCGTGGCGCGCAACCAGAGCCGTCGGCGCTTCACCGACAGCGACAGCCCGAGGCCACCGAGCACCAGCACCGCGAAGCCGAGTACCCAGAGCTGGGCCGGGTCATAGGACACCTGCAGCGACACGAACCGGGTCACCCCGTCAAATCGCACAGTGGTGGCATCGGGCAGGCTCAGCTGCTCACCGGGCCGCAGGTTCTGCCGCGCCACCTGCTTGAGCCGTCCGGAGTCCACCATGGACTGATCGATCGAGAAGATGGACTGGCCGCGGCCGGAGTTGTTGCCCAGATCACCCTGGAGTACGTCGATCGCCACGGCCGGATCCCGTAGATCCGGGAAACCGGACGACAGCAGTGCACCCTGGAATGCGGCCGTCGGGGCGAACAGGCCGGTGATCGCGAGCTGGCGGGTCCGCCGCTGGGCGTCGTCGGTGACCCCGGGCGGGTCGAACTTGGTGGTGCCCTCGGCGAGCTGCGTGGCGCTGTCCACCGGCCGCCACTGCACCACGGCGCTGCGCTGCTGGCCGTCGGGGAAGGTGACGGTGAACTCCGGCGCGTAGCCGTGCCCGAGCAGGTAGACCCGCGAGCCGCCCATCCGCAGCGGGTCGTTGACCTCCAGCTGGTGGGGCCGCCAGGTGTCGGTGTCGAGATCGTTGGGACCCTGGTAGGCGATGTCGGCACGGAACTGTTGCGGCTGCCCGGTGTTCAGGTACGTCGGGGTGAAGGCGTCGACCCGCACGCAAAACGGGGCGAGTTCGGTGCCGTCCACCGAAAGGCCGGGGCGGAACGAGTCGTACGCCAGCGGGCCGGAGTTGCAGAACTGTGCGCCGTTGGCGAGCACGATCACCTGGCCCTCGTAGCCGACCAGCTTGCCGATCGCGAACGACACCAGCAGCCCGAGCAGCGCGACGTGGAAGACCAGGTTGCCCGCCTCCCGCAGATACCCCCGCTCCGCGGACAATGTGCGGGTGCCGTTGTCTTCTTGTTTCTCGGCCATCCGCCAGCCGCGCAGCCTGTGCCGGGCTTGGGCGATGACCTCTTCCGGGCAGGCCTGCGACTCGGCTTGGGCGTGGTGCGGGAGCCGGGCCAGGTTGCGGGGCGTGTTCACCGGGGCCCGGCGTAACTGCCGGGTGTACTCGACGGTGCGCGGCACCACGCAGCCGATCAAGGACACGAACAACAGCAGGTAGATCGCGGCGAACCAGGGACTGGCGAACACCGCGAAAAAACCCAGCCGGTCCAGCACCGGCGCCAGCGTGGGATGCTGCGCCTGGTAGGTCCGCACCCTTTCGGGATTCAGCGCGTACTGCGGCAGCAGCGCCCCCGGCAACGCGGCCAGAGCCAGCAGAAACAGCAGTACCAACGCGGTGCGCATGCTGGTCAGCCCGCGCCAGGTGTTGCGGGCGTGCGCCTTCAGCTGCGTCAGCCGGGTCATCAGATCGGTGTCTCGAAACCCGAGACCGGCTCGCGCAGCACGGCGACGAACTCCGCCCACAGCCCGGTGACCAGCATGATGCCCACCGCGATCAGCATCGCACCGCCGGCCAGCTGTACCCCGCGGACGTGCGTTCGCAGCCAGCCCAACGCCCGCACGGCCCGCTGGACACCGAGTGCAAGCAGCAGGAACGGCACCCCGAGTCCGACGCAGTAGGCGGCCACCAGCAGTACCCCGCGGGCCAGCCCGTCGCCGGGGGCACTGACCGCCAGCGCGATCACCCCGGCCAGCGTCGGCCCGAGGCAGGGCGTCCAGCCGAGCCCGAACACCGCACCCAGCAGCGGAGCACCGAGCACGTGCCTCGGCCCTAATCCTGATCCTGGCCGCCCCGATCCTGGTTGGGTGTGCACCGCTGATCGGGGGTGGATGCGCACCTCCCGCTGCAATGCGGGCACCAGCCCGACGAACACCAGACCCATCCCGATCGTGATCACGCCGCCGACCCGTTGCAGGGTCAGCTCGCTCGCGGCCAGCAGGTCCACGACGCCGAGCACGCTCACCACAGCCGCGGTGAACACCACCGAGAAGCCGAGCACGAACAGCGCCACCGCACCCAGCACCCGACCCCTCGCCGCCCCGCCATCGGTACCCACCAGCCCGGTGAGATAAGCCAGATACCCCGGCACCAACGGCACCACACACGGTGAGGCGAAGCTGACCGCTCCGGCGAGCACCGCCAGCCCCGCCGCCAGCAACAGCGGCCCGGACGTGGCGATTTCGGTGAGACCCACGTCGGTCAGCGTAGGTGGGTGAGGCCCGCAAGCGCGGCGCGGCTACCCTCGGCCAGCGTGAGCTTCGCAGGATATGACCTCATCGTCGTCGGTTCCGGTTTCTTCGGCCTCACTGTGGCGCAGTGTGCCGCTGACCAGCTGAACAAGCGGGTGCTCGTGCTGGATCGGCGCCACCACCTCGGCGGTAACGCGTACTCCGAAGCGGATCCCGATACCGGAATCGAGGTGCACCGCTACGGCGCGCACCTGTTCCACACGTCGAACAAGCGCGTGTGGGAGTACGTGAACCGATTCACCGATTTCACCGGCTACCAGCATCGCGTGCTCACGATCCACCAGGGACAGGTGTACCCCTTCCCCATGGGCCTGGGTTTGATCTCGCAATTCTTCGGACGGTACTTCACCCCCGGCGAAGCCCGCGCGCTCATCGCCGAGCAGGCCAGCGAGATCGACGGCAAAGATGCGGCAAATCTGGAAGAGAAAGCTATCTCGCTGATCGGGAGGCCACTCTACGAGGCATTCGTCCGGGACTACACAGCCAAGCAATGGCAGACCGACCCCACGGAGTTGCCTGCCGCAATCATCGCGCGACTGCCGGTTCGCTACAACTTCAACAACCGCTACTTCAACGACACCTACGAGGGCCTTCCCGTTTCTGGCTACACCGCGTGGCTGGAGAAGATGGCCGACCACCCCAACATCGAGATCCGGCTGAACACCGACTACTTCGACTGCCGGGACGATATCCCCGAACGCAGGCCGACCATCTACACCGGCCCCCTCGACAGGTACTTCGACTACGCCGAAGGCTGGCTCGGCTGGCGCACTCTGGACTTCGAGCGCCAAGTAGTACGGGACAGCGGCGACTTTCAGGGCACCCCGGTCATGAACTACGCCGACGCTGACGTTCCCTTCACTCGTATCCTCGAGTTCCGCCACTTCCACCCGGAGCGCGACTACTACCCTGCCGACAAGACGGTCATCGTGCGGGAGTTCTCCCGGTTTGCCGATAAAGAAGACGAACCGTACTACCCGATCAACACTCCCGAGGACCGGGCAAAGCTGGAACGCTACCGCGAGCTCGCCAAATCCGAGACCACACAACGCAACATTCTCTTCGGTGGCCGCCTGGGCACCTACAAATACCTGGACATGCACATGGCCATCGGCTCAGCGCTGTCCATGTTCGACAACAAGATCGCGCCGTACTTCGCCGAAGGTCGTGCGCTGCACGGTTCCCTCGACGACTAGCGGGCGTGGGGGGCTTCCTGCGACGCCCAGCCCAGTCGTCCCCAGAGCATACTGCTACAGAGTATCGGCCAGCCCTGCCGCGGCCCACGACCTGCCCGTCCACCAGCGACGACCCACGCCTGCACATTTCAGACAGTTACTGCGCTCCATGTAATTGTTAACCACTCTTTTAGATACGGCGGACCACTCCAACGGGCGACTGACCGATAGATAGTCTTGTGAGGCTCGAGTCGGCCGGTTTAAGCTCAAAGCGCAACATAACCGGTTCTGCAGCCACAGAACCGAGTCTAGATGGAGGTACATGATGCTCACTCTGCACCGGTCCCCAATTTCCGCGACGCTCACTGAGACGGCGGCCGTCACAGCTCTCATGGCAGAACCAGAGGCCGCCATCAGTGACGCGCCAGTAGCGTCTCCGCATGCTGCGGGTATTCTGCTTCTGGCCGCCCTCCTCAGCCCGAAGACGGAACCGAAGGACAAGTAGACAACCGAGTCTGGAGACTAGGGCTGGCTTGGTGATGGCGTCAATTAATGCGTCACCGGAAACGGCATTCACGGAGTCGGCCGACAATCTGGCCGGCCGCGTCCTGGATAATCTACTGGGTGTCCAGGACGCGGCTCTGGTGAGAGCTGATGTGGGCAGCACGATCGATCACAAGGCCACTTTAGCGGCCGTTCGCGTGTTGGGTGCCGATATATTCGCTCCCCAGGTGCTGACCGGGGCGATCCTCCATCCGGAAGATGCGGCGACGGTGGCTGCGGCATTCCGGGTCTTTCCCCCCGCCCACACGAATACATCCGCGGAGTCAGTGCCCTCCTGGCGGGACTGGGCGACGGCGCGGCTGTTCACCCGGTACGGCGGTGACGATCTCGGTGTAAGACAACCAGATGGTGGCTGCACACCGGCCAGCTCGCGGGACTGGCGGAGCTGGTCGGTGCGGATGGCCCAACTATCCCCGCTCGCGCTGCCGGGACTGGACGGTCCGGTCCATGACGCCGCCTGCGGCAACCCCGTGGCGCTGGGCCGCGGGCTAACCCGCGCGGTGCTGCGTAGGGACTATCCCACCGCGGCCCGGCTCGTGCGCTGGCTCGCCCTGGTGAGCAGTGTCGGAGGCGTCTCACCGGTCGATCCAGCAACGGTAACAGCGCATCTCAAGCTGCTCGGCGGCGACGGCACACGAACCGCCCTCGACCTCGCCATCACACAGCGACTCCTTGAAATGGGGCAGATCGGAATGGGGCAAAAATGAGCACAGCGGCCCCACCAGTCGCTCACCAGGTAGCAGTCAAGGCATTGCGGTGGTTGCGCACGAACCAACGGCTCGGGGCAATGCCGCCCAACACTACAGCGGATATAGCCGAACCGAACAGCACTTACAAGCCGCTGAGCGAAAACGCGCTCGCGGCCTCGTTGGTGCTACGCGAGAGGGTAGCCGGGCCTGCTGACCTACACGCGGCAGAGGACATCCTCGACTTCGCCTGGCGCGAGCTACGTGCGGGTGACCTGCTCTATGAACGAGCGCTGCTCCATACCCTGATGACCGATCCACTGGAGGTGTACGCCCATTTCGTGCGCTGCGGGCGCCGGCACCCGAACCTGGATCAGCTACTCGCCCATCAAACCCGGCTGCGCTCGGTGCGCGCCATCGAAGTGCTATCGAACCGGAAACTCGCGGTCGCCAATGCCGCCCGTATCGTCGGACTGGACTACGGCCACGACTGGGACATCCTGACCGCGGCGACGTGGCTCGGTGCGGTCCCGGAGCCGTGGACAATCGACTGGATGACCGCCTACCACATGACGCATACCGTGTTCCACCTTACCGACTGGGGAGCCCGCCCCAATGGCCTGAACACCGAGATCACCGACTATCTGCAGACCTGGCTGCCGGTATGGATCGAGGTCTGGCTCGAGATCGGGCAGTGGGATCTGGTCGGGGAACTCCTCATCGTCGGAGCCTGCCTTGACGAGCCTTACCGGGACCCCGAGCACTGGGCTGCCTTCGCGGCCGTGCAGCACGACGACGGGCTGGTACCGCGGGACACCGAACCGGTCGATGGCACACCGGAGCAGGTGTTCACAGAACAACAACATCCCGCCGTAGTGGCCATCGTCGCCGGAACACTGGCCACGGCCCGCACCTCGAATTCCCCGTCGAGAACGTGATGAGTGCCCTGTCCGGACCCCCCTGCCTCGGTGAACACCTCACTCCCCTACTGACCGTGGCGCCGCACGCCTCAGCCGTGGCCATCGTCGCCATCCGTGGCACCGAACAGACACTGCTGTGCGGCGGCCACGAAGCACGCGGCGGTAATACGGCCACCACCGCGGACACCCGCTTCGAGCTCGGCTCGGTCACCAAGACGTTCACCGCACTGTTACTCGCCGACATGGTCGCAAAGGGTGAAGTCCGCTACGACGATCCGATCACCGCATACCTGCCCCGCCAAGCCACGCCGCCCTTTGGGCACGATGCTCCTATCACGCTGATTCAGCTGGCCACCCATACCTCTGGCCTGCCCCGGCTGCCGCCGGGCATGCTCCGGGTCGGTCTGCCTAAGTGGTTCAGCAATCCCTACGCCGACTTTACCGAAGAGCACCTACACCGATCCGTGGCGCGCTGCCGAATCCGGACTTCTCGCCGAAATCGGGTGCATTACTCCAACTTCGGCGTGGGCCTGCTCGGTCATGTACTGGCCATTGCCGCCGACCTGGACTACCCGAGCCTGGTAGCCACCCGCATCTGCGATCCGTTGGGCTTGAACCGCACGACATGCGACCCCGACCAGGCACAGGCGGTCGGTTATTTCCACGGTCGCCCTCGGCCCACCTGGCGCATTCCTGGCTTGCTGGCAGCGGGCGCCCTCCGCTCCAGCGCTCAGGATCTTCAGCGCTATCTGCAAGCCCACCTCTCCCCCGACACAACAGCATTACCGCACGCGCTCTATGACATGCGGCAGGCCCGGGTCACCAAACCACGAAGCAAAGACCAACTCAGTTTGGTCTGGAACCTGCGATCCTACGAAACCTACGACCTGCTGTTCCACTCCGGCGCTACTCGCGGCTTCACCTCCTTCATCGGTTTCAGCCCACAAACCCAGACCGGACTGGCCGCGCTGACCAATACGACCCCCACACTGCGCAGCCACTTCATTCAAGATGCCTACACAGCACTAAAAAAAATGATCAATGACCACTGAAGACCACCGGACTAAGGAACATTAACGACTAGCGAATTCTTACGCAACGTGTGTTCCGTGAGTCAGTCACCGGAAACTGGGGTGAAATAATTACGCAGCATTTCCGTGGACCATTTCGCTTGCTGGACCTCACCACGCGGTCCAAATTCGCTGAACCACGGCTTGATATCAAAGACTGGCGTTTCGTTGACTGCATCAAGATCTTCAATATGAAGATCAAGACCATCAACATTGATGAGTCGGCAGCGTGAAACTCCTAACCAGTTCAAACGACGCATGTTACGATGACCAAAGATTCCGACCTCGGGCCAAGCTGGATTGTCACGCGGGCGCCGGGCGCCGAGATTAATGTCTGTCGGGTCTGTCAAATGAAACCGAAAGACGACTTCCAGGTGAGAGAACTCTTCCAGACCCTTCGTCGCGTCGGCGGTGAAGCGGTTGCCATCGACACGGATGATGGATCTGGTACCACCCCAGTAGTCGTCGGTAGGCTTGATGTGAGTAATCCCGACGTCGGTGACCCATACTCCCCGGCCGCTGGCCGCGCCGCCCCGGCCCCCTACCATCCCCGGTGTCCCGAGCCCGCTGATCTCCGGGTTCCTCACCCGTACCCCAGGACGGGCCACCCCTTTCCGACGAACGGCCCAACAGCATCCAGCTGAGCACCGCGACCCGCTCGCTCAACTCCTCGATCCACACCTGGAACCGCCCGGCGCGGACCTCCACACGCCCAGCACGGGCACGCCACTACACCACATCAGCGTCATCGATCGTCGGCACCAGAACCACCCCACCCAGCACACACCATCACCAACCACACAACACTCACCCAACCCGGCATACCCCAACCCAAAGATCATCAATACGCGGGCAAGTGATCCCTAACCGACATCCGTTCATCCACCCACCCAGGCCACATCCCACGGATTGACCGAACACTTACGTTTCAGCAGCGTATCAAGCGTGGCGACGAGATCTACATGCACGAAATGCTGTACCCGCTCCTGCAGGCAGTTGCTGGAGGCGCTGGAGGCCGAGCGTTACCGCGGTGAGACCAGCGCCCTGGCGGTCGAGGAGACCCTGCGCCAGCGGGCTTGCAGAACCGGTGATCGCGAATCGGCGCAGCGCGTCGCCCGCAATGTCATGACGTTGTGTCAGGTGCACGATCTCACTGCGGCCGACCTCACGCTCGGGCTCCATTTGTTCGGGACCTCCGACCGTCTGAATGCCCGTGACGTGCTGCAGGCCGCCACCGCACTCAACCGCGGCATCCCGGCAATCGTCAGCCCTGACCGGGCATTCGACGTACCCCAACTCGAACGCCTCGACCCGGTGCAGGCCGCAGCGCGGCTCTGACCCGACTCCGCGAGTAGCGCCATACAACGAGCCGCTCGTCGTCTGGTCACCTGCCCGGCTCATCATCCCCCCGGGACAAGTTGCGCTCCTGAAGCGACCCCAGCCGGTCAATGTGCTTGTCGAGGTTGCGGACCTGAGTCGAGTCAGCGCCGAAGGCAACAGCCAGGAGCGGGCGGACCGATTCGAGTTCGGCCAGTGCGTCATCGGCACGTCCGGCGCGGTGGACATCGGCGAGCAGGGCCACGATCTGTGCCGCGATCGCCGCTGCCCAGGCTGGGCTCGGCGGCGCGGCAGTGTAGTCCGCCCGGTCGAGCACGGCTTCCAGGGTCGAGCCACGCAGCAGCTGCATGACGAGCCACAGCTGCTTGATCGCCACCCGCCGGTCCAGACGCTCGTCGTAACCGTGGAAAACCTCGCTCATGCCGCCTCGGCCGAGCGAGACCTCCAGCCGGTAGCGCCCGGCGAGCCTTCGTCGTCCGTCCGTCACCGCTCCGCCCTCATCCGCTCGTCGATTCTCACGGCCATCCCGTCACCACAACACGGAAAGTGGAAGTGTCCACAGGCGCCCGCCCAGGTGCCGTGGTTGGGCAGCGGTGCACAGCACGACGCCTGCGGCGAAGTCGTCGCCGAGTCGCTGCTCCAGCAACCGCAGCCCGCGCAGATCCTCGGCACGCACGGTGGCGCCCGCCTTCACCTCGACCCCGACCACCCGGCCGTCACCCGACTCCAGGACGAGATCCACCTCGATGCCGTCCCGGTCACGGAAATGGAACAGGCCCGGTCGGGTCTGCGACCACTCGGTCTGCGCGCGCAGCTCACCCGCGACGAACGTCTCGATCAGCCGGCCGGCCAGGTCGGAGTCGGCGTGGAGGCGGCCCCCGAGCAGCCTGGCAGCGAGGCCAGTGTCGGTGACGGCGATCTTGGGCCTGCGGACGACCCGGGCGGTGAGGTTCGTCGACCACGCCGGGATGGTCTGGATGAGGAAGACGGCCTCCAGGTGCGCGAGGTAACTGTCGGTGGTCGGACGGGAAAGGCCGAGGTCACGGGCCAGGTCGGTGATGTTGAGCTCGCCTGCGGTGCGCGACGCGACCAGCCTCAGGATGCGGGGCAGCTCACGCAGGTAGAGGGCGTCGGTGACGGCCCGCACCTCCCGATCTATAACGCCCGAGACGTAGCTGTCGAACCAGGCGGAGCGGCGCCGACCGGTCCTGGTCAGGGCAGGTAGGAAACCTCCCGCCCCGGCTCGGTCGAGCACCTCCGCCCTCGTCACCGCCGAAGGCCGGAGCCCGGCCAGATCATCGTCGAAGGCCCGGTCGATGAACCCCGCCGCCGCGACCCCGTCACCCAGCTCGGCCTGGGTGAACGGCCAGAGCGTGAGCGCCTCCATCCGGCCGGCCAGCGAGTCCGCAAGCTTTGGCGCGCCGAGCAACCTGGTCGATCCGGTGAGCAGGAAACGACCCGGGCGCCGCTCGCGGTCGACCTCTGCCTTGACGGCCAGCAGCAACTCGGGCACTCGCTGTGCCTCGTCGATGCCGACGAGGCCGCTCCGCCCGCTGACGAATCCCACCGGATCGGTTTTGGCGGTATCGAGAATCGTGGCGTCATCGAGGGTGAGCCAGGTCCCCGCACGGTCGGCCACCACGTGCTCGGCCAGAGTGCTCTTGCCCGCTTGGCGGGGACCGGCCACAACCACCACCGGGGTGTCAGCGAGCGCCTCAGCAAGGGGACCAGCCAGCATCCGATGCCGATACATACCTGAAGGCTAACCGGAGCTGTGCGATCCGCGCCTACCAGCCCTGCGAAACGCGGCCACATGACCTGCGAAACGCGGAGCCGGTCACTGCGATTCGCGGTTGATCCAGCCCGTTCAGGCCCTCTCCTCAGGGCAGGTGACCATCCTCGTCCCGCTCGGGATCGGCACGTCGATTCTCGATCGCTGTCAAGTTTCGAAGGTCCTCCAGCTCTTCGGTCTCGGCGCGTTCGGCCTCCGCTGCTTTACGACGCTCGTCGAACTCGGCGTAGCGATCGGCCGTGACCACCTTCATCCTGGACGCGGAGACCATGCCGGAGCCTGCCAGCAGGCTTCTCTCGTTGAACGCAAGAAACCGATCGGTCTGGGCCACCCACTCCGTCATCAGGGTCGTCTAGCGACGTTGGGCGCGGTCCTCGGCGAAGTCGAGGAACATGGTGGTGAGTCGGTTGAGCTCGGTGATCTCGGGCTCGGTCAGGTAGTTCTTTGCGATCACGACGTCGCTCTTGCGGATGCGGTCGCCCGTCCAGGTGGTGAGTCCCATGCTCGGGGAACGTGCATCCGATCTCCGCATGACGAGCTCAGCCGCAGTGCTACCGGTGACGGCGAAGATGAGCTTGTTCTGGATCGTGGCGAAGAAGGTCTTGGCAGTGTCGGAGGTGCCGTCGTAGTCAGCGCTGGTGGTGGCGAACAGATCCCGGACCTTCTGATAGAAGCGCTTCTCGGAGGCCCGGATGTCCCGGATCCGATGCAGGAGTTCATCGAAGTAGTCGGTACCGGCCGAATCCTTGAGGCGGGGGTCGTCGAGCACGAAGCCCTTAACGAGGTACTCGCGCAACACGGTCGTGGCCCACTGCCGAAACTGGACCGCGCGCGGGGTGGTCACGCGGTAGCCGACGGCGAGCACCATGTCGAGGTTGTAGATCTTGACCTCGCGCCGGACGGTGCGGGCGCCCTCCGCCTGAACCCTTGACTCGGAGTCAATAGTTGCCTGGCTCACCTCGCCGTCGTCAAGGATGCGTCGGACGATGTGCGCGACGTTCGACACGGATGTGTCGTAGAGCTCGGCGATCTGGACCTGCGTGAGCCACACGGTGCCGGCCACGGCTCTCAACTGGACGAGCGACTTGCCGTCAGGGCCCCGGTAGACGATCACCTCGCCACCGGGCTCACTCATCGCGCGTCCCGGTCTCACGCCGCATCTCGGCCCGCAGCTGCGCCAGCGCCTCGTCCCGCGCCGGCTCGGTGATGATCCGGTACGCGCGCTTGCGCGCCGCTTCCTTGATGGCCTTCTGGAATTCGTCGTTGTCGAAATACAGCTTCATGAAGTCGGTGTTGCGCTCGGCGTTCTCCGCGACGATGTCGTCGAGCCGGTCGTCGGCGACCTGCCCGAAGCGGGCCTCGTCGTTCATCAGCGCGATCTGCTGCATCGAGGTGTCCTCGACCAGGCCGACGACCTGCTGGTAGACCATGATCTCGTCGGAGGTGCCCAGGCCCAGCCCGAACCGGTCGTTGAGCTCGGCGATCACCTCCGAGAGCGGTGTCATCTCCGGTTCCCGCCTGCTCCCGCCGTCGGCCGCGTGGCCGCGGACGTCGCGGTCACCGACGGCCGAGAGCGACACGTTGTGCCGCCCGGTGAACTCCAGCCGGAAGTGGCTCAGGTCCGCGTCGCCGATGTCGACCGACGCCGACGGCCGGCCGGGCAGCCGGATCAGCAGGACCCGGCCGTACTGATAGAGCCGTTCCAGGTCCGGGTCGCCCCAGTCGACGATCTGCGCGATGAGGCTGTAGGCGCGCACGAAGTCCTGTAGCGCACTGCGGAAGCCGTCGCGCTCGTCGTCGGTGTCGAGGGCGGCGAAGCGGTCCAGTGCGGGCTTGAGGTACTCATGCAGCTGCGCGTGCAGCTTGCGTTCCGCCGCGTCCGGCATCCGCCCCGGTCCGGCGCCGGCGAGGACCCGGATGAACGCCTCCATCTCCGACGCGGCCAGCAGCCCGTAGTCCATCACCTCCCGCTGCTTGCTGTAGAGCAGGTTCGGGTCGCTCGGCTCGGTGATCGTGGTCTCGAACCAGTCCTCGAACGCGGCCTGGACGGCGGTGGCCTGGTTGACGAAGTCGAGGATGTGCACGTCGTCCTGCGACTTGAGCGGATGGATCCGGTTGAGCCGCGACAGCGTCTGCACGGCCGTCACCCCGGTGAGCGGCTTGTCGACGTACATCGCGCACAGCAGCGGCTGGTCGAAGCCGGTCTGGTACTTCTCGGCGGCGACGAGCAGCCGGTACTCGTCCTGGCCGCGGGCCACGGCCTGCGGGTCGTCGGCCTTGGTGTAACCGAACATCTCCGGCAGCCGGCTCTCCGAGAAGCCGTTGAGCTGCGCCTCGGTGAACTCCAGACCGGCGTCGTCGGTCAGCTGCCCGGAGAAGGCGACGAGCACGCCGAGATCCGCGGGTCCGGGTTCGTCGAGGTAGCTGTGGATGGCCTGGTAGAGGTCGAGCGCGTGCTGACGGCTGGAGGTGACGACCATCGCCTTGGCCCGCCCGCCGAGGCGCCCGGCGATGTTCTCCCGGAAGTCGTCGACGATCAGCTTCGCCTTCTGCGCCAGCGACGTCGGGTGCTGCTCGGCGAAGCGCACGAGCTTCGCCTTGGCCTTGCGCTCGTCGACCTCGGGGTTGGTGAGGCGCGACTCCTGTTGCTCGACCGCGGCGTTGCGCAGCCGCCACTTGGTGTCGTAGGTGAGGTAGTTGGCCAGCACGTCGAGGATGTAGCCCTCGTCGATGGCCTGGCGCATCGAGTAGACGTGGAAGGGCACGTACATGCCCTGCTCGCCGGTGTGCGGGTTGATCCGGTCCGGGTCGAACCTGCCGAACAGTTTCAGTGTCGGCGACTTCGGGGTGGCGGTGAACGCGAAGTACGACAGGTTCGGCTGCTTGCCGCGCACCCGCGTCAGGTACGTCGCCTCGTCCTCGTCGTCCTCTCGCGTCGCGTTCACTCCGAGGGCCTGCTTGAGCCGGATCGCGGAGTCGCCGCCCTGCGAGGTGTGCGCCTCGTCGATGATCACCGCGTACCGGCTGCCGGCCAGGCCCAGGCCGGCGATCTTCCCCAGGACGAACGGGTACATCTGCAACGTCGAGATGACGATCTTCGAGGTGGCGTCGTCGAGCGCGGCGGCGAGCTGGGTGGAGTCCTCGTCGATCTTCCGGACGACGCCAGGGGTGTGGTCGAACTGGAAGATGGTCTTCTGCAGCTGCCGGTCGAGCACGACCCGGTCGGTGATCACGATGGTTTTGTGGAAGACCGGCTGGTTGCCGGCGTCGAACAGGGTGGACAGGCGGTGCGACAGCCACGCGATCGTGTTCGACTTGCCCGAGCCAGCGGAGTGCTGGATCAGGTAGCCGTGCCCGGCGCCGTGGGTCCGCGCGTGCGCGACCATCTTCTGCACCGCGTCCCACTGGTGGTAGCGCGGGAAGATGCGCGGCGAGGTGTGCGGGCTGGTCTTCACACCCTTGCGGTCCGGCGCCTGGATGTGGACGAACCGGTGCAGGATCTCCAGCCAGTTGTCGCGCTGCCAGATCTGTTCCCACAGGTAGGCGACGCTGTAGGAGCCGGGCGCGGCGGTCGGGTTCCCGGCTCCGCCGCTCACGCCGGGACCGTTGGAGCCGATGTTGAACGGCAGGAACTGGGTGTCGCCGCCGCGCAGCCGGGTGGCGACGAAGGCGCGGTCGGGGTCCACGGCGAAGTGGACGACGGCCCGTTTGCCGAAGAACACCTCGTTCGGGTCGCGGAGCCGGTACTGCGCGATGGCGTGATCGGCGTTCTGCCCGGTGTTCGGGTTCTTGAGCTCGACGGTGGCGACGGGCAGCCCGTTGACGAACAGCGCCATGTCCACCGACTTGCCGGTGTCGCGCACGCTGTAGTGCAACTGGCGGGCGACGGTCAGCACGTTCCGGTTGTAGTCGTGGAGCGCATCGGCGGCCAGGGTGTGGCCAGGCCGGAAGTACGCGAGCTCGATCTGCACCCCCCGGTCGCGCACACCCTGGCGCAGCACGTCGAGCACCCCACGGGAGTCGATCTCGGCAGCAACCCGTTGCGCGAACTGCCGCTGCGCGGTCGGCTGATCGCCGCCGTACAACTCGATCAGCCGCTCCCAACTCTTCTGCTGCGTGGCACCAAGGAACCGGTACAGCTCACCGGTGTCGATCCCCAGCTCAGCGTTGAACGTTCCCTGCGCAGGCCACCAACCCTGCGCGAGCAGCTCCTCCTCGACGCGGTCCTCGAACGCACGCTCGGTGTGGGCTCCGGGGCTCATACGGTTACGCCTCTCGCGGTCGTGACGTCAATCTGGCCGGTGATGGCGGCGGTGATCAGGGCCTGGCGGCGCTCGGCAAGGACACTGAGCTGCTGGGTGAGTTGTTCCTCGAATTGTGAGACCGACCGCAGTCGCGCATCGACATCCTTGACAATTGCGCGCTGCGTTCCTGTGTCGGTCATGGGAATGCGGAAATCGCGGATCTTGCTGCTACTCGTCGATGCAAGATTCGTCGTCTTGTTTCCGGTACTCTCGAAGTACTTGCGCGCCATCGGAGCCCGTGTGAGCAAGGCCAGGTACTCTGGGTTCAGGGCGTTGATGTCTGGGCGAACGGCGAACACGTGATTCTGATGCAGGCAAGCCTCGATCTCGCCACGCCAGACGGTTCCGCGTCCGAGCTTATCCAGGTCACCACCCTCGGTCATCAGTACGTCACCGGGTCGCAAACGGTTTGCCGCAGTGGCTCTTCTCGGTACGGTGATGTCCGCGACGTCGTCCAGGTCGACTCGGCCGACTTGGACATTTGCCACGCGCAGGTACGGCAGGGTTACGACGTCGCCGTCATGCTGACGATTCCCGTCAACTGTGATGCCTGTCTGTACCTGTGCAAGGTAACCAAGGCGGATCGTCACAGGGTGCGGTACCCGCTCGATGGCGTCGTCGATCACGCCCAAGGCTAGCTCGTCGAGCAGCTTGAGCTGGTTCTCTCGCAGCATGACCAGCGAATGAATGTGCGCCGTCTCGGCGTCGAGGAAGTCGGCGATGCGGCGCTGCTCGTCAAGGGGTGGGCGCAGGACCGGCACGGCAGCCAGTGCGTCCGTCGAAAGCTCCATAAACGTCGAGCCAGCGCCGCGTGAAGACAGCTCCTCACGTAAAGCGATCAGTTGATAGCGGAAATATCGCGGGTCGATCGCGACTACTGGTACGAGACCGCGGCATCCCTGGTTGAATGCCATTGTTCGTGTGGCTTGGGCAACGTACCCAATGGGTGCACGGGTCGAGAGCACCAGCGATCCGCTTGGTACAGTCTGAGAGCCTGTCCGGACGCCTTCATCGGAAAGGTTCCGCTGCGTTGAGGCAAGGTAGCTGCCGTTCACGCTTCCGATGTCTACGGGCGTCGCCCATGGCACATCGCCGTTCCAATAATCCTCGTCATTTGTGGGTGTGCCACCGTTGATAATACGAAAGATGCGGCGCAGAGGAACTTGCTGCCAACTCATCCCGTCACCTCGCCCAGCAGCTTCTGGATCTGCGCCTCTAGCTCGCGCAGTTCCGCGTCGATCTCGGCCAGGGGCCGGGGTGGGGTGTAGGCGTAGAAGTGGCGGGTGAAGGGGATCTCGTAGCCGACCTTCGTCTTCTCGTGGTCGATCCAGGCGTCCGGGACGTGGGGGGTGACCTCGCGTTTGAAGTAGGCCTCGATGTCCTCGTCGAGCGGGACGTTCTCGTAGTCGCGCAGATCAGGGTCGGGCAGTGCCTCGCCCTTGGCCTGCTGCACCTCGCCCTCGGGGGCGGAGACCGCGACCGCGCCCCAGATGCCCTTGAGCAGAGATGCGTTGCTCGGCCACAGTTCCCCGGCTGCACGGACCACCGCGCGCAGGCCGTCAGACGCATCCTTCTTCGTCCACCACACGGTGCCAAGCAACCCGCGTAGGGCCGTGACCAGCGCGTCCCGTCCCTCCCACTTGGACAGCGAGCGAGCGTTCTCCAGCGCGGCGAGGGTGTCCTCGGTGATTTCGAAGCGCTGTTTTAGCGGGCGCTCGACGGTGATGCGGTGGTAGCCGAAATCGCGGGTGCCGAAGACCTTCACCTTTGCGTGGTCGGGATGCCCGGCGTCTGCGGCGACGTCGACGGCCTTCGTGTACAGCGCGGTGATGTGCACGATCTGCGCGTCGCTGATCTGCTTGCGCTTGTCGCCGAGGGACTTGCGCATCTTCTCCCACTGGTCGCGGGCGTCGAGCAGGATCACCTTGCCGCGCAGCGCCGCGACCTTGCGGTTGGACAGGATCCAGAAGTACGTGGAGATACCGGTGTTGTAGAAGAGCTGGTCGGGCAGGGCGACGATGCCCTCCAAGAGGTCGTTCTCCAGGATCCACTGGCGGATCCGCGACTCTCCCGACCCGGCGGCGCCGGTGAACAGCGGGGAGCCGTTGAAGACGATCGCCAGCCGGGCACCCTTGCCCTCCACCGGCTCCATCTTGTCGATCATATGCTGCAGGAACAGGAACGAGCCGTCGTTGATGCGCGGCAGGCCGGCGCCGAACCGGCCGCCATAGCCGAGTTCGGCTTCGGCCTCGATCTCGTCCTTGACCTTCTTCCACTCCACGCCGAACGGCGGGTTGGCCAGCATGTAGTCGAACTTCCGACCCTCGTGGCCGTCGTTGCTGAACGAGTTGCCGAAGACGATGCGGCCGCGGTGGCTGCTCATGAGCATGTCCGACTGGCAGACCGCCCACGACTCCGCGTTGACCTCCTGCCCGAACAGGTAGACCTCGGCTTTCGGGTTGATCGACTTGATGTGGTTCTCGGCCGCGGTCAGCATGCCACCGGTGCCGCACGCCGGGTCGAGGATGTTGATGACCTGGCCCTCCCCAGCGACGGTGTCGGCGTCCGGCGCGATCAGCAGGTTCACCATCAGCTTGATGACCTCGCGCGGGGTGAAGTGCTCACCGGCCGTCTCGTTCGAGTCCTCGGCGAACTTGCGGATCAGGTGCTCGAAGACGTAGCCCATGTCGTGGTTGCTGAGCTTGTCCAGGTCGCGCATCGCGGCGAACCGGCCGACCACCTTGTAGAGGATCTTCGCGCTCGCCAGCCGGGTGATCTGGGTGTCCAGGTCGAAGCGGGCCAGGATCTCCCGGACCTTCGGTGAGAAGCCGTTGACGTAGTCGCGCAGGTTCTTCGCCACGCTCGGGGCATCGGCCGCGATCGACGCGAAGTTCTGGGCGGAGGTGTTGTAGAACGGCAGCTTCGCCGCGATCTCCAGCAGGCGCTGCTTGTTCTGGATGTCGAGCTGGGCGTCCCGCGTGTGGACGGCGTCGCGGGTCGGGGCCATCACCGCGTCGAGACGGCGCAGCAGCGTGAAGGGCAGGATCACCTGGCCGTACTCGTGACGCTTGTAGTCGCCGCGCAGCAGGTCGGCGACCGACCAGATGTCGCTTGCCATCTTCGAATGCGTCGGTCCCGAACTCACTGGTCTCACTTCTCGCTCTCGGTTGCGTGGACGGCGATGCTCTCGCGCGCGGTCAACGCCCGCGGGGTCAGGGCACCGGTCGTCAGGCCGTGGATGGTCTGGTCGAGCACGTTCACGCTCACCGCGGCGAGCGCGGACACGGCTCCTTGCAGGTCGAGCAGGTGACGGAACGCCTCGCCGTAGCGGCGTTGCTCGGCCACCGGCATCCGGGGAATGCGGCACCGCCGCAGGTCGTCGCGGCTCAACGCGCCGTGCGTGTTGGCCACGGGGAGCGCGTTGGCGTCGGCACGCAGGAACATCGTGACGAAGTGCGCGTCCAGGCGCGTCGCGTCGATCTCGACGACCTGGGCGATCCCGGCCTCGTCGGCTTCGGCGCCGTCGGCGACGACTGGCGGACGGCCCAGAGTACGAAGGAGGACGTCGCCGGCTCGGGGTGTCGTGTCGCGGGAGCGGATCGTCAACGCGCGGACACGTTCCAGTTCGGCAAGGGTCATATAGGCGCGATCAAGTTGCGCCGTCGATTCCGTCGGTCGCGGGAATCCCCGGCCGATCCGGGTGTAGAGGGCTTGCAGCCGGGAGGTGAGACGGATGAGATCGCCGGCGACGGCGTCGTGGCGGGGGGCCACGTACCGGGACGGCAGCAGGCCGGTGTCCCCGTCGAGGAGTTCGAGGCGAGGGACGGCCCGGACCACCGCCGGGTCGGCATTGTCGAAAAGCTGCTGCCAGGCGCCGAACTCGTGCGGGACGTCCGCGGGGTCGGCGAGCCCCGACAGGTCGATCATCCGGACCGCGGCATGATCGGATGCGGGATAGGGGCGCTGGAGGATCCACAGATACACGTCCGTGTCCGGAGCCGACCCCATCCCCTTCGGCAGCGCGATCACGTCACGCAGCACGCCGGAGCGGACCAGTGCCGCCCGGACGGACCGCCCCGACGGCTGGACGCAGGTCCGCGGCGACACCCCGACGACGGCCACCCCCCGTGGCCGCAGGTGGGCGTAGCAGTGCTGCACCCAGGCCAGCTCCGCGTCACCGGCTTCCGGCACACCGAACCGCCAGCGCGGATCGTCGACGAGCTCCGCCGACGGCCACTGCCGCGCTTCGAAGGGCGGCTCGCAGACGACCGCGGCGGCAGCCCCCAGGTATCGGCCGAGCTGGTTGTCGAGCAAGGAGTCTCCCCTCCGGATGTCGTACGGCGCGCCGAGCGGATGACCGCGCATGTTCACAGCGGCTAGTGCCGCGGCCTTCTCCTCGATCTCCTGCCCGACGAGCATCACGTGATCGCCGAACCGGTCAGCGACGGCCAGCAGCAGCGTCCCCTCGGAGCACGCGGGGTCGAGAACGGCAGGCGGCTCACCTTCTTCATCGTCGTCCGACTCGTCGGCGTTGCTCGGCGACGCACTCGTGTCCGGCGGGGGAGGAGTGACGCCATCACCCTGGCCAGCAACTGCCCCGAGGTCAGATCGGCGACCGCACGCTCCTGCGGAACCACCTTGAGGTCGTCGTACCCACCGTTCCACGGCGACGCGTCACCGATGCGCTGGGTACCGGTGTCAGTGCGACCGGCCGACTTCCTCGTTTCCGGCACCATCGCTCCGGGTGACGCCGACTGGTGTGCCCCACTGGGCGGCCTGGTCGGCATGACCGTCGCCGAGCAGAACCAAACTTCACTCGCGCTCCTCCTGGTCCGGACGGACAAGGCTGTCTATGGACTCACCTTCGGCCTGGGCCACCTGATGATCGACCAGGCACGCATCGACCCCGGGTTCGGCATCGAGCAGTTCGGCGAGATCGTCAGCCAGATATCCGGTCAGATCGCCGGAGTTCCACTCACCTTCACCCAGGACCGCAACCGCCCCGCACACGTCACCGGCTCCGACCGCTCGATCAAGCTTCACCTCGGCACGACCCCCGCGGGTCTGCTGCACGACCTGCAGCACATCGAGCAGGTGTGCACCCGGCCCAGCCCGCTGCCCGAGTTCGAGTTCATCGCACAGGTCCGGCCGCTGAACCCGAAGTCGGAGCGGGCACTGCGCCTCGACGATCGGCTGGACGAGATGCTGAGCGGGACCGAGGTGAACCGGCTCGCTCTAGCCGTGCCCAGCGACTGCCGCGACCGGTTCGAGTTCGCCGAGTCCTTCAGCATTGCCCTCGCGGGCAGGTCCCAGCAGGTCGGCAAGCTGGACGTCAACGACCTCATCGGGGCCGTCGCGGAAAAGCCGGAGGGACAGCGGCTGCGGGCGCTGCGCCAGGGTCGCATTCAGATGTTCGCCGACACCGAGGGCGCCGACCGCATCAGCCGTAACGTTCCCGTCGATCACTGGCTTACCGCCGAGGTGTCCGACGGTGTCGTTCACTACTTCTATTGGCAGGGCCAGTGGTACGAGATCGGTGCCGAGTACCTCACCGTGATCGAGAGCAGGATCGCCGAGCTGCTGGACCGGCCCAGCAGCGTCGCCATGCCCCCGTGGCCAA
>JBQTGW010000381.1:0-8648 GCA_052390495.1 Pseudonocardiales bacterium
TGGTTGCGTGGGCGTGGAGGAAAGCGCGGAGCACCGAAGAAACCTGCCCCGCCGCCGCTTCCTTGCGGGATCAGCGGCGGCAGGTGCCTTACCGCTGTCGGCTGGCTGGATGACACCGTCCGGCATCGGACCGAGCCACCCTCCTCCCGCCTTCCCGAGCTCGATCGACCTGCACCAGCGGCGCTACCAGAACTGGTCCGGTGAGATCACGATAGATCCGGTATGGACCTGCGTTCCCCGGACGCCACAGGATGTCGTCACGGTTGCGAACTGGGCACACGCCCATGGTTACACCATCCGGCCGCGGGGATACCAGCACAACTGGTCCCCGCTCACCATCACCACGCACGACACCAAGGTGATACTCGTCGACACCACGCGGCACCTGAGGTCGATGCGAATCGAGTCGCACTCCCCTGCCTCGGTGCAGGTGCAAGCCGGTGCGTCGATGGAGGAACTGCTGGGCTTCCTCGAACAGCACGGGTATGGCATGGCGGCCACCCCAGCGCCCGGTGACCTGAGCATCGGCGGGGTGTTAGCCATCGACGGGCACGGCACCGCGGTGCCTGCCAGCGGCGAAATCCCCCTGCCAGGCCACACCTACGGTTCGCTGAGCAACCTCGTCGTCTCGCTCAACGCCGTGGTGTGGGACCAGCTGCGGGGCAGCTACGTCCAACGCACCTTCGACCGCGCACATCCGCACTGCAAGGCATTTCTGACCCATCTCGGTCGGGCATTCCTCACCGACGTAACATTGCGCGTAGGCGCGAACACCAACCTGCGGTGCGTCAGCCGAGTCGACATTCCGGTCGCTGAACTGTTCGCCGCCGCCGACGGCGCGGAACGCACACTCGCCAGCTTTGTCGAGCAGTCCGGACGGGTCGAGGCCATCTGGTTTCCCTTCACCACCAACCCCTGGCTGAAAACGTGGAGCATCAGCCGGAGAAAACCACTGCTGTCCCGGCAGGCCATCACCCCGTACAACTACGTGTTCAGCGACAACATCCCGAAACCGGTGGCCGAACTGGCCGGTACGATCGTCTCCGGCCAACCCCACCTGGCGCCGACCTTCGGGCAGTTGCTGTACGACGTCACCACGGCCGGACTGATCACCACACGGTCCGCCGACCTGTGGGGGCCATCGAAGAATCTGCTGCTGTACGTCAAACCGACGACGTTGCGGGTGAGCGCCAACGGCTACGCCGTGCTCACCAGCCGGGACGACATCCAGCGTGTGGTGCACGAGTTCACCGCGTTCTACCAGGAACGGCTGGCTGCCTACGCGGCGCAGCACAGGTTCCCGGTGAACGGCGGCGTGGAGATCAGGGTTACCGGGCTGGACGTAGCTCCCGACGTGGACGTGGCGGGCGCGGAACCACCCGTGCTTTCCGCCGTGCGCCCGTGCCCCGACCGGCCCGAGTGGGATGTCGCGGTCTGGATCGACGTCCTGACGCTGCCTGGTACCCCCCACGCCAACGAGTTCTACCGGGAGCTTGAGGAGTTCACTTTCCGCAACTACCCGGGTTCCTACGCGACGGTACGGCCGGAGTGGTCCAAGGGGTGGGCCTACACCACGGACGGTGCCTGGACGGACCGGACCCTGCTCACCGAGACGGTGCCCGACCTCTACCGCACCGGCCCTGGCCCTACCTGGGACTGGGCGGTGGGCGTACTCGATGGTTACGACCCGTATCGAATCTTCAGCAATCCCTTCCTAGCTGCCCTGCTGCGCTGACATCTGCCGCGCAGGGCATCTGCCGCGCAGGGTCGTGACGGCAAGCCGCTGCTCCCCCGCTAACCTCTGGTTCGTGAGTACGAAGTCGATTGAGGAGTTCTGCGCGCTGGCGCAGGAGCTGGAGCAGGACGCTGCCCGCTACCCCGACGAGCGGGGCGAGATCTTGTTGGAGGCCGCCGACAAGTGGGAGCGCGCGGGCCAGTTCGACCAGGCGGTCGCAGTGCTGCGTGGGGTGCTCACCCTCGGTGGCGAGGACGCTGGGTTCGCTCGCTACAGCCTCGCGGATCTCTACTTCAATCAGGGCGCGGACGCCGAGGCGTGGGAGCATCTTCGAGCGTTGGAGGAGATGGGGCCAACCAGTACGGGGCCGGCCGCGTTGGCTGGCGAGCTGCTGGAGGCGCGTGGCGAGTACGAGGCCGCGCTGCACTGGTTCGACCGGGCGATGGAGACGGTGGACGTCGAAGCGCTCCCCAAGCCAGGCGCGGGGCCGTCGATAGCGGCAATACCGTTGTTCGGCAGGCAGCGGTGCCGGGCCAAGCTCGGGTTGCCCGTCGATGAGTTGGATCGCCTCGCGGACATTGCGGAGGACAATCGGCGGGAGTTCGTCGACCTGCTTGACCGGTTCGCCGCCAATCGACCGGCTGCGCCCGCACGAGCGTCCGCGGTCGCACAAGCTCCCGCACAAGCGGCTGGGGTCGAGATGCTGGTCTGGACGCGGGCCGAACAGCAGCTGGCGATGCAGCGCTGGCCGGAGGTGTTCACCGCCGAGGTTGCGGGCAATCACGCTGATATCGAGCAGCGGCTGCGGGAGCTGTCCCAGGAGCACAAACCCACCAGGATCAGCCTGGTTCTCGGCTCCGTGGACGGGTTCGCCGACTACCTGAACAATACCGGCGGTGATCCCGCTGAGGAGTCGGTGCGCCTGGCCTACGCTGAGCAAGCCAGGGAGCAGGGACGGGTGATCAGTTGGCCGCCGGGGCGCAACCAGCTGTGCTGGTGCGGGTCGGAGCGCAAATACAAGAAATGCTGCGGAGCGCCCGCGACCGCTCGCTGAGCCCTGCACCTGGACGCGCCAGGGCGGGCGTGAGCCAGCAGGGTTGCCTGCGTCGACCGCTGGTGCGGAGTCGGTACCGGTATCTTCAGCGCCATGGTGGTAGCGATGAGCTCCGGGGCGCTTCTCGCCGAGGCCGCGTCACCGGACCTGTTTCACGCGCGGATGCAGATGGCATTCTCGTTGGGCTGGCACATTGTGGTGGCCTGTTTCGGGGTGGGGTTCCCGGCGATGGTGCTGTTCGCCGAGTGGCGGGCCTACCGCCGGGGCGATCAGGACATGAACGCGCTGGCGCACACCTGGGCGAAGGCGATGGGTGTGCTGTTCGCGGTGGGTGCGGTGTCGGGCACGATCCTGTCCTTCGAGATGGGCATGCTCTGGCCGGGGCTGATGGAGCGGTTCGGAGAGGTCTACGGGTTCCCGTTCACCCTGGAGGGGTTCGCGTTCTTCATTGAGGCGATCTTCGTCGGGGTGTATCTGTACGGGTGGAACCGGTTACCACCGAAGATCCATATGTTGTCCGGTCTACCGATGATCGTCTCCGGAGTGGCCGGGGCATTCTTCGTGGTAGCGGCGAACGGGTGGATGAACACCCCGACCGGGTTCGAAATCCGGGACGGGGAGATCGTGAACACCGACCCGTGGGCGGCGATGTTCAACCCCTCCACCGCCTCCCAGTCCGTGCACATGATCCTCGCCGCGGTCATGGTCACCGGTTTCGGCGTCGCGTCGGTGTATGCGGTGGGAATGCTGCGGGGTCGCCGCGACCGCTACCACCGGATCGGCCTGCTGCTGCCGCTGACCGTCGCCGCGATCGCGACCCCGATCCAGATCGGGGTGGGTGACTGGTTGGCCAATGTGGTGGCCAAATACCAGCCGACCAAACTGGCCGCGCTGGAGGGGCTCTACCAGTCAGGGACGCAACAGCCGTTGTCCCTGGGCGGGATCTATCTCAACGACGAACTGGTCGGGGCGATCGAGATTCCGTACGGGCTGTCATTGCTCATCCACCATGACCCGAACGGCTTCATAGCCGGGCTGGACCGGGTGCCCTCCGAGCTGCGTCCCCCGGTGAACGTGGTGCACCTGTCGTACAACGTGATGGTCGGCATCGGATTCGCGCTGCTGGCGATTGCGGCCTGGCTGGCCTGGGCCTGGTGGCGACGTCGCGACATGCCACGCAGTAAGTGGTTCCTGCGGGCGGTTGCGCTGTCCGGGGTGGCGGCGGTGGTGGCGCTGGAAGCCGGGTGGGTGGCCACCGAAGTGGGCCGCCAGCCCTGGATCGTCTACGAGATCCAGCTGACCCGGGACGCGGTCAGCACCGCGCCCGGCCTGCGCTACGGCTTCTACCTGGTGCTCGCCGTCTACCTGGTGCTCACCGTCATGACGGTGTATGTGCTGCGCCGGCTCGCCGGGGCGCATGAGGCGCCGCTCGCCCCGCAAGAGCCCGAGCCGGAAGAGCGGCAGGCCGTCTCATGACTGCGGCCGAGGCCGTGCTGGCCATCATGTGGATCGGCCTCACGGCCTACGCCCTGTTCGGTGGTGCCGACTTCGGTGCCGGTTTCTGGGATCTGCTGGCCGGTGGCACCGAGCGCGGACGCGCACCTCGGCGGCTCATCGAGCACTCCATCGGCCCGGTCTGGGAGGCCAACCACGTCTGGTTGATCTTCGTCCTGGTGGTGCTCTGGACCAGCTTTCCGCCGGCGTTCGCGGCGATCGCCTCCACCCTCTACATCCCCCTCACGCTGGCCGCGCTGGGCATGATTGCCCGTGGGGCGGCGTTCGCGTTCCGCCACTCGATCGACGCCGACCAGGTCGGGCTCCAGCGGTTCTTCGGTGCGTCGTTCGCGTTCTCCTCGCTGACCACCCCCTTCTTCCTCGGCACCATCGCAGGTGCGGTGGCCTCGGGGCGGGTTCCCCCGGGCATCGCCGCCGGGGATGTGATCACCAGTTGGCTCAACCCGACCTCGATACTCGGCGGCGTGATCGCGGTCGGCGCGTGCGCCTACCTCGCCGCCGTGTACCTGTGCGCCGACGCTGCACGCCACCACGACGTGGCGCTGCTCGAGTACTTCCGTCGCCGCGGCATCGTCACCGCCATGCTGCTGGGCGGCGTCGCGCTGGCCGGTATCGCCGTGCTCCGCGCCGACGCACCCGCGCTCTTCGACGGCCTCATCTCGCGCGGCCTGCCCGCCGTGCTGGTCTCCGCGGCAGCCGGGATCGGCTCGATCTTCCTACTCCTGCGCCGACGACCCGGCTTGGCTCGGGGGGTCGCCGCCCTTGCGGTCACCGCCGTCATCTGGGGCTGGGCCATCGCCCAGTATCCCTACCTCCTGCAGCCAGGGCTCACCGTCGACGACGCCGCTGCCGGAGCGGCCACCCTCCGCGCGATGCTGATCAGCCTGGTGTTCGGTGCGGCTCTGCTGGTGCCGTCGCTCATCTTCCTTTTCACGCTCTTCAACCGCAGCCATTCCCCCGCGCCGGAACGCTGAGTCCTTATGTCGGCTCAGCTTGCTACGTTGGGTGGGGCCGGTTGGGTGGGGCCGGTTGGGTGGTGGGCCAGTCGGGTGAGGAGGCACTTGTCATGCGCAGCAAGCTTGACGTGATCTTCACGGTGGCTGGAGCTGATCCAGTGCGGGCGGCGGTGATCCGGGCGTTGCGGGCCGGGGTGCGCGCCGCGGGTGAGTCCTACGAGTTCGGGCGACCCCGCACTGATACCCACACCTACGGCAACGACCTGTGGCGGTTCGTCTGGTACGAGATGGGCAGGGAGGTGGGCGCCCTGCCCGGGGCGTCCGTGCGGCACCCGCGCGGTTCGTTTCTCGTCGATCTCGGCGACGCGGTGCTGTATCCCTTCCGCTACGGGGCGAGCTTGACCGACGACGTGATGGTGTGCCGGCTGGCGGACAGCCAGTTCCGCCGTGATCTGCTGGTCGACCCGAGGAGCGAGCTGCATCTGTTCTGGCCGCAGGTCGTCCTGGTGCCCTATGCCGCCAATCCCGATGCCGGGCTGATCCGCGCATACGTCGGAGGTGCCCAGATCCGGGACGCTGACCTGCTCGATTGGCAATGGCTGGAGGAACTGGACTTGGGTGGGCCTGCACTCGGTAAGCATGCGGACGTCGACGGGGCTGCGCGCGGCGCCCCCGCCGAGTCCCTGCTTGATCTGGTGTTGATCGAATCAGCGGAGGACGCTCGTGGCGAGGGCGGCTGAAGCGCGGTGGTAGGGCCGGTGCCGTACCTGGCCCGGCTACATTATTAATGGCGGTCTTTGTCGTCCTTTCCGTGCAGCCCCGGTACCCGCACAACGATAAAGTCGCTCGGGTCGGGTAGCTGCGGGTTGCGGCCGGTGGAGCCGAAGTTGGTGTCGTTGACGATGGCCAGGCGGTTGCCCCCGAGTGGGAGCACGCTCTCGATGGTCACATAAGGCATCGAGAAGGGATCACCGAGCCCGATGTCACCCGGACGGCCTGGCAGTGAGATCTTTGCCGGGTCGCGCAGGTTGAGCAGATCGAGTACCTGGCGCTTGGCCAGGGTGCCGTCGGGTGCCTGACGGTGTAGGTCGATGACGAACCCGCGCTTGTGCCGCGCGTCCGCGCCCTGCGTGCCGTCACGCTCCAGCACCACTACTCGCCTGCCGTCGAGGGTGGTCGCGTCGGACACCAGTAGGTCCGCGGTCGCCACCCGGTAGTCGGGCAGACGCTCGACATAGCGGCGGCTGGCGATATCGAAGGCGTAGACCCGTCGAGTGGTCGGGTCGTCGCCGATCACCGGCCCCTCCAGGATCGGGTACAGCGTCTTGCGGTCCTGGGAGATCGCGAGGGCCTCGAAGCCGTTGGAACGGCCGAGGTTCGGTGTGCCGAGGGTCGGGATCGGGTTGTCAGGTGACTCGACGTCGGGCAGCGGGATCGGGGCCTCGAGCACCTTGCCGGTGGCATCGGTGTGCAGGAGGAACGGCCCGAACTCCTCGCCGAACCACAGCGTGCCGTCCCGCGCCACCCGCATCGACTCGAGGTCGAAGTCACCACCGGTGAGCAGACGCTCGGCACTGCCCTCGGTGATGATGCCGAACGGAACCCGCTTGTCGGGGTCGTGCAGGGTGATCCAGTCGAGGATCTGCACCTCACCGCTGCCGCCCCGCGCGGTCTCGAAGTCCGCGTGCACCCGGTAGACCCGCAGCAGGAAGGAGTGGGAGTTGGCCTTCGAGCCGAACCCATTGTCGGGCATGGCCCAGAAGGTGTTCCGGCCTGCGGCGTCAAGCAACGCCGAGAAGCCGCCGACGGGCTGGCTGGCGCCCGGCGCAGGCGCAGGTTCGGTGTCCGGCACGCCAGGGAAGGGTGCGGGTGCGCTGGCGTCGGGCGCCAGCAGCGCGCGGCCGACGAGCGTGGCTTCCGGTGCGGGGTCGGCGGTGGCGGGGGCGGTCACCGTGGCGGCCGCAGCGACGGCGGCGAGCAGCGTCGCGGCGACTGGGAGGATTCGTCGAAGCACAGGACACCTCGGGTAGGGAGACGACGGGAGCGCACAAGCACACCACCTCCGGGCGGGTGGACGGCCGTCCTCTGGGTGAGCAAGATATGACGATCCGTCGACAGCGCGCTAGGAAGTTCGGGCCGCCCGCCTCTCGGTGGACCCCACCCGCTCACACCTTACGGACACAGGACAATTTCGATGAGTTTTGACGCGCTGCTCGGCACGATCCAACGGCTCAACGTCTCCGTGGAGGCCCTCGCCGCTCTCACCGCCTATCTCCGGCTCCACACGGAGGATCGGGATCCCGGTCCGGAGGTCGCCGCGCTGCTACAGACCGTCGTGACCGAATTAGGGATCGATGCCGCGACAATCGAGTCGATCCCCGAGTCCCAGCTGCGGCGCGCAGTGAGCATCATCCGAAGCTTCCTGCGGCAGGCCGATGATCTCATCGACGCCCCGGACCGGCCACCGGGCTGGACCTACGACGACCCAGAACTGCTGCAGAACCAGGGACACGCCTCGATGCTCGTCGCCGGTCTGGTCACGCGCGTCGCGCCCACACTGCGCGACCTTGACACCCGGCTGCGCGCCGACGACGCCCGCTTCCTGGACGTCGGGACCGGTGTCGGGTTGCTCGCCGTGGCCATGTGCCAGGCATTCCCGGCCATCCGGGTCGTCGGGATCGACCCGTGGGCGCCAGCGATGGAGTTGGCCCGCCGCAACATCACCGACGCCGGCCTGACCGACCGCATCGAGCTGCGCGAGCAGTCGGTGAGCGACCTGGCCGAGGAGCAAACGTTCGACGCCGCCTGGATACCGGCCCCGTTTCTGCCTCGCGACGTCATGCAAGTAGCCCTGAAACGCACCCGCACCGCTTTGCGATCGGGTGGGTGGGCGTTCGCCGGGTTGTATGCAGCCGCACCGGAGCCGTTGCCCCAAGCGCTCAACGCCCTGCGCATCGTCCGCTCTGGTGGCCATCCATGGACACCCGAGGAGACCGCCACGCTGCTAGAGCGAGCGGGCTTCGCCGACGTGACGGTCATCGAGCGGACCTGGAGCATACCGATCCAGCTGGTGGTCGGCTGCGCAAAGCTCTGATCAGCCCGTGCCCTCCAAACAGCGTTCGAGTGCCTCGCGGGCGACCTCAGACACCGATCGGCCCTCCGCTCTGGCTCGCTGCTCCACTCGCCGCCACGTCTGTTCGGTTATCCGGAACGACACTCGTGGACAGACCTGCCCGGCCAAGGACGCGTGGCCCACCCGCTACCGGGACGGACCCAGATCGTCTCGACTGATCGCAATCCGATGGCGGTGCTCGTTGATGAGCTCGTGGAGTTGATCGGTGTTCTCCGACAGGCGGGAGATGTCTCGTATCAGCACAAGGTCCGCCCG
>JBQTGW010000382.1:0-12401 GCA_052390495.1 Pseudonocardiales bacterium
GCACCAAACGGCTTGCCATGGCGACACTCCGCAGTCAGGATGCAGCAGAAAGCGCTCGATGGAGTGGAGTTCTGGATGCCCTTACGTCGTGTCGCCATGATCGCCACGCTGGCGACACTCGCACTGATCGTCCCGCTCTCCGCGACCGCGGCGCAGCCGCCGCAGCCCGAACCCGATCCGGTGTCGACCTATCGGGTCGAGGGGGTGGACACGCCCGCCGAGCGCACCGCGGTGGCCCACGAGGGCGTGGACGTGCTCGGCGGTGGGCATGACTACCTGGAGATCCGCGCCACCGCCGAGGAGGCGGACCGGCTGCGGGCCTCCGGGCTACAACTGGTCCAGCTGCCCCTGCCCGAGCTCCCGGCGCTGCCCCTGGCAAGCGGCTTCCCGCCCGGGTTCACCGGCTACCACACCTACGACGAGCTCACCACCGAGCTGAGCGCCATTGCCGAGGTGCACCCGGACGTCGTGTCCCTCGCCAGCTACGGCCGCTCGTTCGAGGGCCGCTCGCTACCGCTGGTCAAGATCAGCGATGCGGTGCGCAGTGATGAGAATGAGCCCGAAGTGCTGTTCAGCTGCGCGCAGCACGCCCGCGAGCACCTCACCGTCGAGATGTGTCTGCACATTGTGCGGCGTCTGGCCGATGGCTACGGCACCGATCCGGCGATCACCGAGCTGGTGGGCTCCCGCGAGGTCTGGGTCATGCCGATGGTCAATCCGGACGGCGCCGAGTACGACGTCGAGCGCGGCGTCTTCGCGCTCTGGCGCAAGAACCGGCAGCCAAACCCGGGCACCAGCGCAATCGGCACCGACCCCAACCGCAACTGGGGCACTCTATGGGGCTGCTGCGGCGGGTCCAGCGGCAACCCAGCCGACGACACCTACCGCGGCCGTGGCCCGTTCTCCGCGCCGGAAACTGCGCAGATCCGGGACTGGGTGAACAGCCGGGTGATCGACGGCGAGCAGCAGATCACCACGCACATCGACTTCCACAGCTACTCCGAGCTCGTGCTCTGGCCCTACGGCTTCACCACCGACGACACCGCACCCGGTCTCGACGCCGCCGACGCAGCGGTCTTCCGCGAGCTGGGCGAGGCGATGGCCGCCACCAACGGCTACACCCCACAGCAGTCCAGCGACCTCTACATCACCGACGGCACGGTGGGCGACTGGATGTGGGCGGAGCACGGCATCTGGTCCTTCACCTTCGAGATGTACCCGACCAGCGAAGCACAGGGCGGCTTCTACCCACCCGACACCGAGATCAAGCGCGAGACCGAACGCAACGACGCCGCGGTGGACCTGCTACTCGACCGCGCCGCCTGCGTGCCGTGCGGGGCGCTTCCGTGAGCCAGGCTGGTCGATCAGGGCAGGACCACGGCAGGGAACGTGAGCTGATCGGGCGCACGCCGAACTATGAGTTCCGGTCGGCAGGCAAACTCTGCACCGTGTGTGGCGTGATAGTCGGGAACGTGCGCGGCGATGACCAGATCCACGAACAGTGGCATGCGGCGCTTGCGACGCTGCTCGGCGACAACCCTCCTACCTAGGCGGATAGGCTCCTCGCATGTGCCGGTGGCTGGCCTACTTCGGGAACGAGATCCGGCCGGAGGCGCTGCTCTACGACGCGAAGTACTCGCTCGTCGAGCAGAGTCGCCAGGGCCGGCTGACGGGGAACCTGCCCAACGCCGACGGCTTCGGCCTGGGGTGGTACGGCGACCGGGACTCCCCTGGCCTGTACCGCAGCGTCGCGCCAGCGTGGGGCGACGCCAACCTGCGCGAGCTGGCGGGCCAGATCCGGTCGTCACTGTTCCTGGCCCACGTGCGCGCGGCGACGGGAACGCCGGTCGAGCAGACGAACTGCCATCCCTTCCGGCACGGG
Organism: Pseudonocardiales bacterium; assembly: GCA_052390495.1. GTDB lineage: Bacteria > Actinomycetota > Actinomycetes > Mycobacteriales > Pseudonocardiaceae. The sequence continues at coordinate 1,883 of JBQTGW010000382.1, forward strand.
CGCTGGCTGTTCGTCCACAACGGGTTCATCGACGACTATGTGCGCCTGCGGCGTGACCTGGTGCTCGAGGTCGACCCTGGCCTCTTCGGTGGCATCCAGGGCACGACAGACTCCGAGCTGATGTTCCACCTCGCCCTCACGTTCGGACTCGAGGACGAGCCGCTGGCTGCGCTCGAGCGCATGGCCTGGTTCGTCGAGGCGACCGGTCGCAGACACGGCGTCGCTGAGCCACTGCAGATGACCGTCGGGGTGAGCGACGGCGAGCGTGTGTACGCCGCCCGGTACGCCAGCGGGCCTGTGGTGAACTCGCTGTTCGTGAGCGCCGACGCCCGCGCCGTGCGCGAGCTCTACCCGGACAACGAGCAGTTCCGGCAGTTCTCCGACGAGACGCGCGTGATCGTCTCCGAGCCCCTCGGTGACCTCCCCGGCATCTGGCACGAGGTGTCGGCTGGCTCGGCCCTCGTCGTCCAGCCAGGCGACGACGAGCACGTCGCGTTCACGCCGCGCCCGCCGACCTGACCACAGGCCCAGCCGCCTGATCCGCGACAAGGGCCTGGTCGTGGTAGGGCGTCAGCTGCGAGGACGCTCGAAGGTGACGAGTACACCGTCGACACCACCGGGCCCGATCCTGCCCTTCACCTCGACTGCGGTGATGGCCTTGAGCTGCCACCCATTACCGGCATGCTCGTTAAGGATCTTCTCGAGCTTGTCACCCGACATCTTGCCGCCGAGCAAGCCTTCACGAAGCTCCACCACCTTGTACTCGTAACCAGTCGCCACGGCACCTCCCGATCCCGTCGTCACATCCAGGCTCATGCTCGCACCTCGGTATCCGCTCGGATGCTCGGACAGTATTTGGCGTATGGCCGACGCTGACCTGAGCGGCGCGGCCCGAGCACTGGTTGTCCTCCTCGCGTTCCCGGAACCCGCGCTCCCATGGCCAGTGGCCGCGGTCGTCGGCCCAGACCAGTTGCAGCGCGCGAAACTCCCGACCAAATAGTGCGACCGCCGTGTCCAGATGCGCATCATCAGCCCATGGTCTTGGCGCCGTCCAGGGACTCGCGGATGATGTCGGCGTGACCGGCGTGCTGGGCGGTCTCCGCGATCACGTGCAGCAGCACCCGACGCGCCGACCAGCGCGCGCCCGGCTCGAACCAGGGAGCCTCGGGCAACGGGTGGGAGAGGTCCAGATCGGGCAACGTCGCCACGAGCTCATCGGTCCGGCCCGCCACCTGCTCGTACTCGTCCAGCAGTCCGGCCAGCGTCTCCCCCGCCAGCATGCTGAACCCCGCCGCCCAGTCATACCCGCTCTCCTCATCCTCCTCGTCCCAGTGGCCCATCGCTGAGGGGCCGTCGAGGATGAAGTTGATCCACTGTTGCTCGGTGAGCGTGACGTGCTTGATCAGGCCGCCCAGGCACAGCTCACTGACGGTGGTGCGCTGTGCCGCCTGCTCGTCGGTGAGGTCGCGGGCGGTGTAGCGCAGGAAGTACCGGTGCTTGGCCAACGTCTCCAGCAGGTCGGCGCGCTCGCCGGTCACGGCCTGCTTGGCTCTGGTCATGATGTCCGCCTCTCGTCGGTATCGGTAGGCAGGACGGTACGGCTCAGGTCTGACAATTCCGGGCACTCACGACAAGTCCAGGCCGAGGTCCAGGGCTGAGGCTGAGTGAGTGAGGGCACCCACCGCGAGGTAGCGCACCCCGGTGGCGGCGTAGGCCCGCGCAACATCAAGGGTCAGGCCGCCGGATGCCTCCAGTTCGGTGGCAGAGCCGGCGGCACGGCGGACCGCTTCGGCGCACTGAGCAACCGTCATGTTGTCCAGCAACACCAGCGGCACGTCGGCGACCAGTGCCTCGTCGAGCTCGTCGAGGGTGCCGACTTCCACCTCGCAGAACAGGTGCGGGGCGTGTGCCCGGACGGCGGCGACGGCGGCGGTCACCGATCCGGCGGCGGCCACGTGGTTGTCCTTGATCAGCACCGCGTCCCCGAGCCCCATCCGGTGGTTGACCCCGCCGCCGCAGCGCACCGCGTATTTCTGTAGCGCCCGCAGCCCGGGCAGGGTCTTGCGGGTGTCCCTGATCACCGCACCGGTACCGGCCACCTCGGCTACCCACGCCGCGGTGGCGGTGGCGACCCCGGAGAGGTGACACAGCAGGTTGAGGGCGGTGCGCTCGGCGGTGAGCAGGCCAGCCACCGGAGCACGGACGGCCAAGGCGATGTCACCAGACGCCAGCCGCTCGGAATCCTCGCGCCGGGCGATGATCTCGTACCCGCCCGCCCCGAGCACCGCGTCGAGCACGGCGAGAAACACCGGCAGCCCGGCCAGCGTGCCGCCGCTGCGCGGGGAGACCGTGGCCACCGCGACGGCTCCGGCCGCGACGCTGGCCGCGCTGGTGGCATCCGGGCCATAGCGCAGGTCTTCGGCCAGCGCGGTACTGATCACCCGGTGGACGTCATCGACGTCCAGACCCGCCGCGGACAACTCCGCGCCGACCAGCGTCACGCCGCTCCGCCGACCACCATGGGCTCGGCAGGCACCGGCCAGCCGACGTCATCAAGAGTCACCACGAGGCTGCGCCGCCACTCCGGACAGACCAACGGGTGATCGCTGCGGACATGACAACCCCGGGTCTCGGTGCGGGCTGTGGCGGCGGCGAGCACCGCCGCCGCGGCCAGCGTGAGCCCGGCGTCCTCGGCATCGCACCGGGTCCGTAGCGGCCGCGGGGTAGTGGCGCCGACGACCCGGGAGGCAGCGGCCAGTCCGGCGGCGTCGCGCCCGATGCCTGCGTGCGCGCTCATCGCCCGCCGCAGCGCGTCCCGGTCGGCAACCAGGCGTACGTCGCTGACCTGCACTGGCGGGCCAGGTCGAGCGGAATCGATCAGGTCGAAAGCCACCGCATCCACCGATCGGGACCCCATCACCAGGCCTTCCAGCAAGCTGTTGGAGGCCAGCCGGTTGGCCCCGTGCAGACCGGTTCGGGCCACCTCGCCCGCGGCGTAAAGCCCGGGCACCGTGGTTCGGCCACAGGGGTCGGTGACTACGCCGCCGCACAGGTAGTGCGCGGCCGGGGCCACCGGGATCGGCTCCCGGCCCGGGTCCACGCCTGCCACCAGGCAGGCGCTGTGCACCGTCGGAAAGCGGCGGTGGAAACCACTGAGGTGGGTGGCGTCCAGCAGCACGTGGTCGGTACCCGTCGCGGCCATCCGGCTGGTGATCGCGGCGGCCACCACATCTCGTGGGGCAAGGTCACCGAGCGGATGCAGGCCGGTCATCACCGGCCTGCCGGTGGCATCCAGCAGCACGGCGCCCTCGCCGCGAACCGCCTCGGTGACCAACGGCCGCCGGCCCCCCGAGCTGGGCCCGGCGTGCAGCACTGTCGGGTGGAACTGCACGAACTCCAGATCGGCGACTACCGCACCAGCGCGCAGCGCCAGCGCCACCCCATCGCCCGTGGCCACCTCGGGGTTGGTGCTCACGGCGTAGAGCTGGCCGAGCCCGCCAGTGGCCAGCAGCACCGCCCTGGCGCGCAGCACACCGTGGCATCCGTCGCCGTGACATCCGTCACCGAGCAACGCCACGCCTGCCACCCGGCCGGTTTCGTCGCACAGCACATCGGTGACCGAGTGACGCTCCAGCACTGGCAACCCGTGGGCCGCCGAGACCAGCGCCCGCTCGACCTCGGCCCCGGTGGCGTCACCGCCTGCGTGGATCACCCGGAAGGCGCGGTGGCCGCCCTCCCTGGTGCGCTCCAAACCCCCGCCGCCGCCCCTGGAAACGCTGTCGAAGACGGCACCGCGAGCGCGCAGCGTGCTGACCGCGGCCGGGCCAGCGGCCAGGATCCGGCGGGTGGCGGCCTCGTCGCAGAGCCCCGCGCCTGCGGCCAGCGTGTCGGCCACGTGTGCTTCCACGCTGTCCCCGGTGCTGCTGTCCTCGGTGCTGGGCAACACGACGGCGACGCCGCCCTGCGCCCACCGGGTGTTGCCGTCGTCGACCGCGGCCTTGGTCACCACGACCACGCGCAGGCCGAGCTCGGCGGCGCGTAACGCGGCGGTCAGCCCGGCGACGCCGGTACCGACCACGGCGAGGTCCACGGTGAGTTCCCAATCCGTCATTCGGCGCCACCCGGACGGCCGATGGCGATCATGCGCTGTACCGCGCCGCGCGCCCGCGCGGCGATGTCGGCAGCAACGTGCACTTCGTCGACGCCCTCGCGCAGGCAACGCAGCAGCGCGGCCGGAGTGATCATCTTCATGTAACGGCAGGAAGCGCGCTCGTTCACGGCACGGAACTCGACGTCGGGAGCGGCGCGCCGGAGCTGGTGCAACATGCCGATCTCGGTGGCGACCAGCACCTCGCGGGCAGCGGTCCCTGGAGCTGCGGCGGCCTGGGCGGCGGTCTCCCTGGCCGCGTCCAGCATTCCGCCGGTGGACAGGATCCGGACCCGCTCGGCGGGCACCGCACCCGCACCTGCCAGGTACAGCGCACTGGTGGCGCACCCGCATTCCGGGTGAATGTAGAGCTCGGCTTCGGGTGCGGCGGCGGCCTGGGCGGCCAGCTGGGGACCGTTGATCCCGGCGTGCACGTGGCACTCGCCTGCCCAGATGTGCAGGTTCTGACGTCCGGTGATGCGCTGGACGTGCGCGCCGAGGAACTGGTCGGGCAGGAAAAGCACCTCGCGGTCCGCGGGGATCGAGTCGACCACCTCGACGGCGTTGGACGAGGTGCAGCAGATGTCGGTCTCGGCCTTCACCTCGGCGGTGGTGTTCACATAGGACACCACCGCAGCTCCCGGGTGTTCCCGCTTCCAGGCTCGCAGCTGCTCGGCGTCGATCGAGTCGGCCAGCGAACATCCGGCGCGGGCGTCGGGGATGAGCACGGTCTTGTCCGGCGCCAGGATCTTGGCGGTCTCGGCCATGAAGTGCACCCCGCAGAACACGATGGTGCTTTCGCGGGCCTGTGCCGCGAGGCGGGACAACGCCAACGAGTCCCCCACGTGGTCGGCGATGTCTTGGATCTCGGGCACCTGGTAGTTGTGCGCGAGTAGCACCGCGTCGCGCTGCCGGGCGAGCTCGCGCACCTCCTCCCGCCAAGCTCGGTTCGCGTCCGGCCCGGGATGGCCGGCATTGGTCCGCTCCGGAACGGCAGTAGCGGCCATGTCGCCTCCTCATCCGCCAGCGCTGGGTCACGCTGGTCGCTGCCCCAGTTTTCGCCTTAGAATCGAAAACATGGATGGTAACAGCGTCGGGTTCGCGATGCACGAGGTGCTGGCCGCGGTGGTGCAGGTCCGGGACGCGCAGCTGCAGGTGCTGCTGTGGCGTCGCGGAATCGAACCGGACGTTGGGCGCTGGGCGCTGCCGGGCGGGCGGCTCCGCGACTCCGAGGACGTGCAGGCGTCCGTCCTGCGCCAGCTCGCCGAGAAGGTGGACGTGCGCGAGGTGGCACATATCGAGCAGCTGGAGGTGTTCAGCGCACCGGACCGGATGCCGGGCAGGCGCACCGTAGCCACCGCGTTTCTCGGGCTGGTGCCGTGTGTGTCCGATCCCGTACTGCCTGACGACACGGCCTGGCACCCGGTCTCGGGTGCCCTGCAAGGGCTACCAACCACCGCGTTCGACCATGGTCCGATCGTGCGTCGCGCCAGGGACCGGCTACGCGCCAAGCTGTCCTACACCAACCTGGGCTTCGCGCTGGCTCCGCCCGAGTTCACCGTGTCCGCGTTGCGAGAGCTGTATTCCGCGGCACTGGGGCACCGGGTGTCGGCGACCAACCTGCAGCGGGTGCTGTCCCGCCGGGGAGTACTGGTCCCCACCGGTGGCACCGCCGCGCCCGGACCCGCTGGTGGGCGCCCAGCGGCCCTGTACCGTTTTGCTGAGCGCGGCATGCGGGTGACGGACCCGTTCGCCGTGCTGCGACCGCCCGAATTGAGACCAACGGTCGCTGCACTGTCAGGGCCGTCCCCCGAAAGTGAACCACTCCAGCAAGCGGATCCCCCCATCTCGTCGTAACGTTGTGTTATGGCCGAGACGCTTCCCCTCTTTCCGCTGGGCACTGTGCTGCTGCCGGGCGCGTCGCTGCCCCTGCATATCTTCGAACCCCGCTATCGCCAGCTGACCGTTGATCTTGTGACTGGTGCGGTGCCTGGGCGCAGCTTCGGCGTGATCGCGCTTCGGGAAAGTGGCCACGAGGGCGACGCGCAGGAGACGCACAACATCGGGTGCACCGCGATGCTGCGGGAGGCTCGCCGACTGCCCGATGGCCGCTTCGACATCGTCACCCGCGGGCAGAAGCGGTTCCGGGTACTCGACATCGACGACACCTCAGCGCCCTACCTCGTCGGCAGCATCGAGCGGGTGCCGGACGAGGACTTCCCCGCGGAGGATCGGATGCTGCTACCGATGCTGGCCGCCTCGGCCCGAGCAGCCCACCAGCGGTACTGCGCGACGGCGTGGCAACACGGGGACTGGGCGGAACCCCCCGAGGGCGTCACTACCGCGGCGTTGTCGTACCTGCTCGCCTCGGACTGCCTGCTCACCATGGAGGACCGCCAAGCCCTGCTCGAGGAGCGCTGTCCAGCGCAGCGGCTTCGCCTGGTGCGCAGCCTGCTGATCCGGGAAGCGGCCTTTTTGCAGGCATGGCGGGCGGTGCCGGTGCCGCTGACCCAGTTCGCGGTGGAGACGACGCGCAATTGACCCTTCGGGTCCTGTGAGTGGCAATCGTTGTTATAGCCACCATTGCCACTCACGGGTTATCCACAGGCGGGGGTGTCGTCCACAAATTGATCACATAGGGGTGTCGATCTACAGGTCGGACATGTGATCGTCACCAATCGTGATCGACGATCATCGTCCGCGCCTGCCTTGCGACCACGTGACCCCGCTCGTCTGGCACCAGGTGGTGCGGGACCAGCAGGGGCTGCTCGACACCGATCAGCTGCGGTTGCTCGGCATCGAGCCGGCTGTGGTCGTCGCCAACCTCGCCGCCCAGCGCTGGCGGCGGGTGCTGCCGCGCGTTTACGCCACGTTCACCGGTCCGCTCACCAGGACCGCGAGGATCACCGCGGCACTGCTCTACGGGGGGCCGCGGGCGGTGCTCAGCCACGCAACGGCCGCCGAGGAGTGGCGCATGCAGCGGATCGACCCGCTCGAACCTGTGCACATCACAGTGCCCTACGGCTGTTCGGCGGTATCGCAACCACCGCTCGTTGTGGTGCACCGTTCCCGTGCCTTCCCCCACCTCGTGGTAACCACAGATCCGCCGCGGACCAGCAAGGCCGACACCGTTCTGGACCTGGCAACCAGCGAGCCCACCGCACGAGGGGGCCTGCGGCGCTTCGTCGCTCTGGCCACCACGGGCCGGGTGCCGGTCCGGGACCTGCAATGGCGGATCGAGGCGCGCCGCCCGCGACGCTACGGCAAGGCCCTCGCCGACGCGCTGCGCCTGCTGGCTGACGGCGTGCAGTCGGCCCTGGAACAACGGTATGCCTGCGACGTCGAGGGGGCGCACGCGCTGCCGACCGGGCAGCGCCAACAGCCCCTCGTGGTGGACGGCCGGACCCTGTGGGAGGACGTCAGCTACGACCCGATCGGCATCCCGCTCACCATCCGGCTCGACGGCCGGGCCTTCCACGACGCTCCCGAAGTGGCCTTCCGGGACCGCCGACGAGACAACGCCGCCGAACTCGCCGCCCGCCACCGCCTGGTCTACGGCTGGGACGAGGTCACCAACGACCCCTGCGGAGTCGCCACCGAGGTAGCCGCAGTACTGCACCGCGCAGGCTGGCACGGACCACTCCGCACCTGCAACACCTGTGGATAACCCGTGAGTGCCAATCGTTGCTATAGCCACCATCGCCACTCACGGGGGGCTCCGCCCCAAGTCGTCGGTGTTGTTCCAGGCCACCATGAGGCTGTAGGCAATCGCGACGCCGAAGGGTGGCACGACCACGACCCAGTCCGACTCCAGTACGGGCGCCCGGGTGAGCACGTCACCGGGCTGCGGCGCATCGCCGAGCGGGTAGCGCCAGCCCGCCAACGTCAGGCCGAAGTACATCGCAAACCACGCAGCGACCAGCGAGCCGAGCACGGCGGCCAGCAGGGCCACCGGACCACGCCTGCGCCGCAGCAGCCACAGCGTCGCACCGATGAGCAGTCCAGCGGCGATACCGAGTAACACGAAGGTGGCCAGTGCGTCGAATCGGTGCTCGCTCTGCCCGAGCAGCGGAAGTATCCCGACCCGGCCGCTGGCGGGGTCGACGACCACGCGGACCACCTCCGGCGGGGCAAGCCGGGACCACAGCCAGCCCAGCGGCAGCCCCAGCAAAGCCACCGCGCACAGCACTCGCCACGCAGGCAGCACGTCAGCGCGAACCACCACCCGAGGCGGCAGCTCCGCGACACCGGGCTGACGGACCGTCTGGATCTCCGTTTTCACACCAACTCCGGGTCCGCCGCGCCGAGGGCACCGTGCGCGCTACACCGCGCCGACCAGCCCGACGGCGTCACCTGCACCACCATCCGACGCGCGCACTGCGGGCAGTACCGCGGCGGCTCCAGGGCACGGCGTCGTATGCAGGCGAGATGCTGTTGCTGCGCAGCCTGGCCCTCCCCCAATGGGCGACCGCAGGCGTCGCAGAAGGTCACAACGTCTCACCCAGCGCCTTGATCGGCATCTGCAGCTCGCCGAGCATCTGGATGTCACTTTCCGCCGGACGACCCAGCGTCGTCAGATAGTTGCCGACGATGATCGCGTTGATACCGCCCAGCATGCCTTGGCGGGCACCCAGATCACCCAGCGTGATCTCCCGGCCGCCCGCGAAGCGCAGGATCGTCCGCGGCAGCGCCAGCCGGAAGGCCGCGATGGTGCGCAGTGCGTCGGTGCCGGCCAGCACGGTCTGGTCCTCCAGCGGGGTACCGGGCCGCGGGTTGAGGAAGTTCATCGGCACCTCGTCGGGCTCCAGCGCGGCGAGCTGCGCGGCGAACTCCGCCCGCTGCGCTACCGTCTCCCCCAGCCCGATGATGCCGCCGCAGCACACCTCCATCCCGGCTTCGCGCACCATTCGCAACGTCTCGAAGCGCTCTTCCCAGGTATGGGTCGTCACAACGTTCGGGAAATGCGAGCGCGCGGTCTCCAGGTTGTGGTTGTAGCGGTGCACGCCCATCGCGGCCAGCTCGTCCACCTGCGCCTGGGTGAGCATGCCCAACGAGCAGGCAATGTTGATCTCCGCGGTCTCCGGTGCGGCGCGGATCGCCTTGATCCCGGCCTGTACCTGCGACAGCAGCCGCTGGTCCGGCCCACGCACCGCGGCGACGATGCAGAACTCCGTCGCCCCGGTGGCCACGGTCTCCTTGGCAGCCTGCACCAGCCCCGGGATGTCCAGCCATACCGCGCGCACCGGTGAGCTGAACTGCCCGGACTGCGAACAGAAGTGGCAGTCCTCCGGGCAGCCGCCGGTCTTGACGCTGACAATGCCCTCGACCTCGACCTCCGGGCCGCACCAGCGCATCCGCACCTCATGCGCCAGCGCAAGCAACTCCTCCAGCCGGTCCTCGCCCAGCTCCAACACGACCAGCACCTGCTGCTCCGACAGTCCCTCGCCGCGCTCCAGCACCTGCTCCCGGGCGACGCCCAGCACGTCGGTGTCAGCCTCCTGCCGGGTCCCCCGCTCAACCGAGGCGGTCACGGGCCACTCCTCTCGACGACGGCACTCCCCAGCCAGTCTGCCGCACGGGTTTAAACAAGGTGTCCTTGAAGGACCACCAACCGTCGTCGCAGCCACCCGTAACTGCTACCAACCCCGCTCGACAGCACTGTGGCGGGAGCGCTGTATCAGTCGTCCTCGTCGCCGACTTTCGCCGCATCCTCGATCCAGTAGGCGATGTCTCCAACCCGGGTGCTCACCAGTTCAGCCTGCTCGGGCGAGATCACGATATGCCTGCCCTGTGAGTCGGTGATCGTCACCTCCGGCATCCGCAGCGTGATGGTGACCGGCCCCTTCCCGCCATGGGCTGGAATCTCCCAGGTCTTCTCGACCACCGTCTCGTCCATAAACTTCCGCTCGATATCAGCTCTGTTGATCTCTGGTTTGTCCATGTGCGGACCATCGAGCGTTGCATTAGCTGCAATCAATAGGCCAATCGGGTGTTTGGATCATCGGAGTCGGTAGTGCAATAGTGAGCGCTCGCACACGGAGCGGAGGGGCTTAAGCATGTCCGGTAACTCACACATCTCGATCCGATCCCGCCAGGTCGCCGCCGAACTGCGCACACTGCGGGAGCAGGCCGGGTTCTCCGGCGCGGACGTCGCCAAGCGCATAGGCATGTCCACCAGCAAGATCAGCCGGATCGAGACCGGCAACAGCGGCCTGCAAAGCGAAGACGTCGCCTCGCTACTCGGCCTCTACCAGGTACCCGTCGCCGTCCGCGACGAGCTGCTCGACCTGCTCCGCCGCTCTGAGGAACGCGGCTGGTGGACCCGCCAACCCGGCCTGCCCCAACTCTGGCGCAGCCTCATCAACTTCGAAG
>JBQTGW010000383.1:0-7364 GCA_052390495.1 Pseudonocardiales bacterium
AACGGCTCCTCAGGCGGCGTGGGCCTGTGGCTCACCCACCACATGTGCAGCCTCGTGACCCTCGGCAGGGATGACGATGGGTTCACCATCCGGCTCGTCATCGGCACACCGAGCCTCTCAGCGTGACTCCGATGCACTCGAGGCCCACCCGAGCATCGCGAGCGCGACGTCGTCCCGGATCATCGGCCAACGCACCGCCCACAAACCGGCCCGCGCCGGCCATGCCTTCGGAAATGCCCTCGATCAGTCCGGGTGCCACGGCGGGTGCGCCGAGGGTGGCGGTGACGAAGCTGGCCATCCCGGTGCACGCCTTCGGCGTGCCGGTGGCCCTCCCGGCTGTGACCGGCCGCGCAGCGCTAAAGATCACCGGCCACTGGTCGGAACATGGGTCACGGTGAGGCCGAACTGTGTTGTTGCGGTACGCGCTAAGCGCCCGTCCGTAGTGACCAGCGGGCATCGCAAGCTTCCCGCGAGAGCGGCGTAGAGCGCGTCGTAGCCGGACATCGCGGTGACGAAGTGGCGGGCCGTGGTGAGCAGCTCCCGGCAGGGGACCCGTTCGATCGGAGCGTCATGGAGCAGCGCCAGGCGCTCTTCGAGCTGTGCCGGCTGCAGTGCTCCGCCTTGTTCGGCGCGGACCAGTCGATGGAACACCTCGGCATCCAGCAGCTCGGGGGCCACCGTGTCCTTCAGCAGCGCCTCCACGGCCAACCCGGACGTCGAGCGCATGAGCACCTCGAGAAACGCGCTCGCGTCGATCACGATCACGATTGGCGCTGTTCGGGCAACGATTCGAGGTCTCGCGCGCCACGGTCGGCCTGGACGAGGTCCGCGGCGGGTGCACCGAGATCGAGCGGCTCGAGCTGACGAAGGCGTGCCAGCCACTCCGTCGCGGGTGGGCGTTGTTGGTCGTTTCGGATCAGGCGCAGCAGATAATCCCGGATGCTCAGCCCGTCGAGATCGGCACGACGCCGCAGCTCGCGGTGCAGGTCGTCCGGAACATCCTTCACCTGCAAGGTTGCCATAAGCATGACTTTAGCATGCTTTTCACACCCACCGCACCCGGCTCATTGACGCGCGACGATAACAGGGCGCACCCCTCTCTTAGTCAAGATCGGCTCAAGCCAGCCTTCACCGAGCTCGGTCGGCAGCGGAAGTAGCCCCACAGTCCGCCGGAGTGTGAACTTCCACCGGCACCCGCACTGTTGTCTGGTCGATCTCGGAGGTGCGCACGGTCAACGTGAGCTGCCAGGTGCCCGCCACCGGGAGCTGTCCGCTCGCCCGGTAGCTTCCGGTGCCGTCGCGGCCGATCGCAAGCCGCAGCGGGCCGAGGTTCCGCTCGCGCATCGTGAGCGCCACATTGAGCTCGGCAACGTCGAGGGCCGCCCCGCTGGGATCGCGGACCATGACCCGGACGTCGTTGGGGCCGGTCCGCGCCGGGTCGACCAGCACTTCCATCGTGCCTGCGCCCGAAGGTCCCCCGGTGTCGAAGGAGACGGTGGTGCGCAGCGGTCCCGCCACGTCGGCCAGTCCGGTGCGGCTCGGCTCGGTGTTGACCAGCACCGCAGTCACGGCCAGCACGACCGCCGCTACCACCGTCTCCACCAGAACCGAGCGACGCAGCACCGCGCGCGTCGGGGTCGTCGACAGCTGCGTCTGCGGTGGCAGTATCTGCACGGGCCGCCCACCAGGTTCGACGACCGCAGCGATGGTCGCAGCGTCGGGCAGCGGGGCGTCGGACAGCGGGGCGCGCAGCCGGCCAGCTGTCCGACGAGAGAACGTGGCAGCCCCGATAATCACGGCCACCAAGACCAGTTTGACCAGCAACAACCGCCCGTAGTCCGTGGTGACGAAGGCCGACCAGCTGCCCAGCTGATGCCACGACTGGTAGGTGCCGGTGCCGATGAGCACGACGACGCACCCGAACGCGATCCGGGAGAACCGCCCGACCGCCGCGGCGAGCTCCCCGCCAGGCGCGGCGTCGGCCGCAGGCCGGGGCCACAGCTGCACCGTCAGCACCGCGAGCCCGCCGAGCCACACCGCCATGGCCAGCAGGTGGAGCACGTCGACGGGCACCGCGATCGCGGGCTGGATCCCGGACGCCGCATGCCCGGCGGCTGCCCACGTCGTGGCCAGCGAGGCCGCGAGCACCACCCCGACCGCCGCGAACACCATCCGCGCCCGGCACCGGGCGCTCGGCAGCCGGGCCACCAGCTCACCGAGGTAGACCACGATCACGCCGAGCAGCAGCACCCGGGCGGCCAGCGCGGCACCGATCCGCAGGTCCAGTGTGCTGGCGATCATGCCGGGGGACAGCGCCGCACCAAGCCCGAGCCCGTAGCCGTACGGCCCTTGCAATAGGAGGGCGGCCAGGGTCGCCGCCAGCAGCCCGCCCCAGCCACCGAAGGCGAGCCTGCGCACCGCGGTCTGGTGCAGCCACCCCGGCCCGCAGATCAGCGCAAACGCCACCGCTCCAACTAGCACGGCGAACGCCCCGAAGGCCAGTACACGGACCACCACGTAGAGCGCCGACACCGTCGGGTCACCATCGGACGGCGCCACACCGTCAGGAGGCGCCGTCGCGCTCAGATGGCCGACGGAGAAGGTGAACGCACCGGCCACCGGGTGCGAATCGGTGGAGATCACCCGCCAGGACACCGTGTAGCTGCCGAGCGCCGTGACGGGTCGTAAGCCGACCTGCACGACGGGCCCGTCCCCGTCCGGGTGGATGACCTGGCCGTTGTCGACCTGGCGGCCGTCGGGGTCGAAGACCCGCACACCACCCGTGGCCACCTGCACCGGCTCGGTGAAGGTCAACCGGACGTGGGTAGGCACGCTGGACAGCACCGTGTCGGCCGGTGGGTCGGTCGAGGCGAGCGCGGCGTGCGCCGAGGCGGAACCGGCGCCGACGAGCCACGCCACCGCGGTGAGCGCGAGCACCACCGCGGCGCGCAGCTGCCAGCGGCCGGTCCGCCCCGACCCGCGACGGTCAAGCATGTTCAGCCCGCGCCCGGCCCAGGTCTCCTGCGCAGGGCCAGTACCCCGAGCACCGTGCCGATCACCCCGAGCACGGCGCCGATGACGCCGACCTCGAGCGCGGCTCCCTCGTCGTGGTCCGCCGAGTGCCCTGCCGGGGCGGCGGTCGCTTCCTCTTCGACGGCCTTCGTGAGCGTCAGCACCGGGGCCGGGTACTCCGGCTCGGGGGCGCCCTCCTGCCGTTCCTCGATCCAGCGAACGACCTCGCCGTTGTCGTAGGTCTGCAGCGCCTTGAACACCAGCTGATCGGTGTCGGTCGGCAGCGGGCCCATCGACGTGTCGAAGTCCTCGAACATTCCCGGCGCAATCCGTCCGCCACTCCAGATGATCTTCGTGACGGCCTCGGTGACCTCGCCGTCGCTGGTCTGGACCGGCGTCTCGAGCCTTGTCCGCTCCACCGCGACCGTCCAGCCGGGGATCTGCCTCGTCGAAACGAACGGGATCGGGTGCTCCGCTGGCAGGGTCACCTCGAGCTGGACCGTACCTGCGGTGTCCCGCTCGTTGGGGGTCCGGAAAGAGACCTTGGCGAAGCCGCCCTGTTCGGCCTCCCTTGGCTGTGCGGTGACGTGCGCGGAGGCAACACCGGGGAGTCCGATCAGAGCCGCTGCGGCGAGCACACCGACGGCGGCGGCGCGGCGCTTGAACTGCGCGAAGACATAGGACATGACTGGAGCACTCCGTTTCGGGGGCGGGGGGGTTCGGGGGCGGGGGGGTTCGGAACAGCAGATGTAGCCCGAGCTGACCACTGAGCAGGCCCACCGTGATCGCGACCTGGGACAACTCACGGCGGTCAGCGAACACCGCGACGCCGAAGACCGCCAAGAAACCGGCGGCGAGTGCCAGCGGCCCCACCGGCGCATCCGCCGCCAGCGCATGGCCCGTCGCCGCCAGAGCCACACAGACCGCGGCGAACACCGCCGCCCGCAGCGGCCCGCAACACCGATCGCACCAGTACCACCGATCGCACCAGTACCGGGGTGCCCTTCAGAGCGCGGTCAGCAGCATGTAGCTCATGCCAGCTGCAACGACCCGCCGACCCGACCCCCGCTTCATACGATCGACGCCACGCCAGCCCCTCCACAGCTCACCCGTCCTACCTCTGGCCGCCAAACGCGGCCCGAGGACGCTCGATTTGACGGCGAACAGTACCACCGTCGTTGATCATCTGGCCGAGGAGCGCCGGTCCTCAGCGCACGCCAGCCCTTCCCGTAGTCCGGTAACGCATTAAATGATCGTCACCCGCCCCGTCGCGGGTGATCGCGCGGACCGCGATTCGGCTCCTAATAGCGCTCTACAGGGTGCTCAAAACCTCGATTCGGCTCCGAATGGCGGTTTGGATCAAGCTGTGCTAAGCGGGCGCACCTGCTAACGGTGGTGCCTACGCGGCTGTCGAGAAAGTGCGACTGGCTCTGATGGCGGTCAACCGCAACCGGCCTGGCGGGCACGTGGTCACTATCGAGGAGCTGCGGGCGAGAGCCAGGGCGGTAGAGAGCGCGGTAGAGAGCATGGACTACGACAGTCGCGGTATCGTGCTGCCGGGCATGGTCCGGGACTTGCACAGCACCCTGGTGGCTGGGCGGAACGTGGCCGAGCTGCTCGACTTTGCGGTGCTGTTTCATGCCCAGACCACTCGCGGATGGCTCTACATCACAGGCGCTCCGCTCGATCTGAGACGAGAGGCCGCCACGCTGGCCCACCAGGCGGCCCAGCACCGTGACCAACCGATTGCGCTGGGCATCGCGGCCTGGGGCGGCGTCATCGAGATGCTCGCGGCTGGAGCGTTCGACCTGGCACAGGAGGAGCTGGACTCGGTGACCGTGCCGACGAACAGCCCGGAGTCGATGCAGTTGGCCGGCATGCTGGGTTATCGCGGTCGTTGGTGGCGGCGGCGAAAGACAGCCAGCCTAGGTCGAGGCGGCCCTGAGCTACGCCGGTGAGCTGGCGGAACGCACCGGCCAGGGCAACGCCTATCTGATGGGTTTCGGCCCGACCAACGTGGGTCTCTGGCGAATGGCGGCGGCGTTTGGAGGTCAGGGACTATGAGCGTGCCGCCGCCATCGCGGAGCGCCTGAACCCGCAGGAGCATCCCAGCCGGGAGCTGCGCGCGATAGCCTACCGGGCCGGTCTGCCGGTCTAGCTCCCTCGGGACGTCGACGGTGGCGCAGGGGCGGGCGTGGCGCCAGCGGGTGGAGTGCCGGGACGTGATGGCTGCAGGAAGCGAACGAACGACGCTTGAGACATGCATCGAAGGGGAGGGTGGCCCCTCGGGCTCGTCGAACGGCCAGCGATGTCGGTGTGACCGAACCCGGCGCGCTGAAGGGGTGTGCGGCGCGGATTTGATGGCGGGTCAGCCCGCGACAAGAACACGGACGCCGACCGCCTCGTACGTCGGCTTGGCGCGGGCGTCGCGGGTGGCCAGTTCCGCCCCGTGGCCGGCTGCGGCCAGCGCGACGAGCGCGTCATACACAGCGCCACCCGCGATACCCAGCTCAGCGAGCACATCCGGAAGACGCCGGGCCACATCGGGGTCGAGGAGCAGCGGCTGGGCGAAGCGCTCGTTGAGCAGCCGTGCGGCGTCTGCGGGTGCGACTCGAAGGTCACCGGGCAGTCGAGTGAGAACGGAATACGTCTCGGCCACCGCGTGACCGCTGAGGGCGATCTCTCGATGATCCCACCAGCGAACGACGGCGGCATGCGCCTGATGCGTCTGCACTAACAGCGGTACCGCGACACTCGTGTCCACCGCGATCGGCGCAGTCACCGCCGACCCGTGTCGATGAGCCCGAACACGATGTCGTCGTCGATCATCGTGTCCCCCGTGGCGACCAGCACGCCGGACTCCTCGACCAGCCGAGCCGTCCGCCCTGTCGGGACCAACTGGAGCCCAGCACCGTAGAAGGAGATGTCCACGGTGGACCCAGCTACCAGGCCAAGGGCCTCACGCAGCGGCTTCGGCACGACGATCCGTCCGACCGCGTCGATGGTGGTCTCCATTGGGAAGACGCTACCAGTACTCTCCCAGTCTCGCTGGTGAATGCCCTCTTGAACGCCTTCGTATCGTTCCTGGGACTGGTCAGTGGCCGCCCTCTCGCGGGCGAGGAGGCACTGACTCACGGCAGGTCAGTCCGGTTGACCGCGGATCGCTCCTGGTGGGAAGGCCGGACAGGCCGAAAGCTTGTGCTTCCTTCCCGGGAAGTCGGCGTCGTTGAAGAGGTCGATGTGGTGCGGCTCCAGTGCTTCCCCGGGGAGCTTGGTGGATGTACGCCGCGGTGACGGAGCCATCGAGGGGCGTTCATCTCGTAGCAGCCGAAAGCTGGCCGACGCCCCACCGTCGGCCAGCTCATCTGACCCGGGCCATGGTAATTCTCATGGCAACGGCCCCCGGTGACGGGTTCAGACACTGATGAGCCCGATGACGGGGCGAGAAATCACCCGCGGCGACTCTGCACCGGCTCTGCGGTAGCCGCTGTAGCCGTATCGGCCATCGCGGAGTCGACGTCAGCCACCTCGACCATGGGCGCCCCGCAGGCGCAGATATACACCTGGCCTTCGGGCAGGCAGTGGCATTCCTCGTCAATTCGAACTCGGCAGCTACATTCCTCATGCTCGCAGGTGAGCACAGTTCCTTGGCTGTATTGCGTCATCACGACCTCCTGTTCGCAAGCGTCATATGCAGTAGTACGCATGGTACTCCTGTCGCAGGCGCAGCGGACAGTACCTTCCGCTCAGCGCAATCGAGGTTCCGGTCGGCGGTCAGGAACTCCAGCGGGTGAGTGAACGACCACTTCATCGTGGACCCCCGAGCTACCCGTGCAGGTCTGCGCCCGGTTTCACGTGAATCGTCCGCACGGCGGCCACCGGAGCTGAGCGTGCCGGAACGAATCTTGAGTGGGCTATCTGCACCTACGACACCCGCATCACCCCGGACAATGTGCTCACCGACGTCGTGCGGACCCATCCTCATGTGGTGACCGGCACGTCCCCAACGCCCGTGTCGAGGACCCCGCAGAGTTCCTCACCAACCGCCCGGCCACCAGAGTGGACCCGCTCGAAGCCACGCCACCGATGATCGATCTGGTCAATCCGACACCGGCAGGTGCCCGCCGCGCCGTCCGGGATGCCAGCCGTGGCTGCCGCCTCGACGGCATCGAGGTCGAGAAATTCGTGCTCGCGGTGAGCGAGACGGTCATCAACGCGCTCTGCTATGGCAGGCCACCGGTCCGCGTACGCCTCTGGCCCGGTCTCGACCGGTTAGTGACGACGATCACCGACCGAGGAAACGGGCCCACAGATCCTTTCATCGGCCTGGCCCCAGCAAAGAACGGCTCCTC
>JBQTGW010000384.1:0-1795 GCA_052390495.1 Pseudonocardiales bacterium
GGAACGCGAGCAGGTTCGCCACGTGCTGGCCGCGGGCGTTGCGGTTGGCCTCGGGCAGCTCGTAGGCCTTCGCCCGGTACACCCGGCCCTTGTTGGTGAAGAACAGGATCCAGTCGTGCGTGGAGCACACGAAGAAGTGCGCCACGATGTCGTCGGTCTTCAGGCCCGCGCCCAGCACGCCCTTGCCGCCGCGCTTCTGCGCCCGGTAGAGATCGGTGCGGGTGCGTTTGGCGTAGCCGGTCCGGGTGATGGTGACGACCACGTCCTCCACGGCGATGAGGTCCTCGGTCGACACCTCGCCGTCGTAGCCGGTGATCTTGGTGCGGCGCTCGTCGCCGTGCCTCTCGACGATCTCCATCAGCTCGTCCCTGACGATCTGACGCTGGCGCTCCGGCTTGTCCAGGATGTCGAGATACTCGGCGATCTCGCGCTCCAGCTCGGCGAGGTCCTCGATCACCTTCTGCCGCTCCATCGCGGCCAACCGGCGCAGCTGGGTCTCCAGGATGTAGTTCGCCTGGATCTCGTCGACGTCCAGCAGCGCCATCAGCCCGGTGCGCGCGTCGTCCACCGTCGGCGAGCGCCGGATCAGGGCGATCACCTCGTCCAGCATGTCCAGCGCCTTGACCAGCCCGCGCAGCAGGTGGGCGCGCTCCTCGGCCTTGCGCAGCAGATAACGGGTGCGCCGGACGATCACGTCGAGCTGGTGGCGCACGTAGTGCCGGATCATCTGGTCCAGCCGCAGGGTGCGCGGCACGCCCTCGACGATGGTCAGCATGTTGACACCGAACGTGTGCTGCAGCTGGGTGTGCTTGTAGAGGTTGTTGAGCACCACCTTGGCCACCGCGTCACGCTTGAGCGTGATCACGATCCGCATGCCGATCCGGTCCGAGGTCTCGTCGTTGATCTCGGCGATGCCGGTGAGCTTGGCGTCCCTGGCCAGGGTGGCGACGGACTCGATGAGGTGGTCCGGGTTCACCTGGTAGGGCAGCTCGGTGATCACCAGGGTGGTGCGGCCCTTGGTGTCCTCCTCGACCTCCACGACCCCGCGCATCCGGACCGAGCCCCGGCCGGTGCGGTAGGCGTCGGCGATGCCGTCGGTGCCGACGATCAGACCGTAGGTCGGGAAATCCGGGCCCTTGATCCGCTCGGTGAGCGCGTCGAGCAGTGTCTCGTCATCGACGTCGGGGTGCTCCAGCAGGTAGACCACGCCCGCGCCGACCTCGCGCAGGTTGTGCGGCGGGATGTTCGTCGCCATCCCCACCGCGATCCCGGAACTGCCGTTGATCAGCAGGTTCGGAATTCGGGCGGGCAACACGACGGGCTGCAGGGTGCGGCCGTCGTAGTTCGGCTCAAAATCGACGGTATCTTTGTCGATATCCCGCAACATATCCATCGCGAGCGGGGTGAGACGGCACTCTGTGTACCTCATCGCGGCTTGCGGGTCGTTGCCTGGAGAGCCGAAGTTGCCCTGGCCGTCCACCAGCGGATACCGCATGGCCCAAGGCTGGGCCATGCGGACGAGGGTGTCGTAGATCGCGGTGTCACCGTGTGGGTGGTAATTACCCATCACGTCGCCGACGACGCGGGCACACTTGACGAAGCCTCGGTCGGGCCGGAAGCCTGAGTCGTACATCGAGTACAGCACGCGCCGGTGCACCGGCTTGAGCCCGTCTTCCACACGTGGCAGGGCCCGTCCGACGATCACGCTCATGGCGTAGTCGATGTAGGAGCGCTGCATCTCCTGCTGGATATCGACCGGCTCGACACGGTCCCGGTCCGGCGGCAGGGTGATCTC
>JBQTGW010000385.1:0-6172 GCA_052390495.1 Pseudonocardiales bacterium
CCCGGGCATAGTGATTGCACAAGGCCGCCAGGTCGAGATAACCGAAACGGCAGGCGACGGTCTGCGCGAGCAGGCAGGCATCGGTGAGCAGCGCCCCCGCGGTCTCAGCTGCAACGCCCGGACGGGCAAGACGGTGCGACGGATCGGGTTGATCGCCAGACAGGAAAATGTGCGGTGCCAGAGCCCTTCGCGGTGCGCAGTGGCCTTGTCGTGCACGCCGATGTGCTGGTAACGGTCGTCGAAGATGTCGATCAGCGTCACGGGGTTTCCTCGGGGTGGAGTGACCAATAGGTGCGCAGGGTCTGATAGACACATTGGCCGCGAAAGTCGACATCAGCCGCGATAGAGTTCACGCAGTAGAAGAGATGGGCGCACCTCACCGGCCACCAATCGGCGTGCCTCGTTGATATGCTCGTCAGACCGATCAAGCTGACCCAAGCGGGCGTATACCTGCGGCTTATGCAGGTGCAGAGCCACCCGAACTACGTGAGCGCGTGAGATGCTCATAGTGCTGGCTTAACGGTGTGCTTCACGGTGGACGGGCCGGGGAAATCTGCCGGGATCGCATCCATCAGTACCTCGTTTACCCGTTCACCGAGCCAGTATCCGGATTGGCGACGTTCCCCGATCTTGTGGAATCCGGCTTTCTCATATGCCCGGATGGCCGTCTTGTTCAGTGCCAGCACCGAGAGGTACACATTCTGTAGGTTCGTAATGTGAAAGGCATAGTCGAGCACCAGCCGTGTCGCCTCGGTCCCGATCCCACGCCCCCGACTCTCGGCGTCACCCAACAGAATGAAGAACTCGGCATTGCGCCAGCGGTGCTGGATCACGAGATCCGCTGTACCCACGGGGACCGGCTCGGGCGAGGTGAGATCGTAGATCGTGAAACGAACCTGATTCATTGAGTGGCGCATCTGGCTATCCAGTCCAGACGTGCGCTCATCCAATGATTCGGGAGTTTGGCGGCCATTGCCGGTCATCACCCGTAACTCATTCTCCCACTGCCAGTACAGCTCAACGAGGTCTCGGCGCAGTGGACCAAGACCGCAACGCTCGCCGCGTAGCCACATAACAGGTTCATCACTAATGACAATCATCTCCTGGACGTCGTTCCGGGATCACGCGTAGTCGGGCGTACCGGTGAGTCGATTCTGGTTCGGCCACCGGTCCACCATCAGTCTCTACCCAGGCGTGGAGACGTATCGGATCAGCCGCCACACCGTGGCACCATGTCACTCTCTGGCGGAACGCAGCCAGCGTCAGGACGACGGCGGCAGATTCCTCCAGGCAGGCAACCCGGCCCGGGGCTAGCAGTCCGACCCGGCGCACGGCGTGGACGGCATGTAATGCCTGGTCGGGAGAGGCCAGGCCGAGGGTTCGTCGGGCTGCCCACCCGATGAGCCGCATGAGCCGGGCCATGCGCATGGACGCTCGGCCGGTGTGGGCCACTACCAACACGGCGGCCAAGGCCACGAGCGCCACGGGCAAAATGCGGTACGGAACACGCGCAACCGAGATACGTCCGGCTTGTATCTCGTGTGTTCCCCAGCTCGGCACGATCGGTCGACCGGCTACAGGAACGGGCCACGGCCGGGGCCGCGCGACCGCTACCAGCAGGCCAGCGGCTTGGAGCTGACCGAGCAACATCTGAACGGATGCCGTGTCCAACACAACGGATACGGCCGCGTCGCCGGTCACAGCCAGCTCTGTCCACCATTGGGCGGACAGTCCATACAAAGTGTGTACGTCTCCCGTGCGGTAGTTCACCAGCACCGTAGCGGGGCCTAGATCGCACGCTGAGATGTGATCGGGTGCGGTGAAGTACTGCATCATCCGGTCCCTCGGACAGTCTGGGCGGATCTCCACGCCACGACCGGGGATGCGTCCATCACCCGTAGCCAGACTTCTGCCGCTATGGCCGGTTCCACGGCTGAGAACGCAACCGGCACGCCAGCGGCGACGGCAGTGAGGGTGTGCCGCAAAGCGGCCGGGTTCACCAGGCCAAGCTGCGCCAACCGTCCGTCTGTCAAGTCATGCAGAACCGACAAGTTGGCCCGCATCCCTTGGTAGTAATCAGCGGTGAACGAACCTTTTGTTCGTCGAGCCGCCAGTGACGGTGGGAACAGGTCGGCAAACGCGTCACGCATGATCGGTTTGTACTCGGCCGGGCCGGGCCGCTCGTTCAGCGGCACCGACAGGTATGCGTCGATCACCCGTGAATCGGTGAACGGATTATGCAACGGCACACCATGACACTCGGCCAGCTGCGTGTCAGCACGCGCCGTCCGGCCGACTCCTGCCATGACCTCACTCGTGACGTGGACGGCGGCCTCGGCCACAGGAATGCGACCTGCCCCGTCGGCCGCAGTCACCGCGAGGTTGGCTGCCCGCTCCCGAGAGGAAACTGTGGACCACTGCGGAATCGTCACATCGGGGACCCATCCGATGCCGCTCACCGTGCGGGTCTCGTACCCGGTCCGCCATCGTCGTGCCAATGTCCGGAATGCGTCCTCGCGGGTGATCCGCGCTGTTCGGTATGCGTCCACCAGCAGCGACCATACGGCCAGTCGACGCAGACGTGCCCACCCGATCGTCTCGGCCAGTGTGCGTCGGTACCACCGTGCAGCCATCAAGTCAGCAAGCATGATCGTCGGAGAACACACCAGGCTGTCCCCGCCGTCGCCGGTTAAGTGGCAGTCAGACCCGAACTCGGCCCGCATCCATTGGAGCTGAACCGAGAAATGCTTGTGGGAGATCGTGGACGGAGCCGGTTCGTCAGTCGCGGGTACCGCATGCAGGTTGCTATACGGCGCGTGTCGCGAACTCAGCGGCATGAGCCGGTGCACGATGCCGGGATACTTGGCAGCTTGACACGCATAGGACACATCACCCCCGACTGTGACGCCTTCCGGATGCAGAGTCACCCCAGTCACCGTGCGATCAGGATGCAAGCGGTGCGCGGCCAGCAACGCAAGTGCCGTGGAGTCATAGCCGCCGGACAGGTCAACGGTCGGCGCCGACGCCGAGTCCACCCGTACCGCCACGGCCGCCGCCAACTCGGCCCGCAACCGGGCCGCATGGTCACCTGATCGTGGCCGGGGCCGCCACACAGGCTGGCTGGTCGGAGCTCCACCTGTCGGCAAGAACAGCCGATGCCCGCAAGGCACGCGACTAATTCCTGTGAACGAGGACCGGCCATCCAGCAAAGCGGGAACGCCAGGGGCCAACAGCCACGCCGCTAGCCAGTCGGCATCAGGCTGAGCACCGGTCAATCCGGCCAGCGCCCGCGAGCTGGACGACCAGTACACCGCGCCGTGGGCCGATGTGGTGTAGATCGGCCAAG
Source organism: Pseudonocardiales bacterium (assembly GCA_052390495.1). Lineage (GTDB taxonomy): Bacteria > Actinomycetota > Actinomycetes > Mycobacteriales > Pseudonocardiaceae. The sequence continues at coordinate 3,347 of JBQTGW010000385.1, forward strand.
CCCCGCCTACGTCGGTCCATATCGTCGTCCCCTGGTCGGTGACCTGAACAATGGTGTAGCTACCCGCCCAGCGCCACGCAACATCATCGGGCACGTCATGAATCGCCAAGCGCTCGAACTCCTCAACCGTGATGCCACATGGTCCGACGACGGCCAGGGCTCGGCGGTCGGACTGCGTCACGTGTATCTGGTGAGTCGGCCACATCCCGACCGACCAACAGCTGGAAACGTGATCCCACAAGTTCCGGGCATCGACCGGCACACATGCCGCAGGTCCGTTGACACCTCCGAACCACAACACTCGACGTCACCTTTCCTGATACTTATCACACGAATGGTGCCCCGACCTCACGCAAGGCCGGGGCACCATTCCCGAGCTGGTTGGATCAGTTGTACTCGTACCGCTTGCTTTCGTTGCCGGTTCCACCTTCTCCCAACGTCAGGTCAACAGCGTTGCCAAGACTCACCAGTAGGGATGGTGATTCGGCAACCTCCGAAAGTGGCAACTCGTCAGATCGGTATTCCATCGAGCATTCCATACGGGGACATCTCCTCATTCAGTCGTGAATCTTCTCTGATCTCATCTCTGCATACGACAGCTACACTTGACGGCGGTCACCTCCGGTTCGATCGTTGAATTAGGGGGTCATGTCAGCTCATCCGGCCGAGCTCTTAAGTCAAGGCAGTGAGATCGACATCCTCGACGGGGATAGGCAACTAGGCGACCACAGCTAACCCAAAGGGAGTAGAAGTGTTGACAGCGATCATGCGGACGCTCCAAAGATCGATCATGTTCTCAGGCCAAGTAAGTAACTATCGAAGTGACAGCGAAATTTTGAATTCAGAGCGTGATACCGGCCCAGCGGGCGAATCCAGCAAGGGAGTCGGTGGCGCGGCGGTCGGTCTCGGCGAGCAGGTACACGGTCTCGCGGACCTGCGGGTGGTAGCGGGTCTTCTGCGGAGCAAGGACGCGGGCCTGGTTGAGTGCACCGAGGGCCTTGGTCCGGTCGCCGTGCAGGGTCCAGGCGCGGGCGAGGTCGATCCAGTGGCGTCCGCCACGGGAGGGCTCGTCGTGCTCCTGGATCTGCACCCGCTCGGCGCGGCCGACCGCAGTGGTGCCGTCGGAGAGTTCGAGAGGTACCGCAACCCAATGGATCTCCACGTTGGTCGCGCTTGCGGTCATCCCGTAGTGGGGATGGACCGGGAGCCCCCGCGCTACTAGATCGCGGGCCGCGCCGATGTGCTCGTCGGCCCGATCGAGCGCGCCCGAGCGAGCGTGGGCGATCGACTGCCGCAGGTGAAGCAGCGTCCGCACCGCGTCGGCTGCTGGTGAGCGCTCGCTCTCGATGAGCGCATGACCACGATCGATGACCCGAAGGGCACCGGCGTAGTCGCCCCGGTGCAACCGCCCATGTGCAGCACGAAAGGTCACAGCGGCAGCGCGGAGCGGATCTCCCGAGCGTTCGGCGGTATCGCGACCGCATCGTGCTGCCAGCGTCGCCAGGTCGTAATAGCCGAACCGGTAGGTGACGGAGTGCACACAGAGATAGGCGTCGGTGAGCAGCGCCCACGCCGTCTCGGCCGCGTGGCCGGATGGGGCGTTGTTGACGATGGCGTAGGCGTGGTTGAGCAGCTCGGGCAGCGCGGCGGCCATCTCCGCATACCGCGACTTCTGCCGGTCCTGCTCACACTGGTCGAGGCGGGTGCGCAGTTCGGTGGCGGACATGGGGAAGCCCTCGAAGTCGGGGTCTTCATCGTTGTCCAGTGCGGCGCGCAGGGCGGGGATTCCGGCGTGCTCGGCTTTCGGGTCGGTGATGGGCGGGCCGTAGGGCTCGCCGGTCAGCGCTTCGACATCGACTCCGAGGGCGCGGGCGACAGCGGCGATGAACGCGGCTGACGCCGGGACCACTCCCTGCTCGACCTGGGCAACCAGGCTCGTACTGACATGGGCACGGGCGGCGAGTTGTTGCTGGGTCAGCCCGGCCAATTTGCGCTGCACAGCGACGCGGCGCCCGACGGCCCCCTCGGGGGCGGATTCTTCGCACATCGTGAGTTGGCCTCTCCTGATCAGATGTCGATGCCGGCCCAGCGGGCGAACCCAGCCAGAGAGTCGGGGGCGCGGCGATCGTGCTCGGTGAGCAGAACCGCCGTTTCGCGGGCTTGGGGGTGGTAGCGGGTCAGCTGCGGGGCGATCATGCGGGCGTGGTGCAGCGCGTCCAGAGCCTGGGAGTGGTCACCGTGCAGTGCCCAGGCGCGGGCGAGGTCGATCCAGTGCCGGGCGACCCGGGCGGGTTCCTCCCCGGTGGGGATCTTGATCTGCTCGGCCCGGGTGAGGGCGGTGCTGGCATCACCCAGTTCGACGGGGACGGCGACGGTGTGGATGTCGACGTTGGCCTCGGTGGCCAGCACGGTGTAGTAGGGGCTGGCCGGGATCCCGCGCTCGATCAGCTCGCGGGCCATGGTCAGGTGCGCGCCGGCCCACTCGGGAGTGCCGATCCGGGCACGGGTGATCGCCTCGCGCAGGTGCAGCGCCACCCGGACGGCGTCCGCGGCGGGGTGGGTCTGGTCGCCGATCTGGTCGTAGGTGCGTTCGGTGAGCAGCAGCACACCGACGTAATCACCACAGTGCAGGCGCAGCAAGGCACGCTGATTGGCAGCGACCGCGACCCGCAACGGATCCCCGGACCGCTGGGCCGCCTCCCGGGCATAGTGATTGCACAAGGCCGCCAGGTCGAGATAACCGAAACGGCAGGCGACGGTCTGCGCGAGCAGGCAGGCATCGGTGAGCAGCGCCCCCGCGGTCTCAGCTGCAACGCCCGGACGGGC
>JBQTGW010000386.1:0-2508 GCA_052390495.1 Pseudonocardiales bacterium
GATCCTCCGGCCCCATGCTGTCAACACAGTCCGCCGAAGTCTGGCACACCGACCCGCCCGACCGGGCCGAATCCGCGAACACCAACAACAAGATGGCAGAACCCTGCGCCGGTGGCCGCCAGCCATGACGCTCGCGGCACCAGCAACCGGAAGGTCACTCGGCCAACCTGCCGCTCACTGTCGTGCGACCTCGGGGGGTGGCGTCCCTTCGGGCCACACACACGGCGATGTGGCCGAGATCGCAAGCTCGCCCTGCACGCTGGTCATCATCGACATCCGGAACGCATCAGCATTGTTCTCGACGAACAACGCAGTTGCACTCAGGTCGCGGTGGTTGGAGAGCACCCGGTAGTCGTTCGATAACCAGTACGAGTGCATAGCATCGAACAATTCCGTGGCTCGTTCGAATGCCAAGCTGCGCATGCAGTACCGCTTACCCACACTGACCCGCCCCCTCGGACCCAGGTCGCTCGGGTCGTCGCAGGCCAACTGATCAAACGACTGCTCTTCCAACCACAGCGTGACCGGCAGGGCAGCCACGGCACGGGCGATGTGTTCTTCCATGCGCTGCACGGCTTCCTGTGCAGTGAGCGTACGCATCCGTTCGGTCATATCGCCTCTCTCGCTGATGGTCACGACACCACACCCCGCTGTCAGCGCGATCATCGCAGCGAGGGCGAGCGTAAGCAGTCGTGGTCTCATGTCATTTCACCAACACGTCATTTCCGGTGATGATCGCGGCGATGTTCTTCAGCGAGGACGAACCCTCGTCCCAGTATTGGGAGTGGGCGTCGGTGAGTCCGTCATGCGCGAGCAACTCGAACACCTGATCACCATGACCACCCTGCAAGAGAACGTGGTGGTCCAAGTGCTGCCGCTCGGCTCAGGGGTGCACGCCTTCATGGGTGTGACCGTGACCCTCTACGACTTTCCGCCACCCGCACCAAAGATGCTGCACTTCGACACCTACGGCCGTGGCGCCGTGCAGGACCGGGAAGACGAGGTATCCGATGCCGGGCATACACTGGACCTGCTCCGAGCCAAGGCCCTGGGGCACGAGGAGAGCAGCGAGTTCATCAATGCCATCCTCAGAGAGCAGAAGGAGAGGTAGCACCATGCCCCGCATCACCGGCGAGTGGTTCCTGCCGCGACGATCGGACAACACTGTCACCTGCGTGGAGACCAAGTTCACCGACGACGCGATCTACGTGCGTAACAACCTGCACCCAGACGCAGGGACCGCTGTCTTCGATCACGCCAAGTGGGCCGTCTTCGTCGCCAGCGTCAAAGACGGCGACTACGACCTGTAGTCGAGTTGTCGCTGAGCTGGACTTATATTCTCGTCCGTCCCAGCGACTTCGCCCCTGTCGCGTCGCCTCAGCTCTTCAGTGGCAGGTTCGTCAGCACCGCTTCCGCCACCTGCTTACCCACTTCGCACGCCTGCTGCGGATTGTCGCCCAACTCGTCCGAGTCGTAGGTCAGGGAGACACTCTGCCGCTCCGCGGGCTTGACGTCAATATTGCAGATCGGCAGGTCCGCGACCGGCCTGGCGACAATGGCAGGATATCCCCCAACGGCAGTCAAATCAAAAGACGCAAAACTGGTTCGCCTGTTGTAGATGACATCCAAGGTCGGATTGTTAGTGAATACGCTGATAGATACCCGCCTAACTACCCGTCCATCTCGAATCCTGGTATTCCATTCGCAATCCACTGTGCCGAAAAGACCATCCAATTGCACCGGGGGAAGATCGAGACCGAAACCTTCCGCCTGCTGCGGGGTGAGCAACTCACAGGTCCGAAGAGACATCGCCGCGACATCCCGAGGATTCTCCACGGAGGGAATCGGACTCACCGCCGACGAACTCGACGACCCAGGTTGCTGACCTGAATCCGGGTCTGCACCACAACCAGCCAGCAAGAGCACGAACCCGACGACCACGCCCGACAGGAACCGGCCCATCAATCCGACAGCCCATCACTTGGCCAATTCGGCAGCCCATCACTTGGCTTCTGGAAGGGTAGCTCGTCAACCTGCAGGTAAGCCTGCAGTTCCTCCCGCAGCTTCATTGCAAGCGTCCTCAGTTGCTCCGCACCAGCGATGAGGGTGGCCTCCAGGTTGTTCACCCCGCTATCCGACGCCCACTTGCCGATCTCCTTGGCTGCGTTCAGGCTGACCCCGTCAACGCCCGGAGGGGACACGTTCGCTAGCCCCTGGGCTACCTTCGCCTGTCGCTTCAGGAACTCGGCTGCCGCTTCGAGGTCGGCGATGGACTGCGGGGCACGCTCGATGTCGATCATGAAGCTCTGGCCCGAACTCGCACCGAGCGTCTGAGCGAGGATACTGCCCGTATCTCTGCTCACGGGCAGCAACGTGGACGAACCAAGCAGGCTGCCACCCTCCAGCGAGGTCACCTCCGGTGAACCCGCACTCGCGGGCGGGTTGAGCGCCTCGCCGATCCTGCCGTCACTTCCGGCACTCATCGCGATCCTCCGGCCCCATGCTGTC
>JBQTGW010000387.1:0-2322 GCA_052390495.1 Pseudonocardiales bacterium
CCAGGTAGACGTCGCGGAAGTTTCACTCGAATCTTCAACGATACGGTCGAGGGCAGGTCCTTCCGAAAGGGGTGTTCATGTCCACTGCCGCAGCACTGCGTGCCATCGGCCGCCAACTCGACGACCCAGCTGGCCTGGGCCGTGCCCTCGACGAGCTGCTCGCCGCGCGGACCGAGCCCCCGACCCTGCTCGCCCTCGGCGAGCCGACCCACGGGATCGAGGCGTTCCCGTTGCTGCGCAACGAACTCCTCGGTCACCTCGTCGAACGCGGGTACCGGTCGATCGTGCTGGAGACCGATGTCTTCGCCGCGTCCGTTGTCGACGACTACATAGGCGGGGCAACGGCGGAGATCGACACGGTGCTCGCGACCGGGTTCAGCCACAGGTTCGGCGCCGTGCCGGGCAACCGCGAACTCGTCGAATGGCTCCGCAGGCACAACACCGGCCGCGCACCGTCGGACCGGGTTCGCTTCCACGGCTGCGACGCGCCGGTGGAGTACTCCGGTGCGCCGAGCCCGCGACGCGCACTGTCCTCGGTCAACGACTACCTGCCCGCGGCGCTGCGGCCTGAATCAGTTCGCGACATCGACGCGCTGCTCGGCGAGGACGCGGACTGGACGAACCAGGCGGCCATGTTCGACCCGGCAGCGTCCGTCGGCGACTCCGATCGCGCTCGCGCCCTGCGCATCGTCGCCGACGATCTCGCCAGCGTGCTGCGCCGCGCGGCACCCGGCCTGCGCCCTGCCGACCCGACCGGCTACGACCACGCCGTCGTGCACGCGCGCACCGCCCAGGGCCTGCTGCGCTATCACGCGGCCATGGCCAGTCCCGCGCCCGATCGCATCGCGACCATGCTCAGCCTGCGCGCCGAGATGATGGCTGAGAACCTGCTCGCGATCGTTGCCCGGGAGCAGCGACGCGGGCCAAGCCTGGTCTTCGCGCACAACGCGCACCTCCAACGCCACCTGCCGATCGGCGAGGACGAGGCGAGCTGGGGGAGCGCCGGCGCGCTCGTCGGGCTCAACCTCGGCGAGCGCTACGTGTTCCTGGCAACCGACGCCGGCCCCGACAGCGATCCGGGCACCCTCCAGCGTGTGTTGGCCGAGGCGACCACCCGACGCGCCCTGTTCCCGGCACCGGCCCTGCGCGTCGCGCTTCCCCCGTCGATCGGCACGGGCAAACCGATCGTGCCCGGCCACATTCCGCTCAACCCGGCAGACTTGGACGGCGCCGACGCGGTCATCTTCGTCGCCGACACCGATGGAAAACGGCATCAGTACTGGTAGCCGAACCACTGTGACCTCCGGAGCGTCCGGTAGGAGTGTTGTAGGATTTCGGTATGGTCGAGCCGGTGAAGCGCAAAGTCTCCGTCACGCTCGACGCCGACCTGGTGGATGAGCTGGCCGCTCAAGGGGGTGGGCTGTCCGGGAGGGTCAATGACGCCGTGCGCCGGGAGCTGGCCAGGCTGCGCCGCCACGAAGCACTCGGTGCCCTGCTCGATCGCCTTGCCACCGAGCGGGGCCCACTGGACACCGCCGAGGATGAAGCGGAGATGCGCCGCTTCGCCGAGCTGCTCGGCGGACCAGCCGACGCAGGTGGCGGCATTGCCAAGCGGCCGAGCGGTTCGGCGGCCTGATGAGAGTGGTACTTGACGCCGAGGCCGTCAACGCCCTGCTGGAGCGAATGCACCCCGGTGAGCGCACCGTGCGCCGGGCTCTCACCACCGCGCACCGGCTGGGCCGCGAGGTGGTCATTCCCACGGTGATCCTGGCCGAGCTGTATCGCGGAGTCGGCCGCAGCCACGGCCTCGACGCCCTGTTGTCCAGGATGGAGCCGGACGGTCTCACGCTGCGGGACACCACCAAGGAGCTCGCCCGCCTCGTCGGCGCCCTGCTCACGGCGGCGGACCTGGGCTCGGCCTACCTGGCGGACGCCCACGCCATTGCCACCGCGGTCGAGCACGGAGGTGGCGTAGTGCTTACCGGAGATCCGGACGATCTCGAACGTCTCGCTGGCCCCTACGGCACAGTCGTGGTAGAGCCGCTGTCCAACGTAAAGGGTCGCAGTCGTCGCTGACGCGCTCCTCCAGCCGGTGTCGATCACAAGATCCGGATCGGACACCGCGCCACGATTGCCCGTTCCGTACGGTGGTCCACCTGGGCCGGCCGCCCCTGACCGCCCACTACCCTGACCGCCGCTGGCGCTTGCACCGACCCTCGGTATGTCGAAAGTATGCTGCCGGTATGAAGATCGCGGTCTCGCTCCCAGCGGAGCAAGTAGCCGCCGCCCGGCGGGCCGTAGCCGCCGGGCGCGCCCCCAGCG
>JBQTGW010000388.1:0-11350 GCA_052390495.1 Pseudonocardiales bacterium
GGCTCCTTCTTTTCTGTTCTGGTCAGACACCCAAGAACGTAGACAGAAGGAACCCACCCCGCTTGCCATCACACCCTGTCAACCACCCGTGACTAACAATTCAGTCCCCTCAGAAGCGCTGCACCCATAATAATCCTCGACCGACTTCTCCGTAAGTCGGTCGAGGATTGCCATAAACCGTTCATCCGATGCAGATTCGATGATGGACATGACTGCTCCTCATACCCCGGGTCTGGTGCTGTGGATGCCCGCATACGTGGATAAGTTTCGCAAAGTCGTGAGTACCGTATCGCAGGTGATGGTGCCGCTGCAAAAGTCCGCAGACCGCAGATAAAGATGGTCAGGGATGTTGCGAAGTTGGATAATCTTGTAGAGCCGTAGCTCGGATTCCTGGTGGCGGACGGCAGTCGTATCCGACACACCGAGGCTCCGTTGGTACAAGTGATTCCCAAGCCGCCGGGGCGACACCGCAACATCGCCGCCAGCCTCCGCCATGTCTCCTACAGCTCCTTCACCTGCCCACTCGACCTCCTGGGCATCAACTGACCAGCAGAGTCAGAGCGTCACACGATTTTATAACGGCCCCGACAGATGGGTAGGTCAATGGAATTATCCATCGAGTACAACGATGGCCATGGCAGCCACGTGCACGTCGAACTGGAAACCCTTGCCATTGCACCGTACGTGAAGATCGACGACCAGGTGAAGCCCGTGCCCCGAGCTGACTCTGAAAATTCACCGATGATTCAGCCGACCAATATCGACCGTTAGTGATCAAGATAGTGGTCGGGCGAACGGTCCAGGAGCGGAAAATCGGATGCCGTGACGTGGGTGGGGAGCTAGCGTCCAGGGGACCATGAACAATTCCGAGGGAGTGCAGCAGTCTGGCCTGGGGGCCTTGTGGCGGCTGGCGCCGTACGTCCGGCCGGTGCGTGGCCGACTGTTCGGCTCAGGGGTAGCGGCGCTGGGCTCGATGCTGGCCGGATTGGCAATCCCGCTGCTGATCCAGCGCATCGTGGATGGCCCGATCGCCGAGGGGGACCGCGCCGGACTGATACAGCTGTCGCTGGGGGTGCTCGCGCTCGGGGTACTCGAAGCCGGATTGATCTACTTGCGCCGCCAGCTGGTGGCCCGGTCGACCACCGACATCGAGAAACGGATGCGCTCGGACCTCTATCACCATCTGCAGCACCTGCCGGTGGCCTTCCACGACCGCTGGCCGTCGGGGCAGCTGCTGTCCCGGGCGATCAGCGATCTGAGCACCATCCGGCAGTTCCTCGCCTTCGCGGGCATCTACCTGGTGGTCAACACAGCGACTGTGCTGGCCGGGCTGGTCATCCTGCTGGTGATCGCCCCGCAGCTCGGGCTGCTCGTCGCGATCATGACAGTACCGCTGGTCGTGCTGTGCCTGCGCTATGAACGGCGCTACGAGCTGGCCGCACGGCGGGCGCAGGACCAGGTAGGGGACCTGGCAACCACGGTGGAAGAGTCCGCGCTGGGCATCCGGGTGCTGAAGTCCTTCGGGCGCGGCCCTTCGACGACCCGGGACTTCCTGGCCCAAGCTCGCGAGCTGCGTCAGACCGGGCTGACCAAGGTACGGCTGATGGCCACCCTCTGGAGATTGATCATCATAGCGCCGGAACTCACGCTGGCCGCGATGCTCGCCGTGGGCGGCCACGCGGTGGCGTCTGGCTCGCTCACGCTGGGCACCGTCGTGGCCGCGGTCACTATCCTCGCCTACCTACGCTGGCCGCTGGAGTCACTGGGCTGGCTGCTGGCCGAGACCGGCAACGCCGCCACGGCGACCACCCGGTACTGGGAGGTGCGCGACGCGGTCGTCGAGGTGGCCGACCCGCTGCGGCCGCGGGCCCTGACCAGTCCGGTGCGCGGCGCGCTGCGGTTGGAGGCGGTGCACTTCCGTTATCCGGGCACCGCAACGGAGCTACTCCGCGGGGTGGACCTTGATGTCCGGCCGGGCGAGACGGTGGCGCTGGTGGGTGCCACCGGCAGCGGCAAGACCACCCTGTGTGCTCTGGTGCCTCGACTGGCCGATGTCACCGGCGGGCAAGTGACGATCGACGGTGTCGATGTGCGGGAGCTCGCGCTGTCGCAGCTGCGTGCCGTGGTGGCGACGGCTTTCGAGGAGCCGGTGCTGTTCTCCGCCTCGGTACGGGAGAACGTGACGCTCGGCTGGCCGACCGCCACCGAGGAGGACGTCCGCCGCGCGCTGCGGGTGGCGCATGCCGATGAGTTCGTCGATGCACTGCCCTGGGGCCTGGACACCCGGATCGGCGAACAGGGCCTCACCCTCTCCGGCGGTCAACGACAGCGCCTCGCGCTGGCCCGCGCGGTGGTCGGCAGTCCCGCCGTGCTGGTGCTCGATGACCCGCTGTCCGCGCTGGACGTGCACACCGAAGCCGAGGTCGAGGCGGCGCTGCGCCGTGTGCTGCGCGGCGTGACGGCACTGGTGGTGGCACATCGGCCGTCCACAGTGCAACTCGCCGACCGGGTGGCGCTGCTGACCGACGGTAGGATCTCGGCGGTCGGATCACACTCCGAACTGCTCGCCGAGGTGCCCGAATACCGCAGGCTGCTGTCCACCACCCTGGACGCCACGGTCCTGGACGTTACGGGGGCGCGATGACGGCGCAACCGGAACCATGGCGGGGCGTCGCCACCGAGGACCTCGACGAGCTCGACAGGGTCACCGGACTGCGGCTGGCGGCCCGGTCCAGACGACTGCTCGGCTCGCTGCTGCGCCCGCACCTGCGCCGGGTAACGGCCGCGCTCGCCTTGCTCGTCGCCGACCAGGTGGCGGTGCTGGCAGGCCCGTTGCTGATCGCGGTGGCGATCGACCGCGGCATCCCGGCGGCACTCGACGGTCGGGCCGGGCCGCTGGCCTGGTGCGTCGCCGGGTACGCGGTGGCCGGAGTGGGGGACGCGCTAATCGTCGGGGCGTTCCTTCGGCTGTCCGGGCGGATCGGGCAGGACGTGCTGCTTGACCTCCGCGAACGGGTATTCGCCCAGGTCCAGCGGCTGTCGCTGGCCTTCCACGAGCGCTACAGCTCTGGGCGGGTGATCTCCCGGCTGACCAGCGACCTGGACTCCCTGCAGGAGCTGCTGGACGACGGGCTGGACGGGCTGTTCATCTCGCTGCTCTCGGTCATCGGGATCGGCACGATGATCCTGCTGCTGGACGCACCGCTCGGGCTGATCGCGCTGGCCGGCTTCATCCCGCTGACCCTGCTCACCCGCTGGTTCCTGCGGCGCTCCAGGCACGCTTACCGCAGCACCCGCACCTGGTCGGCGCGGGTGATCGGGCAGTTCGTCGAGACCATGAACGGGATCCGCGCGGTGCAGGCGTTCCGCCGGGAACCCAGGAACTCCTCGATCATGGACGAGCTGGGCGGCACGTTCGCCGACGCCAACCGGATGACGCTCTCGCTGGTTGCCCGGTTCGTCTCGACACTTCAGCTGGTCGGCAACGTCTCCCTCGCCGTCGTGCTGCTGCTGGGCGGCCTGCGGGTGCTCGAAGGAACCCTGGCGCTGGGCGTGCTCACCGCGCTCGTGCTCTACCTGCGCCGGCTCTACGACCCACTCGACGAACTGGCCCAGTTCGCCAACTCCTACTCCTCGGCGGCTGCGGCGCTGGAGAAGATCTCCGGGGTGCTTGACGAGCAGCCCACCGTGATCGACCCGCCGCAGCCGCTGTCGCTGCCCACTCCGGTGCGCGGCGAGGTGGTCTTCGACCGGGTGCGCTTCGGCTACCGCGCTGGGCCTGCGGTGCTGCCGTCGCTGGATCTGGTGGTGCCCGCCGGACAGACCGTCGCGCTGGTCGGCGCAACCGGGGCAGGCAAGTCGACGGCGGCCCGGCTGCTGGCGCGGTTCTACGACCCGGTGGACGGCGCCATCCGGCTGGACGGGGTGGACCTGCGCTCGGTGGCCGACGCCGAGCTGCGCCGCGCCGTGGTGATGGTGACTCAGGAGTCGTTCCTGTTCTCCGGCTCGGTGGCGGACAACATCGCGCTGGGCTCGCCCTCCGCGTCTCGTTCGGATGTGGTGGAGGTAGCCCGCGCGGTGGGGGCGCACGAGTTCATCACCGCGCTGCCTGACGGATACGACACCGACGTGCGTAAGCGTGGCGGGCGGCTGTCCGCCGGGCAGCGTCAACTGGTGTCCTTCGCGCGGGCGTTGCTCGCCGATCCCGCGGTGCTGGTGCTCGACGAGGCCACTTCATCCCTGGACATCCCGTCCGAACGCGCCGTGCAAGCCGCGCTGCACACCGTGCTGGCCGGTCGCACGGCACTGATCATCGCGCACCGCCTCTCCACAGTGCTGGTCGCCGACCGGGTACTGGTCCTGCACGACGGCACCGTCGTCCAGGACGGCGCCCCCACCACCCTGATCGCCACCCCCGGCCCCTTCGCCACCCTGCACACCACCTGGCGCGCTTCTCTGCCGTCCGACGCGGCCTAGACCCAATGCCACTGACTTAGGTTGTCTTGGCTGGTCGCTTGCGGTGCTCGGGTTTGGATGGTGGTGTGATCGTGACTGCTGTGTGGGGTGGACAGCTGTGGCGGTGTCGCTGTCGGTGATGGGGTCTCTTGGCGGGGAAGTTGCTCATTTTCCGTTTGATCACCCTGGGGTAGCTGCGGTCTCGACGCTCGATGTTGATTTCGAGGGCGACCTCGTCCAAGAGGCATCGGTAGTGCTCATGATGATCGGTGAGGGGGGAAAGAGTCCGGTATCCATATCCTGGACCGGATGATGCGGACGGTGTTTTTGTGGGAAATTCGGTCGGGGTCCAGCTTGGCTTGATGGGCGGCGTCCACGGCGATGCGCATTGTGGCGTAGTGCACTCCGAGGTGTGCCCAGAATTCTTGCCGGACACCGTCTGGTGACTTGGATCGAAGGATTTTGTCGGCATTGAGTTGAACACTCTTGATCTGCTTGAAGAACCCTTCGATGTCCCATCGTTCGTGATACAGGGCCGCGAGTTCCTTCGCCGGTGCTTGCGCGGGATCGCTGATCGTGGTCACCAGTCGATACAGTTCGTCTTTGCCGTCGGTGACGGCGGGCAGTTTGTATTCGATGACGCGGACTCGGATCGGTGTCATTCCGGATTTTCTGGGTGGTGTGATCTCGGCGATGCAGGAGCCGTCGGCCAGGGTCTCCACGGGGCGCAGGATGAGGTTCGAGGGCACCCTCCACAGCAGGTCAGCGCCTGTCGCTGCGGCACGGACCCAGCGCTGGAACGAGTAGAGGCCGCGATCGGCCAGCGCCAGCATCCCCGGGCGCAAAGCGGTGAACATCTCCTCGATCAACGTGTTTTCCGAGACCCGGTACGGCTCGAGGCGAGCGTCGAACACCGCATGTGTGCCCAGTTCGACCAAACACGCGGCCCGCGCTTGCGGATACGCGCCTTTCCCGTTGCCACGACCTGTGCCGGGCCGGCCGAACTGGGCATCGTTTTCCTCGGTGCCGGGCACCGTGAACGTGGTGCCGTCAAACGCGACCAGCCGCCACTGTCGATACCACGCACCCTGCGTATCTGGGCTCGCGATAGGCTGTATCACGTGGCGGACGATCGTCTCTGCAGGATCGGCACCCAACCGGCGGCGAGCGTTTCCAATCGCCTCAGCCGTGGGCACCGCAGGACCATCCGCACCTCGACCGAAGGCCTTCATCAGAATCTTCATGGCCGACCGGTACGACTCCTGCGGAAACAGGCACAGAACCAGAACTAAATAGAACACCAACCGAGCCGGTAATTTCCGGACACGCTGTTCTCGTCGCCAGAACTGATCGATAACACGATCCACCAGCTCGACCGGAAACGTCCGCGCCAGCACACCCACCGCCGCCCGGTCGGCCAAGCTCAGGCCGACCTCACCACCCACCTCAAGATCCACGAAAGGGCAGGCTACAGGCCCTGCCACCACCTATGTCAGTGGCATTGGGCCTAGACCGCTGACCGGGAATGGGCGGTCGGATCGAGGCCACCTACGACGTCGGCGTGCTCACGCTGCGCATCCCCGTGGCCGAACAAGCCAAGCCGGTGGTGTAGGCGTCATCGACGACCACCGGCGGCCGGTTGCCCACCACATCGAGCCCCACGAGGACGGGATCGTGGTCGCTGGAGCGGAAGTGGTCCGGCGCATACAGCGACGCGATCTGCCCCGCGCTCTTGAAGTTGGTGTTGTAGTCCAGCACCGAGGGCTCGTCGGCGTTGATGTGCGCGTCGCCGGCGCCGGTCACCTGGCTGGTCAGCGAGGGTGACGCGAGCGCGTAGTCGAGGTAGCCCCACTGCCCGTCGAAGACGAAGGAGTAGGCGTCCTGGCCACTGAAGGACTTGACGAGATTGGTGTAGCCCGCGGCCTCGAGCGCGGCGATCGGATCCTCGCCCGCGTAGGAGTTCAGATCACCGACGATCAGCACGTCGGGGTCACCGGCCGCCGGTACCACTGTGTCGTTCACCCACCCGGCCAGCTCAGTCGCCTGCGCGGTCCGGCGGGCGTTCCAGCAGCTCTGCCCGTCACCCTGATCCGCGTCGGGGCCTGAAGCTGGGCACGAACCCTTGGACTTGAAGTGGTTGACAATGACGGTGAACCGCCCGTCGGCCGGGGTCTGGAAGGTCTGCGCCACCGGGCGTCGCTCGAACACGTCGTTCTGGTCGACGAAGGTTGCCTGCGGGACCGGTTGTACTGCGGCCGTCTTGTACAGCAGCCCGACCTTGATCGCGTCGGTGCCCGCGACATCGGTCACCCCGGTCGCCGCGTCCGGGTCGATGAACGCCCAGGTGCCCGCCCCGTCCTGGGCGTTGAGCGCGTCCACCAGCGCCTGGATGGCGCTCGAAGGGCCGTAGCCGTCGTTCTCTATCTCCCCCACGCCGACGACGTCGGCGTCGAGGAACCGCAGCGCGGCGACCTCCTTAGCCAGCTGCCGCTGGTACTCGGTGTCGTTCTCGGCTCCCCGGCAGTCGGTGGTCGCGCCCAGGGTTCCCAGCCGGCATCCGGTGAAGGTGTTGAAGAAGTTCAGCAAGTTGGCGCTGGCCACGCGGACGCTGCCGGGGCCGGTGGCGGGCGGCTCGGTCGGCCGCTGATTGACCGCGTCGAACACCGCAGCGCCACCCAGCGCGCCGACCGGGCGAAGCCGGTAGGCGTTACCGCTGGCGGCATTGCCTGCCCAGGTGTAAGTGAGCACCCCCACCGGGTCGGTCACGGTGTCGCCACCACGCAGCGTGTTGCCAGCCGACAACGGCTGGCCACCGCGGCCGAACACGATCGGGTCGGGGTTCTGGCTGTTCCGATCGTCGTCAATGATCAGCCGGTTCAGGTTGTTGGCCTGCTGCAACGCCTGCACTGCCGCGGTGTCGGTAGCGGGGATGACCGCCGTGGGCTGGCGCAGCCGGTTCCCCTTTCCTCGGTACGGTCGAGACCAAGAAGGACGACGGGACGGCCAACACCATGCTGACCACCTGGAAGAAATCCACCCCAACTACCTTGCCACCCATGTCCTCATCTGAACTCACCCTCACCTGCCACACCACTGCTGAAGCAGCCCAGCTCATGGACGAGCTGTGTGAGGTCTATGCCGATGCCTATGGTGCGGTGCCCGGTGAGGACAATCGCGAGAAGTCCAGTGCCTTCCGGGAACGGGCCACCGAGGCGCTGGAAGCCCGGAACTACTCACTCGTCACGGCGGAGGTGGGCGGTCGGCTGGTGGGTTTCGCCTTCGGCTACCGCCGGGCGGTGCACGACGCCTTCCTGTCCGGTCGCTCCGAAGAACGGGCCACCCTCGCCAGTAATCCCAAGGCCACGGACACGCACGCCCTGTATGAGCGGTGGGGCTGGCAGAAGATGGGTACCGTGCCC
This sequence comes from Pseudonocardiales bacterium, assembly GCA_052390495.1. Lineage (GTDB taxonomy): Bacteria > Actinomycetota > Actinomycetes > Mycobacteriales > Pseudonocardiaceae. The sequence goes on from JBQTGW010000388.1 coordinate 7,875, forward strand.
GGTAAGCCAGGTTCCTACTACCCGGAGTACGTGCGCTTCGTGCTGCCGTTGCCGTTGCCGCTGCCTCCGGCTGGACGGTAAGCGGCCAAGCATTCATCCAGCTCGCGGACGGCCTTGGTGCGCTTCCAGGGGGTCAAGAGACCACGTACCTTACTGACATCCTGGACGATCAGTCGCGAGGCGTTCGAGGCCGTGAGTCGGCTCACTTCGACCACAATGCTGCAGGCTTCCGCGATTTCTTCCTGCTGGATGCGGACCTTAGCCCGGAACAGCATGCGGACAATGCGGTCATGTAAGTTGTCCGGGTCAACCAGGATCAGGGACTGGTCCACAGCCTTCAACGCCGCTTCAGGATGTTGCAGCTTGAGCGCACACCTGCTTGCGGTACTCCAGTAGTAGGACTCATTGTAGAAATACCACCACGAGGCACGGGGCTGGTCTGTGCGTGCCGCTTGCAGAGCGGCGTATTCCTGATCCAGGGCCTCCCGGTACCTGTCGGGCTGGTTGTCGGCCACATAGGCCCGGACGGCTTTGTCGGCGGCGTACGCCTCAGCCAGCGGGCTGCGCGCCTGTTTGGCCCAGACGGCGGCAGCAGCAGCGTGATCGATAGCCACCCGGGGCTTGCCTTGTAACTTAGCCAACTGGCTCATAGCGCAGAGGATGAAGGTCACCAACTCGGCGTTCTGGGCGTCATGGGCGTCACTGCGGGCCTCGTCGTAGTAGCGCTGGGCACTCGGGTAGTCGCCCATGCTGACGCACAGCCAGCCGAGGAACTGGGTCAGCTCGGCGTAGACGGAGATAGCGTGCGACTGGGAGGTGTCCGGCGCTGCCTTGGCCAGCCGATGAGCCAGCTGCCGATACCCGATGGCGCTGTGCAGCGTGAGCTGGGGACCGAGCACGTCACTCTGCCGACGGAGATTGATGATCATGCGCTCGGCGTGGGTGAGGGCCGGCAGGTCGAAGGTGTCGGGATGCTGCATGAAACGGGCCACCGGCTCGTACTCATCCGGGGTGAGCGCGTCAAGCAAGGGTGAAACGGCAGCCAACGCTAAGGCCGAACTCAGCTTGCCCAGCAGCACCCGGCGGTTCACCGACGGGTCGAGCCGCTGCACCCACATCAGAATCACCTGCACTAACTCAGTGAAATTGACTTGTTGTAGCCGCCGAACGAGCAGAGCGGGTTCCTGCGTCAGTAAAAGTGGAGACAGTGCCTCCTCGGCGTCTCGGTCATCCTGGGTCGATCCTCCTGTACCGGAGTCAAGTGTACCCCCATCGGGAAGGACCAATCGTTTCTTGTCCGAATCAGGCTTCGCGGCGCCTGCCGTGTCCAGGTGACGGAAGTTCGGCAGATCGGCGAGGAGGTCACCGACGGAGCATTCGTAGAGTTCGGCCAGCTTGCTGATATTGTCGCGGTTCGGGGCATGGCCGCTAGCGCCAGGCCAGGACTCCCAATGCGAGAAGCTCTTGAAGGTCTTCGTTTGGTTCGGCCAGCGTTTGTTCCATTCATCGGCTGCCTCGCTCTGACTCCAGCCACGGGCGTAGCGGAAGGCCACCCGGGGGTTGAGCCGGTAGGACTGTCTGAGCGCTTCGACTACCTCCACCCAGGACGAACCCGCACCGCGCAGTGACCGCACCAGCAGCTCACGCTCCTGCTTCTGACTGCACGCTTTCCCACCCATGGCACCTTGTCCCTTGACGTTCGTATGGCCTACTCCGCACGGAGACTGCTGCACTCGGCAGAGGGACACTACTCGCTTGATCGGGCCTACCCGACCGTGCCCGGAAGTTCTCCATGGCTTGGGAAAAACTCGGGAGCGACGTGGGAACATGCGGGGGCGAATGGTGATCCAAAAACTTGTCCACCACTCCGGATGGGCGACAGCGACAGGACAGTTCAGGCTTCTCCCAAGGCCCCAGGGCCGGGACGTGCGAGCTACCAGACGAAGCAGCGGCAGGTGCCCGTACCAGTTGGTGGTCTGCGTCCTCCCCCCACGCAGGCAGTGCACAACTGGAACAGGTACCGAACTCCCCGAACCGCTGCTGCACGGTGGACCCGCCCCGGCCCTGGGTGCCGATCACTTAGGACGAAACAGACCCTTGCAGGAAGGGCCGAATGCCTGCACCATACCCGCAATCCCACCCGTTTACCTGGTTCCCGCTGGCCGGGGAGCGACATGCCATCGATAAGCGTGATCGCAACGTCCCCTCAGGTACGCCGATACGGTGTTTGTGCGGTCTTTCACACCCCCGTGGAGCCGATGGTGACATGGAATGGCTTTGGCAGACCTGTCAGCGGTGCTGGGATGAAGCATGCAGGATCGTCGGGATTCAGGGGCCTCAGTAAGCTGCGGGCGATCCTCCTCGGGACGAGACCTGCGTGCTGATGGCATCGGCGACCAGGCGTGGCGCCTCGATGCTCGGCCAGTGGGACACGTCCGGCCACCGGATCACCGTGGTGTCGGGTCGCAGCCGAACCAGTCGGTCCACCATCGTGGGTACGGCGATCGGGTCGCGCTGCCCCCACAGTGCTGCGAGCGGGCCTTGGAAGTCGACGAGCGCGGCGGTCCATCGTTGTTGATGCCGGGTGCGCTCGTGCAGGTAGCGGCTCTGGCGAGCGAGCAGACGATCACCGTCACCGTGGCGGATGAGCGCGACCATGGCATCGAGTTCTTCGCCGCTCGGGCGGCATTCCGGGGCGAACGAGTCGAGCAGACTGCGCCGGAGCAACCACCGTGGTGGCCGCACCGGCAGCTGACGATCCGGCAGGGCCAGCAGCAGTCGCTGCCCTCGGGTCAGCTCGGCCATGTGGATGAAGATCGAGCCGTTCGTGATGATCGCCTGCCGGATGTCGAGGCGCGACCGTCCCGCGGTGTGGCGGTGCAACAGCTCCGCGGCCACTGTGTCGCCCATGTCGTGGCTGACCAGCACACACTCGCCGATCCCCAGCTCGACGAGGATCCGCTCGACCAGCTCCGCCTGGTCATACAGGGAGTAGCGGGCACCCGCAGGCTTGTCGGACAGGCCGAAGCCGAGCAAATCCATCGTGACCACTCGGTGCTGACCGGCGAGCCCTGTGGCGACTTCGCGCCAGTCGTGCGACGAGCCGGGAAACCCGTGCAGCAGTACGACAGTCGGGCCGTGATCACCCAGCTGCCTGGTGAAAATCCGCTCGCCCTCGACGACAACGAACTCGCCGCCTTGCGCCCACTCCTGAACGGACCTGGGCAAGACCTCCACGGTCCGAACACTACTGCGGCCAGTCCATCGGTAAGCCTTGGCGGAGCGAGCCGGCCGTTAGTCGAAGAGGTCCTTGACCGAGTCGGCGGTAGCCGCCCGGCGTACCCACGCATCGAGCTGGCCGAGATCGGAGCACCCGGTGATACGGGTCCGGACATCCTCGGGGACGTCGATGCCACGCGCGTCGAGCACCGCCAGCACAGCCTTCGCCTCGCCCTTCGCCTCGCCCTTCGCCTCGC
>JBQTGW010000389.1:0-1864 GCA_052390495.1 Pseudonocardiales bacterium
GAGCAGGGGGCAACCGGACCGCATCCGTCAGTCGCGTAACTCAAGGATCATTGCGTCAAATACCGGTGAATCGTCGAAGGGCTGGAGTTCACCGATTTTGCGCCAACCCCATGACAGGTACGCCGTGCGAGCCGCAGTGTTGTCCGGACGCACGAGAAGGGTAGCCCGCTCCTCCGTTCGACTGCGGCGCAATACGTCGTGCAGCGCCCGCGCATAGCCGCGACCGCGCCACCGCGAGCGCACCATAATTTCGTTGCCAGCGAAAGTACGCTTGCCAGTCTCGGTCAGGAATTCCTGGTCGACCTCTCCACGCAGCCCACGCCACCAGCCGGATCCCGCCGGGAGTGGGTAGCCGAGCGCATAACAGATCAGCTCGCCATCAAGCCGACCGGTAGCGAAGCCGAAACCGTCGCGCGAGGCGTAGGCCGCTAAGCGTTCCCAGTAACGCGGCAGTGAATAGAAGGGGTCATCGAGCTGATCAGAATAAACTTCGGCGTAGACAGCCAGCACATCCTCGCGCTGCTCGTGTAAGCCAGCGGAATCATAGATCTTGATGTCCAACTCGGGCCCGGCAACGCCCATCGAGACCACCTCCGTTCCGGGATACGCTAGGCGCTGATGGCACCGTAGCGAGCGAGAAAGCGGTCGACGCCCGCGACTTCAGGATAATCGGTAAGGCGACGTGCGACATCATCCAGTTCGCTGCTCACCTGCCAGCTGGCCAGCTCACCGGCGAGGTCATCGAGCGCTAAGTTGGCTGCCTCGGCCGCACCATCGACCGCGCCGCTATCCAGCCGAGCCCGAGCAAGCCGCACTCGATACAGTGCCCGATTGCGGGCGAACCGGGGATCATAACCAGCGATAACCTGCTCTAACAGCTTTTCAGCGCGGGAGGCTTGGCCCAGCTCTAGTACACATGTGGCCTCGATACCGTCTATCTCGAACGGAGTGACAAACGCACACCATTCCTCGACCGGCTCGTCGCGCTCGCGATCAAGTGCCTGACGGGCGCGCGTAATGGCACGATCCGACTCACGTGCATCAACCATCAGCGAGCTCGCTATGGCCTGCCGGAACTGCGGGATAACGGACAGCCGAGGCGAGCCATTAGCGGAGGCCACGACCTGCTCGGCTGCGATCGACAGACGTTGTGCCTCGCGCGGCAGACGGAGCACATTGCTCTGGAGCGCCAGATTGGCGATGGCCAGTACCTCGACCTCAGGATCATCCGCCTGTCGCGCCAGCGCCAGCGCGTCAGTGAAGCACGTCCGGGCGACATCGTGTCTTCCGCCATCGAAACCCAGCCAACCAGCGCAGACTTGCAGCCGACCGGTGGCCATCAGCAGTTGCTGACCCACTTCCGAGCCGTAGCTGCCCTGCTCCAGCATGAGGTAGCCGTCGTTGGCCGTCGCCACTGCGGACTGCCACAGGGTCTCGCCGCCATGCCGCTGTTGCAGGCGATGGAGCCGGTCGGTGGTGCGCTGCAGCCGTGCCACGTCGGCGACCCCAACCTGCCCGACCGACGCGATGCCCAGCCCGGTGACCGCCGTGGTCGCCACACTCCAGGTTATGACAGTCCGTCGCTTCATAGGGTCACACGGTACCTCTTGCTGCACGTGCTGGCCGGGCTGCGAGTCGTCCAGTTCGCTCGCGGCCCGTTCCTGCTGCTGGTCGATGAGTGCCAGCAGGTCATCGTAGGCACGGCTCAGCACCGTGCCGGTGCCCAGCACGTCGTCGCAACGCTCCCAGAAATCCCGTGGGACGTCCTGGCGGCCGATCTCGACGTTGGCCGATCGTGCTGCGGGAGTAATGGGTATGCGGGGCGAACTGGTGCTGGGTGTAGCCCGCGGCCCTGCGTCGATCG
>JBQTGW010000390.1:0-11846 GCA_052390495.1 Pseudonocardiales bacterium
CCGCAGCAGCCCGGCAATCACCTCCTCGCGGCTCCGACCGCTGGTGCTGATCGCGTCGGCCAAAGCTGCATCGGCCTCGCGGGTCAGTGCACCCTGCACCCCACCGAGCTGCTCGTAGCGCGCCCTGGGCAGCTGGCCGCCGCGGCTCACGCCGTCAGCGAGCTGGGCCAGGGTGAACGCCAGCAGCGGCAATGCCTCCCCGCTGTCCGTGTCCTTGATCAGCTGGGCCACCAGCCGTTCGTCCACACCGATCCCGGCCAGCCGGGCCGGCCCCTCGATAACCGCACGCAATGCCTCGTGACGCAGCGGCCGCAGGGTGTAGGGGTGAGTCTCCAGGGCAGCGAGTTCAGCGTCACCCAGCAGCTGATCGAGGAACTCCGGCCGCAGTGTTCCCACCAGCTGCACCGGACCGGTCAACGCGGGCCGCAGCAGCTCAGCGAACCGGGCACGTTCCGTAGGTGAGGCTTGGGTGAGCAGCTCCTCGAACTGGTCCACCACGACCAGCAGACGCCGCTGCGGACCACCGGGGGCAGCCAGCAGCAGCTCGTTGGCCAGACTCAGCAGGCCACCACTGCCGTCGAGCCGGTGGCGCACGTGGCCCACAGTCCAGTCCAGCTCGATCTCCCGGGCTGCGGCGGCCAGCCCACGAGCCAGCGCATCCACCGGATCGGCCCCCGGCACGATCGGCGGCACTGTCCACCAGCCGGGCTCACCAGCCATGACCGGCAATAACCCAGCCCTGACCAGCGACGACTTGCCGCACCCCGAAGGACCCACCACCAGCAGCGCCGCACCTTCGGCGCGCTCGGCCGTGGATCGCAGCAACTCGGCGAGCTGTTCGACCTCGTCGGCGCGGCCGAAGAACACCCGGTGGCGGTCGAGGTCGAACGGGAGCAGCCCAGGGAACGGGGAACGATCGTCCGGCCAGTCCGAATCCCCGACGTCATCGACCCGGCGCAACGCCTCGGCCAGTGCCGCACGGGCCACCGCCCGATCCGGCGTCAGGTCGGTGTGCTGGATGGACTTCAGCAAGGGCTGGGTCACACCTGGCTCGGCCTGCACCGGCAGCAGCCGGTTGCCCCGCGACCGGGCAATGCTGACCTCGGAGGTGCACCATTTCGATGCCAGGTAGGCCGAGGTGATCACGCAGACCACTGCGTTGGCCCACCGCAACCGTTCGTGAAGCTGCTGCTCCCACTCCTCGCCGACCGCGATGCCGTCGCGCAGGTCCTGGTCCAGGAATACCTCGTGACCGTCGTCGACCAACCACCGATGCAGCTCACCGGCCAGAGCTAGGTCCTCACTGGCATGGCTGATGAATACCCGCGCCACCGCACCTCCCCCGCCAGCCGCCACCCGCATTCTCGCCGCAGCGAGGCGTCACTTCGGCAGAACCTACTGTAAGTAGGTGCACGACAGTGGGCGATTGGTCGAAAGCGGAGCGGAGCGATGGCCGTAGCGCCAAGTTAGGCAGTAACGGAGTGGGTGTGGCAGCAGCAGAGCCTCTGGTCACAGACGGCAGGAAGGCTCAAGCGGGAGATCAACCGCTGGCGAAGCCTCACCCTCGGGCTGACGATCGTGGGTGCAGTGCTGGCAACGCTCGGGACTCAGGTGGCCTCGCTGAGCACTGGCACCGGAAAGGTCCTGGCCTGGCTGGCGGCGATCGCGGTGGCCGTCACCCCGGTGACTGTGGCGCGGGCCGGGCGCCCGGGAGTGCAGGCGTGGACCCGGGCTCGCTCGGTGTCCGAGGCATTGAAGTCAGAGCTCTACACCCTGCTGGCCGGGGTGAGCCCCTACCGCAGTGCCGACCGTGAGCAGGTGCTGCGGTCCCGAGCGGGCAAGATCCTCTCCGACGCCGACGACCTAGCGCACCACACGGTAGACCTACACCCGGCCACTCGGACCCTCCCCGCTGTGCACGATGTCGACTCCTACCGCACACAGCGGGTCACGGAGCAGATCGTGGGCTACTACCGGCCGCAGGCGCGTCGCTTGCAACGCAGGTTACGGCTTATCCGCGCGGCCGAGGTCATCCTTGCCCTGGCTGTCGCGGCGCTCTCGGCGACAGCGGCTGCCCTTGAAATCCGCAGTGCCAGCGTTTGGGTGCCGGTCGGCACCACCCTGGCTGCGGCGGTGACCGCACACGTCGCAGCCACCCGCTACGAGTTCCTCTTGATCGAGTACTCCCGTACCGCCGCGCAGCTCGAACGACTACGCGACGGACACCGGCAACCGACCGAGCCGGGCGCCCAGGAGAGTGTCGATGATGCTTTCGTGGCCGCATGCGAGCGGGTGATCTCGATCCAGAACGAGGGCTGGATGGCCAAACTCGCCACCGAATCCACCTAGTCGATCGACCTCCTGGCCGTCGCGAGGTCCCTGCGGACCTTCAGCAGGCTCGCCACGGTCGTCACCAGTAGCACTCCGACGATCACGCTCAGCGAGAGCTCGATACCCACCGTCGGCACGGCCGACAGCGGCCGACCCCCGTTGAGGAACGGCAACCTGTTGTCATGCAATGCCTCGAGTATCAGTTTGACGCCGATGAACCCCAGGATAGCGCCGAGCCCGATATTCAGGTACGTGATCTTGTCGAGCAGCCCGCCGATAAGGAAGTACAGCTGGCGCAGACCCATCAATGCGAAGACGTTGGCCGCGAAGACGAGGAACGGCTCCTTGGTCAGACCGAAGATCGCCGGGATAGAATCCAGTGCGAAGATCAGGTCGGTGGTGCCGATTGCGAGCATCACGACGACCATCGGCGTAATCCACCGCTTGCCCTGCTGCCTGATCGTGAGCTTCGAGCCATGGTAATCCTTGGTCACCGGGACGAGCCTGCGTAGTACGCGCAGCGCGATGTTCTCCCGATACATCTCGTTCTCATGCTTGTCCCTGTGCCCGATCTGCTGCCAGCCCAGGTAGATCAACAGTACCCCGAACAGGTAGAAAACCCAGCTGAAACGGGAGATCAGCACCGCACCCGCCGCGATGAACAGACCCCGCATCACCAGTGCAAGGGCGATACCGACCAACAGCACCCGGTGCTGATGGATAGCAGGAACACGGAACCTCGACATAATTATCACGAAAATGAAGAGATTGTCGACCGATAACGAGTATTCGGTGATATATCCAGCGAAATACTGGACGGCGAAATCGTCTCCAGCGAAGTACCAGATACCAAGTCCGAACACCACGGCACACAAAACGTAAAACACCACCCACCGGGTGGCCTCCGCGATGCTGACCGCATGTGGCTTGTGATCGACGAGGAGCAGATCCACGGCCAGCAGGGCGATGAGGCCACCGATGGTGGCCAGCCACACCCAGGTGGGAACATTCATATGCACAACCTCCGGAACAGACGGCATACGTCGATGACCGGAGGTCTCTTCCACCGAATAATCGGCCGACGACACCGGGCTACCACAACCTCGGGCAACCGTGCTGACGATGCCGCCGCGAAGGAATACTCCCCTCCTCGAACACGCATAGTGTCGCGCACCTCTCACTACGGCAACAACCAGGGGTGGCGAGGCGCACAATCCGAGTCCCGCCGGAGGCACCCAACCTGGGTGTCACCGTGTGCAAGGGTGGGCACATGATATTAGAGATCGTAGAGATCACCGTCCGGCCCGGCGAAGAAGATGCCTTCGCCATGGCGTACCGGCGCGCGGCCCACCTGGTTCGTGACAGCCCCGGCTGCCTCTCGATGCGCATGACCAGGGGAGTCGAGGCACCCTCGCGGTTCGTGCTGCTCATCGAGTGGGAGAGCCTCATGCACCACACCGAGGGCTTCCGGGAGTCGGCGTCGTTCCATGCCTGGCGTGCCGAAATTGGCCCCTTCATCACCCAACCACCCCGAGTGGAGCACACGGTGGATCTGTAGAGTGCCCCAGAGTGCCCCGACCGGCCCGCCTCACCACCTCCCGGATCACCCCACCGGCGCTCCTGCGTCGACGACGTGTCGTCGTCCTCCTGCTCGTCGTCGCGTTGATCGCGGGCGGGGGGGTTGTGCTCGCAGCGACGTCAGCCCCGGGTCCACCCCCAGCAACCACCGAGGACTTCACCGTGGATGTTCCGGATGGTCCGGGTAGCACTGAACGGGTGCAACTGGATGCCCGGTTGTACCGACCAGCCAGCACCCCTGCCCCGGCCGTCCTCCTCGCCCACGGCTTTGGGGGTACCAAGCACTCGGTCAGCGCCGAAGCCACCGAACTGGCTGACCGCGGATTCGTCGTGCTCACCTGGACGGCCCGGGGATTCGGCCTGAGCACCGGCCAGATCGCGCTGAACTCCCCGGACCATGAGGTGGCCGACGCCCGGGCGCTGGTCGACTGGCTGGCCAACCGGCCCGAGGTGACGCACGACGGGCCTGGCGATCCGCAGGTCGGCGTTACTGGCGCGTCCTACGGCGGTGCGCTGGCCCTGCTGCTGGCAGGGACCGACCCCCGGGTCGATGCGATCGCGCCACTGATCACCTGGAACGACCTGTCGCAAGCGCTGTTCCCGAACGCCGCGAGCAGCCAACCCGTCCCGGCCAACACCCCGGCAGCAGGCGCGTTCGCCCCCGATGGGGTGTTCAAGCGGGAGTGGGCGGGTGTGCTGTTCAGTGCCGGTGCGGGCGAGGCCGGGCTGTGCGGGCGGTTCCGCCCCGAGGTGTGCGCTGCCTACCTCGAGGCCGCCACCACCGGCCTGTCGACTCCGGAGATCGTGGCACTACTGCGCCGCTCGTCGCCTGCCTCGGTGGCGGGGAAGATCACCGCTCCGACCCTACTCGTGCAGGGTGCGCAGGACACCCTCTTCGGACTGGACCAGGCCGACGCCACCGCCGTGCAACTCGCCGCCGCAGGCGTGCCACTGAAGGTGGTCTGGTACGCGGGCGGACACGACGGCAACGTGCCCGGGGAGTGGGTACGGGAGGAGGTAGGGGCCTGGTTCGACTACTACTTGAAACGGACCGGACCGGATCCCGGCACCGGATTCGACTACCAGGTGCAGGGCGCGTTCAGCACCCAAGACTTCGGCCAGCGCACCGTCACAACCCCGGCCTACCCGGGGCTCACCTACCCGGGACGCCCCAGCATTCCGGTGCAGCGCCGGGATCTGGACCTGCGCGGTGAACCGCAGCTGGTCCATCGGCCACCCGGCGGCAGCCCGGCCGCCCTGACCAGCCTGCCAGGGTTCGGCACGACGCTGCCCGATGCAGCGAGCATCGTCGGCGGGGCTGCGGTCGATCTACCCGGGCAGACCGCCATATTCAGCACGGATCCGCTGGCCGAAGCACTGGACATCGCCGGAGCGCCGCAGGTGCGGTTGCGGATCGCCGCAGCCGGAGGTACTCCAGATCCACCACGCGAAGCGGTCCTGTTCGTCAAGCTCTACGACGAAGGCCCAGGTGGTCGTCGCACGTTGCCTGGCGGCGCGGTGGCACCGGTGCGGATTGGGCCACTACCCGCTGACGGCAGTCCAGTCGAGGTAAACGTGACACTGGCCGGTGTAGTCCGGGCGGTGGAAGCGGGACATCGGCTTACGGTCGCCGTCGCCACGACTGACCGGAGCTATGCGGTTGCACCACAGTCGGCCGAATACACGGTGGCGCTGGCCGGCCTTACGGGCTTTGCCGTCCCGGTGGTGCCCGGTACGCAAGCGCCCACGCCGCTGCCGGTCGCCCAGCTCGCCGGTATCGGCGGCCTCGCAGCGCTGGTCGCAACGCTCGCGGTGCTCGCAGCGGTACGCAAGCGCCGCGCCGACGACGCCGACGACGCGCTGAACGCCGTACCGCTGGAGGTCCGCGAGCTGTCCAAGAGCTACCCCGGGGGGATCACCGCCGTCGACGGTCTGTCCTTCCGCGTCGAGCGCGGCCAAGTGCTGGGGCTGCTCGGGCCGAATGGTGCAGGCAAGACGACGGTGCTGCGGATGCTGATGGGGCTGCTCAAGCCGAGCGCCGGGGAAATCCGGGTGTTCGGACACCAAGTGCGAGCCGGTTCGCCCGTGCTGTCCCGGATCGGGTCGTTCGTGGAGGGATCCGGTTTCCTTCCGCACCGCAGTGGTGCGGACAACCTGCGGCTTTACTGGGCCGCTACCGGTCGCCCCGTGGCGGATGCCTGCATGGAGGAGGCGTTGGAGATCGCCGGTCTCGGCCGCGCCGTGCACCGACGGGTTGCCACCTACAGCCAAGGGATGCGGCAGCGTTTGGCGATCGCGCAAGCCATGCTCGGGCGGCCCGACCTGCTGGTGCTCGATGAACCGACCAATGGCCTGGATCCACCACAGATTCACGCGATGCGGGAGGTGTTGCGGGAGTACGCCGCTCGGGGCCGCACGGTGCTCGTGTCCAGCCACCTGCTCGCCGAGGTTGAGCAGACGTGCAGCCACGTAGTGGTAATGCACCGTGGCAGGCTGGTCGCCGCCGGTACCGTCGCCGAGATCGCCGCAGGGGCCGGGGTCGAAGGGGCGACCGCGCGGAACCGGCTGGAGGACGCGTTCCTACAGCTCGTGGTGGGTGAACCCGAGTGAGCAGGGCAAGCCAGGGCGCCGCACCCGGCTACCGCGCCTCCGCAACCCTGCCGCTGCGGGTGGAGTTGATGCGTCAACTGAAGCGGACACGGACCGCACTCACCCTCGGGTTCCTTGCCCTGCTGCCCATACTTCTCTGGCTCGCCTTCGAGCTCGGGAGTGACGGGGAGGACAGCGGGGGCGTCACGCTGATCGATCTGGCCACCGCCAGCGCAGGTAACTTCGTGGTGTTCACGATGTTCTCCTCGGTGGGCTTCCTGCTTGTCGTGGTGGTGGCCCTGTTCTTCGGCGATACCGTGGCCAGCGACGCATCCTGGTCGACGCTGCGTTACCTGCTGGCCATCCCGGTGCCCCGCGGGCGGCTGCTGCGGCAAAAAGCTGCGGTGGCGGCATTGCTGTCCGCTTTCGCCCTGGTGCTGTTGCCCACCGTGGCGCTGGTCGTCGGGGTGATCGCATACGGTCCGGGCGACCTCGTCTCCCCCACCGGGCAGTCGCTGGACTTCGCAACCGCGGTGAGTCGGCTGGCGCTGGCGCCGGGCTACCTGGCGCTGCATTTAGGGTGGGTCGCCGGGCTCGCACTGCTGCTGTCGGTGAGCACGGACGCCCCTCTGGGGGCTGTCGGGGGGGCGGTGATGGTGTCGATCCTGTCCCAGATCCTGGAGACGATCGACGCTCTCGGCAGCCTGCGGGACTACTTGCCGACCCGGTTCAGCTCCTCATGGTTCGACCTGCTGGCCGCACCGCTCGACTGGACAGATCTGGCCACCGGCGCCTTCTCTGGGCTGGCGTACGCAACAGCCTTCGGCGTGGCGGCCTGGCATCGGTTCGCCACCAAGGACATCACCAGCTGATCAGCGGATGCCGGCGGCGTCCATACCTCGGAGCTCCTTCTTGAGCTCGGCAATCTCGTCGCGGAGCCGCGCGGCCAGTTCGAACTGCAATTCGCGGGCAGCGCTCATCATCTGATCCGTGAGCTGCTGCACAAGGTCGGCGAGCTCAGCACGGGGCATTGCCGAGGTGTCACGTCCCTCCAGCATGCCTGCGCTGCCGCGAGCACGGCCGGGCTCACCGGCAGCCCGCTTGCCCCGGGAGGCGTTGCGACCAGAACCGCCGACAGCAACACCGTCGGTGTCGTCGGCCTCGGCGTAGACGCGGTCCAGGATGTCGTTGATCTTCTTGCGCAGCGGCTGCGGATCCAGCCCGCGCTCGGTGTTGTAGGCGACCTGCTTGGCACGGCGCCGGTCGGTCTCATCAATGGCTCGGCGCATCGAGTCGGTGATCCGGTCGGCGTACATGTGTACCTGTCCGGACACGTTGCGGGCGGCGCGGCCGATGGTCTGGATCAACGACGTCCCGCTGCGCAAGAACCCTTCCTTGTCTGCGTCCAGGATCGCCACCAGCGAGACTTCAGGCAGATCAAGGCCCTCGCGGAGCAGGTTGATCCCCACCAGCACATCGAAATCACCCTGTCGCAACTGCCGCAGCAGCTCCACTCGGCGCAGGGTGTCCACCTCGGAATGCAGGTAGCGCACCTTGATGCCCAGCTCAAGCAAGTAATCGGTGAGGTCTTCGGCCATCTTCTTGGTCAGCGTGGTCACCAACACCCGCTCGTCCCGCTCGGCCCGCTCCCGGATCTCGTGCACGAGGTCGTCGATCTGGCCTTTGGTCGGCTTGACGATCACCTCTGGGTCGACCAGTCCGGTCGGCCTGATGACCTGCTCGACGAACTCACCGCCGGTCTGCCCCATCTCGTACGGCCCGGGAGTGGCCGAAAGGTACACGGTTTGGCCGATGCGGTCGCTGAACTCCTCCCAGGTCAGCGGCCGGTTGTCCACTGCGGAGGGCAACCGGAAGCCGTGGTCGACCAGGTTTCGCTTGCGCGACATATCACCCTCGTACATGCCGCCGATCTGGGGCACGGTGACATGCGACTCGTCAATGACGAGCAGGAAGTCCTGGGGGAAGTAGTCGATCAGTGTGGCAGGAGCGGAGCCAGGGCCGCGGCCGTCGATGTGCCGCGAGTAGTTCTCGATACCCGAACAGAATCCGACCTGGCGCATCATCTCCACGTCGTACTGGGTGCGCATCCGCAGCCGCTGGGCCTCCAGCAGCTTGCCCTGCTCCCCCAGAACAGCGAGCCGCTCCTCGAGTTCGGCCTCGATGTCACGGATGGCACGCTCCATCCGCTCCGGGCCTGCCACGTAGTGCGTCGCCGGGAAGATCCGTACGCCGGTCACCTGCCGAACCACCTCGCCGGTGAGCGGGTGCAGATAGTACAGCGACTCGATCTCGTCGCCGAAGAACTCAATCCGGATGGCCAGCTCCTCATACGCCGGGATGATCTCCACGGTGTCGCCGCGGACCCGGAACGTGCCGCGGGCGAAGGCCAGGTCGTTTCGGGTGTACTGCACGTCGACCAGGGCCCGCAGCAGCGCGTCACGATTCACCTCGGCACCGACCTCCAGCTGCACCGAGCGGTCCAGGTAGGACTGTGGGGTGCCCAGGCCGTAGATGCAGGACACCGAGGCGACCACCACCACGTCCCGCCGGGAGAGCAGAGTGGACGTCGCCGAGTGCCGCAAGCGCTCCACATCCTCGTTGATCGAGGAGTCCTTCTCGATATAGGTGTCGGTCTGCGCGATGTACGCCTCGGGCTGGTAGTAGTCGTAGTAGGAGACGAAGTACTCCACCGCGTTGTTCGGCAGCATGTCGCGCAGTTCGTTGGCCAGCTGAGCGGCCAGCGTCTTGTTCGGCGCCATCACCAGCGTCGGGCGCTGCAGCCGCTCGATCAGCCAGGCCGTGGTGGCCGACTTGCCGGTGCCGGTGGCGCCCAGGAGCACCACGTCCTGCTCACCGGCCTTAAGGCGACGCTCGAGTTCCTCGATCGCCGTGGGTTGATCGCCTGCGGGCTCGTAGTCACTGACCACCTCGAAGCGCTCGCCGGTGCGAGGGATCTCCTGCACCGGGCGGAACTCCGAGTGCGCGGTCACGGGGTACTCAGTCGCGAATGCCACGTCGCCCAGAGTAGGCCCGTACCCCGACACTCCGGCAGTCACGGCGGACTTGCGTAGTCTGGATCTGGATGGCCATGACCCACGCTCCCAAGGTCGAGAGCTTCGACCTGGACGCGATGACCAATACCGACCCCAAGGGCATCGTCCGCCCAGTGCACGAGTATCGGGTCGAGCCGTTCGGCCTCTACCTCGCCCGCGACGTCATTGACCACCCCTCCATCCGGGCGATCGAGTCGTGGCTGCTACCCGGAGTTGGGCTGCGGGCGACCGACTGGTTCTATCATCCCGGGCACGAGCGCGACCAGGATTTCTACCTCGACGTGGTGCGCATCGACGTGCACGGCAGATGCTGGCAAACCGAAGATCACTACCTGGACCTCGTGGTGCGCGCGGGCCGTGACGTCGAGGTACTCGATACCGACGAGCTGCTCGCCGCGGTCATGGCCGGGCTACTCGACCCGCCCACCGCGCAGCTGGCGCTGGCCACGGCTTACCGCGCGGTGGACGGCCTGGCCAGGCACGACTACCGGCTGGACCGCTGGCTGGCGACGGTAGGAGCGTGGCCGACCTGGAAGCGGCATCCCCCCACACCGCGATAGTGCGACGCAGCGACAGTCTGGTACCGGGTTGAGCCAAGCCCCGGGTTGAGCCAAGCCCTCAGTCCACCCGCCAGCCGGTCCGCGCCGCCCAGTGCGCGCCCCGGTTCAGCGCGCTGCGCACGAACGGTGTCTTCGCATCGGCGTACGCCTCGATATCCGACTTCAACGCGGCCAGCTGGTGCTTGAGCTCGGCGTACTCCCGAACACCAGCTGGATGGGCCCGCAGCCAGTCCCGCAGCAGCAGGGCTTCCCGCCAGCACGGAGAGTCGGCAGGTCGGATATGGCAGTTGACGGCACGGCCCGGGTCAGCGTTGGCCGCGAATGCCTTGCCCCAGGTGCTGCCGTCAAGGCCGTTGTCCCACCACCGGCCGTCAAGCCTGACCAGCCCCACCCCGATCAGATCATCGGCCAGGCGCATCGCAGCGTCGAGATCGGCGACGACGACTTGTACGTCCAGCACGTCCTTGGCGTCCAGGCCGGGGACCGACGTCGAACCGATGTGGTCGATGCGCAACGCCCGCCCGCCCGCCACTGTCCTGACCCGGGCGATCACCCGTTGTGCCTGCCTCGGCCAACTCTCGTCGGGCCCCACCAGCACCGGAGCCGCGGTCCTCGG
This sequence comes from Pseudonocardiales bacterium, assembly GCA_052390495.1. Taxonomy (GTDB): domain Bacteria; phylum Actinomycetota; class Actinomycetes; order Mycobacteriales; family Pseudonocardiaceae. The sequence goes on from JBQTGW010000390.1 coordinate 10,749, forward strand.
CGCCCGGCGGCGATGACGCAGGTTGTCCTCGAAGGGCACCAGCCGCTGTGTCCACAACCGGTCCACCGCGGCGAACGTGCGCTCCCGGCTGCCGCTGTTATCGAGCCACACGTCCGCGGCCGCGCGGCGCTGCTCATCGGTGGCTTGTGCCGCGATCCGCGCGGTCGCGTCGGACGTCACCATGCCACGGCGCCCCACTAGCCGGCTGATCCGCACCTGCGCATCCGCGTGCACCACCATGACCAGCGGGAACCCCGTGGCCAGCCCCACCTCAACGAGCAGCGGGACGTCCTGCACCACGATGGCTTCCGGCGGCACAGTCTCAATGAGCTCAGCTGAGCGTGCCGCGACCAGGGGGTGCACGATCGCGTTGAGCCGGCCCCGGGCGGCCGGATCGTCGAAAACCCGGGCAGCCAGCGCCGACCGGTCCAGCGCGCCGCTCTCAGTACAGATGCCCGCCCCGAACTCGTCGACCACGGCGCGCAGCCCCTCGGAACCGGGCTCCACCACTTCTCGGGCAATCCGGTCCGAGTCGATGATCCACGCACCCAGTTCGGCGAGCCGAGCAACCACCGTCGACTTACCAGAGCCGATTCCTCCGGTCAGTCCCACCCTCAGCACCACATCATCCTTTCAGTCGAGGCGGCGCCACCAGACGAGTGAGCTAATCGGCGGGTGCCCACTCGGCGTGGCGACCTTCGACAGCGCTCTCACCCGAGTAGCTTGCGGCCATCTAGGTCACCCAGTTCCCAAGTCTTCGGAGGTGCGATGCTCCGCTCCATCGGACCGAGCCGGTCCCGGCTACCGGCCCGACACCGGCTCGGTGCGCCAGGATTGGTGCACTGCCGGGTATTTCCCGAGATCAACCAGGCCCTGGACAAGGGCGAGCGCGGCTGGCTGTCCGCGCTGTTCCTGTCGGTTCGGCGGCACTGGGCTGCGGCGAACCGTCGGGCAGCCGGCCTTCGGCGGGCACACTCCCTGGGTTAGCGCAATGGTGAGGGGCGGGACGAGGGGTCATCACGCGTACCCCCCCGCACCAATGCAGACCAACCAGCGGGGCCCCGAGACGCCGCCGGCGAGCGGTTGCCGCCACCCCCC
>JBQTGW010000391.1:0-1962 GCA_052390495.1 Pseudonocardiales bacterium
GGCACCCGGGGGCCGGGAACCGGGCCGCGGCGGGGGACGGCACCCTGCTGTGGCTACCGGCAGCACCAGCCGACGACCACGGAAAGTGAACCTTTGACTACACATCCCGGCCAAGCTCGAAGAGCCAATTTGTCGTATCGGCCACGGCTGTGACATTTGCATATTGTCGCCCCAGCGAGCGATAGATTGGGTTCTGTGTGTCGTGAATTCGATGCTCGTAGAACTCGTATACCATCAATGGATTCTTGCCTAATGCCCCAGGGACGGTAAGGTGCTGCGGAAAGGCGGTGTTTACCGCCTGCACAAAGACTGTCTGACCTTCGGGCGTTCGGAGGTCATATCCAGATCGGGCACCAGGCCCGGTATGCGTAACGCAAACCCGCATATCAGGATGCTGAGCTGCAAGCCCGCAAAGCAGATAATGCGTGTGTGTGACGATCCCTGATTGACGGGAGGGCTTTACCTCGCCGGTATCGATTATCGTACCCCTTATGTCATACGTAATGACGTGCAACTTGCGTGGAAAGCTCATCGAAACCTCTGTGCTTGGATTTTTGGTAGCTTTCTTGCGCTGTGAGTCGACGATGCGCCCGGCTGCGGTGCCGTCCGTCGCCACGGTAAGCGAAAGGAGCCCGCCAGAATAGTAGGGGTTGGCCCACATCGGCTGGTCACAGCGCGGTGTCGGTGCGGTGGTCGCGGGCGCTGCGGGTGAGGTGTTCGGTGATCCGGTCGTTGAGGTCGGCCAGGTGGGGGGAGGTCGTTCGCAGTGGTGCGGTCTGTCGTTGCAGGAGGCGCAGGCGGTCGGTGGCGATGGTGGAGCTCAGCGTGGCGGCGCTGCGCAGCGCGTCGCGGCCGTACGCAGCGGCCTGTTCCAGGTCACGGCTTTGAAGGTGGGTGCTGGCCAGCAGGGTCTGGCTCACACATAATGAGCGCACCATCCAGGGCTCGGTACTGTGAAACCCCTTGGTGCTGAAGGTGCGGGCCTGCTCGATGTCCCCGATCCCGAGCAGGCACCTGCCGAGGTCCGCCCCCAATTGACTGGCGACGTAGATGTCGGTCCCCTCCTCGGGGGTAGCCGTGTCGTAGCACCGCTGGGCCGCCTGCACCGCGTGGCGGGTTTCGCGGGCGTCGCCGAGCAGGGCGAACCCGCGCCCCTCGGTGGCGTGCAGTTCGGCGGCCAGCACGGGGGGAGCGGTGTTCTGGGCAATGGTCAGTCCGGCGCGGGCGAGCGCTATGGCTTGGCGGCCGTGCCGGGTGGTGTCCTGGCCGGGGAGTGCGTTCTCCCCGATCCGGGCCGTCAGCCGGCCCGCCGCGTGGAGAATGTCGGCGGCCAAGTGCCGGTCACCCGCCCGCAGGGCCAGGTCGAGTGCCTGGATCAAGTAGCGTTGCGCCAGCGCGTGGCGGCCGACATCACCCGTCATCCAGCTGGCCTGATAGGCGGCGTTCGCGACGGCGGAGAGCAGGGCCTTGCCGGTCTTGTCGGTGTAGGTGCCGTGCAGCAGCCGGTTGCCCTCCCCGTGCAGCAACGCCACCAGCTGCCCGCGCACCCGCCCCGACCCGTACTCGACACTGAGCTTGCGCAGGTGGGTGACCTGCTCGGTGAGGACCTGGACGTCGGTCATGCCGATCCGGGGGCCCGCGGCGCGGGCGGTACCCGGTGCGGGGGGCACGGTGAGCGCCAGCAGGGCGGGTTCGGCGAAGGCGGCCACGCTGAACGCCGAGCCCAGCAGCAGCTTGCGGCGGCGCATATCCCGTCCCGTCAGCTCGACGATCGTGCGGATGGCACCGTCTAGTGTGCCCGAGCAGCGCAGCCCGTCATAGGGATCCTCACCGGCGGGGCTGCGGTCGAGGAACCCGCACTCGGTGATGGTGACCTCGCGCTGCAGCCGCCCGGCCAGCACGGTGGCCACCAGCCGGGGAGTGGGCCAGTGCGGCTGGGAACCGTCGAGCATTCGTTTGACC
>JBQTGW010000392.1:0-37514 GCA_052390495.1 Pseudonocardiales bacterium
CCGCGTTGCTGGCCGCCGAAGGCGCCGACCTGATCGGCTACGACCCCGGTGTGCCCGCCGCGGTCCCCGGCATGACCGACGACCTGGAGATCGCCGACGACCCGGTCAAGGTCGCCTCCGGCGCCGCCGCCCTGGTAGTACTCACCGAATGGCCCGAGTTCCGGACCCTGGACTGGGGACAACTGGCCGAACTCGTCCAGAACCGCATCGTGGTCGACACCCGTAACCTCCTCGACCCCGACGTCCTACGCCGCGTCGGCTTCGAAGTCCGCGGGGTCGGGCGACAATGAGCTGGCTAGCGAAATGCTCGGTGCAGCCGCTACGCCGACTGGAGCCGCAGCTTACCCTCGATGAACGCGCTCAGGTCTCCTAGCGTCTCAAAGATCTCCGCGGTCACCTCCTCGCCGTCGATACTGATCTGAAAGCGCTTCTCAAGGGCGCAGAGCAACTCGACAACTGCCATAGAATCGAATTCAGGCACGTTGCCGAGCAGGTACGTCGACGGCTGGAGACTGGCGGCACGATCTTCCAGACCCAGAGTCTGGACGACGACGGCCTTCACGTCTTCGAACTCCACGCTCTTGTTGACCTGCTTCATCTGGCTCATACGAGGACCTCCACCGGGGCGGGATGGCTGAGAAAGGCGGTGGGACTGGCCGTGAGCCCGTACGCTCCGGCCTGGAAGATCACGACCAAATCTCCCACCACTGCCTGCGGAAATAATCCATTGTGCGCGAGCAGGTCGAGGGGGGTGCACAGGCAACCCACCACAGTGGCGGTCTCGGTACAATCACCGGTCATGTTGGTACCGATCACAACCGGGTAGTTGCGACGGATGACCTGGCCGAAGTTTCCGGATGCGGCAAGCTGGTGGTGCAGGCCACCATCGACGACCAGAAAAATCTGCCCCCGCGACTCCTTGCGATCGAGAATCCGGGTCACGTAGATTCCGCTCTCACCGACGATGTAGCGGCCGAGCTCGACGACCGTTCTTGCTTGCGGGAAGTTCGGCTCGATCACTTCGGTGATGACGGCGTCGAGCGAATCCCCGATACGCGCGAGGTCCAGTGGCCGGTCTCGGTCGAAGTACGGGATACCAAAACCGCCCCCGAGGTTCAGGTAGCGAACCGGGACGGATGCCTCGTTGGCGAGGCGTAGCGCCAATTCAGCGGTCTTGCGCTGGGCATCGACCAGAATGTCGGCTTGAAGGTTCTGCGATCCTGCGAAAATATGGAACCCCAAGAATTCGATGTCCTTCTCGGCAAGCCGTTTGAGCAGGATAGGAACCTGTTCGGAGTCAACACCGAACTGTTGAGGTCCGCCACCGAGGCGCATCCCGGAACCCTTCACCTGGAAGTCGGGGTTCACCCGAATCGCGACGGAGGGCCGTTCGCCCATGCTTTCACCGATCGCGGCGACGCGCTCAGCCTCGGTCTCGGACTCCAGCTCGATCGTCACGCCCGCCGCCACCGCCTGGGTCAGTTCGGCGACCGTTTTCCCCGGGCCGGCGAAGCTCACATGGTCAGCAGGCACAGGCGTATCAAGTGCGGTCCGCATCTCGTGCGCAGACGCAACATCGAACGAATCCACGAGCCCGCTCAAATGCTGGACGACCGCAGGCATAGGGTTCGCCTTGATGGCGTAGCTGAGGTTCACACCGCCCGGCAAGTGCTTGCGGAGGTGCGCGATTCGTTCGGTGATGAGTCGCCGATCGTAGGCGAAGAACGGCGTGCCCCCGACGCGCGCCGCTAGCCGGTCCACCTGGACACCGCCGACGCTCAGGCGGCCGTCGCGGACCTCGAACAGGGCGACGGTCGGATGGATCTCTTCGGGTGGGCGGGTAGTCATGACTCCTCCAGAGCAGGCGCTCCCACGAGCTCTTGCCGAAGCAGGGCTCGGTCGAACTTGCCGTTGGGCGAGCAGGGAAGGGTCGACCGGACCACGATCTGGGTTGGCACCATGTACAGCGGCAACCGCTGCCTCAGCTCGCCGAGCAGCACGGACGGGTCGAACTCACTGCCGTCACGTCCACTCACGACCAGACAGATACGTTGGCCGAATTGGGGATCATCGATTCCGAGCGCTACCGCATCCCGGACCAATCCCGTCTCGTATACGACCTCTTCGATCTCGGCGGGGCTGACCCGATATCCCGAGACTTTGATCATCTCATCTTTCCGGCCGACGAAGTACAAAAAACCGTCCTCGTCCTTCACGACAATGTCACCAGACCATACGGCCAGCTCGGACGTGCACAGCTCACCGTGGGAGCCGGGTATCGGACGAAACCGCTCCGCGGTACGTTCCGGGTCGTTCCAGTACCCCATCGAGACCAGTGCTCCGCGGTGCACCAGCTCGCCTTTCTCACCTGGCAAACACACCCTCCCGTCCGCCCGGACGACGAGGATCTCCGCGTTGGGGATCGCCTTACCGATGGAGTCCGGCCTGCGGTCTACTTCGGTCGGATCCAGATAGGTCGACCGGAAAGCCTCGGTCAGCCCGTACATGAGGTAGGGCTTGGCGGTGGGGAAGATGGCCCGAAGCACGTCAAGGGTCGCCCTGGCGAGACGGCCACCGGTGTTGGCGAAGTACCGCACGCTGCTGGCCGCTTCGACCGGCCAGGTCTGCTCGGCCAGTTGGATCCACAACGGTGGCACCGCGGTCAGGCCCGTAATGGCATGCTTCGCGCAGAGTCGCACGACGTCGCGGGGCAACAGGTAGTTCGTCAGGACCACGTGAGCTCCGGAGCTGAACCCCGTGGTGAGTTGACTCAATCCGGCATCGAAGCTCAGTGGCAGCACCGCCAGGATGCGGTCAGAAGCCATATTGCCGATGTAGTGGCTGACGCTCTCAGCACCGGCGAGCAGGTTGCGATGCGACAGCACCACGCCCTTGGGTCTGCCGGTGCTCCCCGAGGTGTATAGGATCGCCGCCATATCGATGTCGATGCCACGCCGTTCATCGAGGCTGCCCTGCCGCCCGACTTCGCCCAACTCATCCCACCAGAGAATCTCATAATGATCTTGCGGCCCAGTAGTCGCGGCCGGTGGGCGGCCGGTTCCGAGAAGGATTACCAGATCAACCGACTTACACTCCGCCAGTTCCGGCCGGAGCACCTCGAACCGATCGGCGGACGTGACCAGCATGCGAACACCGCAGTCGTTAAGGATGTACGCCACCTGCCGAGGGCGCAGCAACGGGTTCACCGGCACGAACACGCCCCCAGCGGCTGAGGTGCCGAAGATGGAGACGACGGTCTCGATTCTCTTGTCAAGGTAGATCGCAACCCGCTGGTCCCGCTGAAGCCCAACGCCCGCCAAGCCGTTGCCGAACGTCATCGTCGCGGCCGAGAGCTCACCGTAGCTGAGCGTGCGGTCCTTGAAAGTGAGCGCGGGTGACAATGCCCACTGCTGGGCTCCCTCGGCGACAATATCGTGCAATCGGATGCGCATCATCGACCTCACCACGCCACCGAAACGAGCTCTGAATAGAAGTAGTCGATATCACCCGAAGCCAGCGTGGGGCTCAAGTACATCTTGCGACGTTGCGAGGTGAGTATGAGTGATCGCGCCGGCTGCGACTGCACGACTCGCAGCTCGGCGAGCATCGCCAGGGCCCGGTGCCGGAGAAGCAGATAGCCGGACAGTGGTCTGAGCATCGTGTGGAACAACTCCGGGTTGCTCACGTGTAACAACGAAGCGAACACCCGTGGAAACCGCTTACGACGGTCCATCCGAAATACGACGTAGCACCACTCATCGCCAGCCCGGAGAACAACATGTCGGGCCGCAGCTGCCTTTGCATGGTCGCGGTACAGCGTGAGCTCTCGCCCGGCCAAGGTCCGCTCGATGGTCGCCGGGTCAGCACTGATGGTGCCGGAGCGCCAGACCCAGGGAATGGCCGGAACGAGTGCCGTCGTGGTATCCAAGAACTGGAAACCGAGCCTCTGGTTCAGCGGAATCACGTTCCCGCTCGGCGACAGGTCGAGAAAATGATAATCCGGCTGGGCGAGCAGGGCCTTCAGTAAGCGGATGCTGTGGAAGCGGTAACCGGGAAGAACGCACCATGCTCCTAGATTGCAAAAACGCTCGATGCGGCCGTTTATCGTTCGATTCGCGTAATAGGCGAGGTACGCGCCTGCCAGGGCTTCGTCGTCCACGAGCATAAAACCGTGGTTGGGGCTGTCGACGTTCCAGTCCGCGCCGAAGGAGCGCCGCCAGGACTCGGCGGACACCTGGACCGGCAGATGTGCCTGCAGGAATTCGGCTACCCGGCTCACGTCATCGTCGGTGATCGGACGAACCTGGACGGTCATCATCTCACCCCTCTGGTCGGCATCATCAGGCTGGCAGTTCCCGAAGCCGCCGCGAAGGGCGCAGCAGCGCCCCCGCAGCTGCGCGAGCCGCCTGCCGTCCGGCCATTGCACGAACTATCGCACCGAGTGCGGTGACGGCGAAGTAGGCCATCCCGGGCAGTGCACCGTGCCGCTTTCGGAACAGCCGCACCCGGTTGACGGTGAGCAGGGCCGCCAGCATCGGGTTCATGTTCGTGCCGAACTCGCCACAGATGTGCTCGACGATCGCGTCCGGCTCGTACCACAAGACCCACCCACGGTCTGCGGCCCGCAGCGCGTATTCGACCTCCTCGCCGTAGAGCAGGAAGGATTCGTCCCAGGGGCCGATGTCCGAGATAGCCGCGGTGGAGATCAGCATCGCGGCACCGGTGGCCCACACCGCGGGGCCGGGCCGACGGTAATGCGCTGGGTCGGTGATGAGCTCGCCGAACCGGCCGGACCGGTGGCCACCGACGACGGCCTCGACCAGCGCCCTGGTCACCGTTGGTGGCCGCCGCAGCGAAGGCTGCAGGCTGCCGTCTGGATTGACCAACCGGGGCACGGCGATGCCTCTTCGGGGCATGCGCAGCGCACCAGCCAGCACGGATACCGCGCCGGGCGCCAGCCTGGTGTCCGGGTTGAGCACTAACACCGCGTCGAGGGTGGCGCAGTCCAGCTCTCGAACCGCGGCGTTGATCGCGGCCGCATACCCCGCGTTGCGCCCGAGCTGGACGACCCGCACAGGTAAGCCGGTCATCGCCTCGGCGATCGTCATGGAGCCGTCGGCCGAGGCGTTGTCCGCCACGAGTACCTGGGCGAGGTGCACCCCGCGGAAGCCGTCGACCATGGACAGCAGGCAGTCCTGAAGGACCTCGGCGCTGTTGTAGGTGACAACCACGACGGCGACGGCAGGGCGAGAATCTGTGGACACACCCCCCGTATCGGATCCTCTCGTGGCGCTGTTACCGCGTGATCCACGCAACCGCATCCCCCGCACCATTGTGGTGAACTACCCGGGTGTCAGGTCGCACCGGGATCCGCCGCCGTACCGCGAAGGTGAGCAGCGCGGCATCGTCGGTGACGTCGACCAACTCGTGGCCCCACTCGTTCGTTCCCGTACCGGGCGGCCCGGTGTGGCCGGACAACGTGCTGGACCAGCCGGTGAGCCTGTCAAAGACACCCACATAGGCCGCGCGCTGAGGTTGCCAGTCAAGTACCCGTTCGGCGCGGCGACGGCCGGCGAGCGCCATCCGAGCCCGCTGGTCGGGATCGTCGAGCAGCGCGGCCACCGCCACCGCGAAGCGTTCGACGGCGTCGGGTCCGTCGGGGTCGACGTAGACCGCGGCGTCGCCACCGGACACCCGGGTCTCGGTGAGGTCGAAGGCCACCACAGGCAGCGCGAACGCCATGTACTCCATGGTCTTGTTCATGGTGGAGAGGTCGTTGAGCGGATTGCGGGGATCCGGGGACAGCCCGACATCCGCGCTCGACAGAAACTCGGTGATCATCTTCAGGTCCGCGCGACCGGTGAACGTGACGTACTCGCGCAGCCCCAGCTCACCGGCCAGCGCCACCAGCTCGTCGTAGCTGTCGCCGAAGCCGAGGAGCGCCACGTGGACGTCGTCGCGACCCATCCGGTGCACCAGCACATCCAAGGCGCGCAGCACGACGTCCACCCCGTCCTGAGGACCCATGATGCCCAGGTACACCAGCAGATACCGGGCGCCGCAGCGCAATCCCCGCACTTCGTCGACCGGGCGCATCCGCCCGGTATCGGGACCGGAACGGACCACTGTCGTTCGGGCGAGCGGAAGCCCACCACGGTCCAGCGCGACGCGCCGGTACGACTCGTTGGTCGAGATAACGTGGGTGGCGGTGCGGAACGTGCGCCGCTCAAGCCAGCGCAACCCGCGCAACTGCAGCCGCGCGGCCAGCCCGGCAGGCTCCCCGAAACGGGAGCGAAACACCTCGGGGTTGAGGTCGTGATGGTCGAAGACGAACCGCACGCCCAACGGCCGCCACAACGCAGCCAGCGCCCAGTACGTGTCGGGCGGATTGCATGCCTGCAGCACGGCGAACCGCCGCCGTCGGGCCACCCGCAGCGTGAGCCAGGCGGTGCGCAGCCAGCAGTATCCGAACTCGACGAGATAGCTCACCGTTCCCGACGCAGGCGGGGGTGGCCGGTACTTGTACAGGTGCACGCCGTCAAGGAACTCATAGGCCGGGTCGCCGGGACCTTTGGGGCAGATCACCGACACCTCGTAACCAGCGACACAAAGTGCCTGACACTCCAGCCACACTCGACGGTCCAGTGGCACCGGAAGGTTTTGCACGACGATCAGCACATGTGGGGATCTCACCGAAGTGCCTCCGACAACACCGCGGCCCGAGAGTCCCACGACTGACCCAACACCGTGGCTCGGCGGGCGTCCGGGTCCCCCGGGTCCGCCAGCGCGGCCCGGATCTCGGCTACGAACTGTGCCGGGTCCCGAGCTGTGCGCACCGGCCAGCGGGCCGCCTCGGGAAACTCTGTGGTCACGACCGGAAGTCCGAGCGCAAGATACTCCTTCAGCTTGATCGGGTTACAGTTCCGGATCCAGTCGTTATCCAGCCACGGCATGATCGCGACGTCGAAGCAGGCGCCGAAGGACGGCACCCGTTCATAGGGCTGGGCGCCGAGCAGGTGCACGTTCGGTAACGCGTCCACCGCCGACAAATCCATCATGTTGGGACCGACCAGCACGATTGCCGCCTCCGGGAACGCCGTGGCGATCTGGACCAGGAGCTCGGCGTCCACGGTGTGATCCCGCAGCGCCCCGAAGTACCCGATCCTCGGCCGGGGCAGGGCAGCCAGCTCGGGGGCAGGCGGCACGGCAGGGTGGAACAGCCCGGTATCGACCCCGTGATCGAGGAACAGCGCACGCTCCCCCACCAGGGGGGCGTCCTCGGCCTGCAGCGCCGCGCTGACGTAGAGCACCGTGTCGGCCGACCGCAGGAGAGCCTCCTCGTAGCCCCGAATAGTCGGCGCATCGACCTCGGAGAAGGCTGACTGCTTGTCGGAACGGTTGAACACCAGCGTGCGGCGGCGCATCCGGGCGACGACGTTCCACGCCGTCGGCAGGGTGACGAGCACTGCAGGTTGCGGTATTCGCAGCCACCAGCGCACCACGCTGACCTGCAGCCGGACCAGTGCAGTGGCGATCCGGCGACCAGCCGCCGAACCATAGGCGGGCAGCACCAAAGGCGAGTAGACGTAGAACCCGTCCAGCCCAGCGACCGGGCGCCGTACCCCGCGCGCAATGCCAGCGAGCTTGGCGCGCAGCCGACGACCGATCGAACTCGTACGTCCGGGACGGGGCATCCGGGTGCCGATCGAGTTCACCAGCAGGACGCGGCGGCTGGCCGCGATCCGCTGCGCCAACTGGAAGTCGGCGTGGGCACGGTTGTGGTACCACCAGTCCAACCCGGCGAACACCACGACGCCGTTGGGGTCAGAAGGTGGCCTGCGGAACGTCACGACCAAGGGATCGGCCGGACTGACCCCCTCGTTACATGGCAATCACACCAGACGAACATGGTAATCACACCAGACGAGATCGATGCGGTAACGCTGCACCGCTGGATTTCGATCATCATGACGTGACAGCTGTCCATGATGGGGAAGCCCTGACGACGCAGCGGGGACGCGTTTCGGGGGCGGTGCGGCGCAAGCTGCGGAGCACCTTCGGGTTGTGGCCAATGCACGAGGCACGCAACCGGGCGCTGCTCGGGTACCGCGTGCCTGCGCTGCGGCGTCTTGAATCGGCCGAGGTGGCCCGGCTGGCTCTGCTGCTCGACGGCCGGAACTCCGCCAGGGTGGTCACCGTCATGCCCACGTACCGCCGCCCGGAGTTGCTGCTACATGCGGTGGCGAGCGCGCTGGCCCAGACGATCACCGACCACCTCGTCGTCGTGGTGGACGACGGCGGCGGTCTGCCTCCACTGCCCAGCGATCCCCGGTTGGTCGCGGTGAGTCTCTCCCGCAACACCGGCGTGGCCGGTCTGGTGCGCAACGTCGGTATCCGGCTGACCAGGTCACCGTTCCTGGCCTTCCTCGATGACGACAACCGCTGGCGGCCGGACCATCTGGCGCATGCGCTCGCCGGGCTGGATCGCGGCGCGGACCTCGTCTACACGGCGATGTCCCGGTATCGGCCCGACGGGAGCTTGCTGGACGTGGTGTCGCGGCCGTTCGACCGGCGTGCGTTGGCGGACAGCTCGTGGGCGGTGGACACCAACTCCATCGTGGTCCGGCGAGATCCCGACGTGCTGTTCAGCCGGCTTCCCCGGGTCAAGTCGACACTGCCCGGGGAAGACTGGGAATTCGTGCATCGCATTTCGAAGCGGCGGATGGTCGAGCACATACCCGAGCAGACCGTGCAATACCTGGTCAACGAAGCCAGCTACTACACCCGCTGGTCCAGCTAGTGCCAGGGGTCCGGCTAGCGCCAGCGCTTCACCAGGCCGACGGCGCGGCGACGCACACTGGCCAGGGCCGTCGCGCTACCGTCGAGAACGTCGCGGAGCCAGATCTCGTCGATATCCCGATGCAGGCTCGTTCTGGCCTGCAGCCAGTTACCGGAACGGGCCGGACCGCCGTCGCTGGTGTACACACGTGCTACCCCGGCATGCCGCAGCCGGGCGAGAACTCGCCGGTCATAGCACCCGAAGGGCACCGCCACCCGTCGCACCGGGACCCGGCACAGCTCGCCGAGAACCCGTGCGGCCTGGTAAATCTCCTGCTCGGCCACCTCGTCACCCATACTCCGCCAGTCCCGGTGTGCCCAGCCGTGCGAGCCAACCCGCATCCCAGCCGCGAGCAGCTCGCGGACCCCGGCCGCATCCAGCCGACCCGGCTCCCCGAGCAGGCCTGCCAGCACGAAGAACTCCGCACGCAGACCGCGTTCCCGCAGCCTCGGCAGCCCGATCTCCAGATCCGACGCGTTGCCGTCGTCGAAAGTGATCCGGATGTCGGTCCGCCCCACCACGGCGTCCAGCAGCTGTTCGAATTGCGCGACGCTTACCCACACGCGGTCCTCACCCGGGTCGAGCTCACGCGGGGGATTGCCAATACCGTGGACGGTGAGCACCCGCAACGTCCGCGGACCAGGCGGCTGAATGACCGTTTCACAGGCGAGCTCCATCAACTCCTCCTCTCGACGTCCCCGACCCCGGCCAACAGTCGGCTCTGTCCGGTGGCTTCATCGCTGCCACAGCCTCCGCTGTTACGTCGCTGGTACGTCTACAGTCCTAACCAGCGAGAAAGCCAACGTGGACGGCTGGCTGAGCGTCGCACGCCCCAGTGGACCGATGTGCCCCTTGCCGCATCGGCCAGGCACCGCTGGTGTGCCACTACCGCCGGAAATGATCGTTCCTCGCATTCCGGCTCCGCACGATGCCAGCCATGCAGTTCTCTGAACAACAGATGGCGATTTCAAATCGAGACAGAGATCAGGACAAGTCGGGGGCTTGAAAGTACGAATCTCGTGCCTTACTGTATGCTACCTTCACACCCAGTGACAATGGAGATGATTTTATGCCAAAAGCTCAGTCAGTCCGTTCTCCCCTGCTGCCACTTGAGCAGTCATCGCGACAGAAGATCGCATTATCTGACAGGTTAACCACCCTCATCGGCGTTACGGCGACGGTCGTCGTGTTCGTTACCGGTTGCGAGCCCGTGGAGTCAGGTGCCGGCACTACGCCCTCATCAACTCCGGCGTCGCCCCCATCGACTTCCACGCCGCCTTCATCGACTTCGGAGCCGCCTTCATCGACTTCCACGCCGCCTTCGTCGACTTCGGAGCCGCCTTCATCGACTTCGGAGCCGCCTTCGTCTTCGGTGCCGCCTTCATCGACTTCTACACTGCCTTCATCGACTTCTACATCGCCTTCATCAACCTCCACACCGCCTTCACCAGTTCCGGCGCCGGCTCCCACTCCGGCTTCGGGCGGTACTTCGTCCTGTCCGTTGCCGGCCTACCCCAAGCCCAGTTGTACCGGCGTTCCGGCTGGCACCAGTCTCACCAGCCTGCCACTTAACTACGACGGCACGCTCTACCGTGTCACGGGCGATAACCAGGTGCTGGACAGCGTCCACATTGCCGGAAGTGTTCTGGTGACAGGCCACAACACCACAATCAAGAACAGCCAGATCGACGGCCATATTCTGAACGAATACTCCGGTATCACCTACCCCATGACCATCATCGACTCGACGATCGGGCCGACCGAAAGCTGTAGCGGGCCCGTCATCGCCCCCGCCGAGTACACCGCCACCCGAGTCCACGTCCGGAATGCCAGTGATGGCTTTCGGGCTTCCGGGAACAACATCCTGGTACAGGATTCTTATGTGCATCTCTGTTCCAGTAGCCCAGAAGACCACTCCGATGGCTTCCAAGGCTACCTGGGTGGCACGAACGTCAAAATTTACCACAACACCATCGACCAGCGCGACGTGCCGCCCGAGGCCCAGACCGCTCCCATCTTCATCGCGAACGAGTCCCAGGACGCCGATATTCAGAATAATCTGCTTGCCGGTGGCAGCTACACGATCCGGGTGCATAACAGCGGCGGCCGCTATGTCGTGACCGGTAACCGGATCGTCAATAACTCCTGGGTTTACGGCCCCGTGTCCAGCAGCTGCGACTTCATCACCTGGTCAGACAACTGGCTGGTCAACATCGACGACGACTACAACATCACCTCGGTGGTAGGACCGCAACCATGCGTGCAGGACTAAAAGCCCTGATCTATGCGCAACCCGACCTGCATCTCAGCTGTTCAGTTCGGACCGATATCGCCAGACCCGATAAGAAGTACCGTCGAGGAGCGGCAGGTCGAGCACCAAATCGGAATCACACACGATTATCGATGCTTTTGGCCCGGCACCATGCTGCGGTTCCCAATAGTTATGGCAGCCGGTGCCGCGTCCGGGAACCGGACGACCTGGCTCCACTCCCGATCGCCCGTAAAACACCACGCCCCGTTCGTTGAGGAAAGCAGTGACCCGTCCCTCGCGAAGGGCGTCCAAGTAGCGCGAGGAATTGACCAGTCCCTCTAGGTGGACCAGCGGCCGGTCGAGGTGAAAGCCGACACTGCCGGCGCGGTCACCCATCGCTAGTGCCGCCTGCTGCGGCGCCAGGCCCACCAGCCTGGCCGCCACCTCCGGACCTCGCTGCACGAAGGCGGCGCGGGGAACGTCGCCGGTCACCAGCCGAACCGTATTCGCACCCGTGAGCAGGAGCACACTCGCACAGGCGACCGCGGCTATCACCGACCAGGATCTGACCAGCGGTAGGCGGTCGAGCAGGGCAGGCACGGCAAGCCCGATGGCGAGTGGCGCAGCATAGAAGTACCAGGGCCACAACATCCACGACGAGGTCAGCGCATAGTAGACGATCGTCGCCAGTCCCCCGACCAGCACGACCAGAGCGAATCGGGCGCACTGCAGCAAACCGCTACCCCGCCGCGCCGTCATGACCGAGAGCGGCACGACGACGACGGCGAATGCACCGAGCCAGGTCGGCTGGGCGAACAACGTCGGCGCGGCGAGGAACTGCCACAGCACGTCGACATTCGGTGCACCATGTCCCAGTGCGTTATGTCCCAGTGCCTTGGCCTGCCCAGACACCGGCAGCGGGGTGTCGAAGATCAGCTGATTGACCGCCAGATAAGCGGCCAGCAGTAACGCTGGTGGCGACGCAAGCGCGATCGTGAGCCGCAGCAGTTCCCGGAGCCCCCGCCGAAACCAGATACCGGTGGCGAGCGCGCCGAACAGCAGCATCGGAAACACCGCGTCGAGCCGAGCCAGCACGACGAGTCCGATGAGCACGCCAAGAGCCGCCGCGTGCCGGACATCGAACCACGGTGCCCGTAGCCCGTCGGAGCGAACGAACACCACTGCCACGGCGAGCACGAGCAGCAGCAGCAGTCCGGTCTCCATTCCAGAGAACCAGTAGGCCGGGCCGCTGACACCGAGGACGAGTAGCGGTGCCGCCCCGACTGTGACCAGCAGCGGGCGCCCGAGCACCCGGCCAAGCCGATCGAATAACAAAGCCGAAGCCACGAACAGCACAGCCGAGATGACCGAAACACCAACGAGCGCCGCACGGCCGCTGGGCGCCACCGCGAACACTGGCACGAGGACTATCTGCCACAAGGGATGGTAGCCGTTGGTCGCATCCAGGCCATTGAACGTGGAGCCGGCGCCACTGGCCAGGTGGCGCGCGATGCCGAAGTAGTAGAAGGCGTCGTCGTCGAACAGCGCGACAGCCCGGTCGTAAGGCAGCGTGACGACCAGGGCGAGGCGCAGCAGCGCCAGCACGGCGGCAAGGGCGGTGAGGCTCGGACACCATGACCCGATGTCGGACATACGCTGCCTGAGGTCCCCACCGGCACCACGGGTCTGACTTGAGATCATATTTCCCTCCGCCGTCGGTGCGCGAGCCAGACGGCCTGACCGGTGTCTTGAGTGGGTTCAGCATAGATCTTGTGCTTCACTGTAGGCGAGCCCGCGTCCAGATCGTAATGGGGATGGTGTATCCCCGACGATGCATGCCCAAGCCCAGCAGGCCCGCTCGCCCCTGCTATCACTTGAGGAGTTGTCGCTGCGCATGGTCACATCATATGGTGGTTTAACCACCCTCATCGGTGTTACGGTCGCGGTCGTTGTGTTCGTTTCCGGTTGCCAGACCGAGCGATTTGGTGCCGACACTACGCCTTCATCGATTCCGGCGCCGGCTCCGGCTCCGGGTGGTACTTCGTCCTGTCCGTTGCCTGCCTATCCCAAGCCCAGTTGTACCGGTGTGCCGGCAGGTATCCGCCTTACCAGCCTGCCGCTCAACTACGAAGGCACGATCTACCGTGTCACGGGCGATAATCAGGTGCTGGACAGCGTCCACATTGCCGGAAATGTTCTGGTGACCGGCCACAACACCACGATCAAGAACAGTCAGATCGACGGCCACATCCTGAACGAATACTCCGGTGTCACCTATCCGATGACCATCACCGACTCGACGATCGGGCCGGTCAGCGGCTGTGGCGGGCCCGTCATCGCCCCCGCCGAGTACGCCGCTATCCGAGTCCACGTCCGGAACGCCAGTGATGGTTTTCGGAATTCCGGGAACAACATCCTGGTGCAGGATTCTTATGTGCATCTCTGTTCCAGTAGCCCAGAAGACCACTCCGATGGCTTCCAAGGCTACCTGGGTGGCACGAACGTCAAAATTTATCACAACACCATCGACCAGCGCGACGTGCCGCCCGAGGCCCAGACCGCTCCCATCTTCATCGCGAATGAATCCAAGGACGCCGATATTCAGAATAATCTGCTTGCCGGTGGCAGCGCCACGATCCGAGTGCACAACGGCGGCGGCAACTATATCGTGACCGGTAACCGGATCGTTAATAAAGCCTGGGTTTACGGCCCCGTGTCCAGCAGCTGCGACTTCATCACCTGGTCAGACAACTGGCTGGTCGACATCGACGACGACTACAACATCACCTCGATGGTGGCACCGCAGCCATGTCTGCAAGACTGATGCAAGATCAAGGAACCCTGTCCATCCGTAACCCGACCTGCGTCGCAGCTGTTCGGGCCGGTCACCCATGATCCACACGACACACCCTGACTGGGCTGCGCGTCCAACGACTCAGCCACAACCCCGCCGACGGCGCCACCGCCCCAGGTAACGCTCATGCGCAGCACCACGATGGGCTAGACAAAGGCACGTCTGTGCCCCGGCTAGTGGCGCGTCGGCGGAGGGCTAGAGGGCGATGGATTTCTGGAAGACTCTCCTGGTTCTGCTGCGCCGCTGGTACGTCACCGTTCCGGTACTACTGCTGTCGCTGGGTTTCGCCGCCGCCATCTTCGCCTCGGTACCGCTGCGTTACCAGTCACACGGCGTGGTCGTCTTCACCTCACCGGTCAGCGGCCCGAGTGACTCGGTCACGATGGAGCGGGGAAGCACGAATCCGCTGCTCGCCTTCGATTCGACCCTGGGGGTCGCAGCATCCATCGTCACCCAGAGCCTCAGCACCCCGGCCACTCTCGCGGAGCTCCTGGGGTCCAGCGGAGACTCCATCGAGTTCGCCACCGCCAGTAGTAGTGGGCCGTTCATCGACGTGATAGTCGAGAGCGCCGACGAGCAGCGGGCGCAGGCCCTGGTGACCACGGTGCTCGAGAGGGTCGAAGCGGAACTGGAGAGCCGCCAGAGCAAGCTGGGCGCACCACCGTCGAGCTTCATCGTCGTGGATCCCGTCGTGCCGCCAACCGCGCCCGAGCCACTGATCGGCGGCAAGATGCGGGCCGCGGGCGCCACGCTGGCCCTTAGCCTGGCCGCCAGCCTCGCCTCCGTCTACATGGTGGAGAGCATCTTGCAGGGACGCCGACGCCGGGTCCAGCACCCCGCTGCGAAACGGACGCCGGTGGCCCCGCCGGTCTTCCAGCAGCGGGGCGCTCCGGCTCAGCCGCGGTCATCGGCTCCGACCACCGGCCTATCCAATCGATCGGGATGATGATCCGAAGTGCGCCGGTGAACCGCGCGGACAGCGTGACGCTGGCCTCGTGCTACGCCCTGGTGGTGACAGTGCTCCCGGGCGGGCTGGTATTCAAAGGCATCTCCTTCGCGCTGACCCCGGCGATGCTCATCGGGTTCGGAATGGGCGCGCTCTGGTGCTGCGCCCAGCTGGTCACCACCCTCGGAGCAGCGAAGGGACGTAACCCCGTACGTACGGCGCTCTTCCTGTACGCGGCCGCCCACCTCGCGACGTACGGCTATGTGACATACGGATATCTGCCGCCCGACGAGCTGAACGCCACGGACCGTACGCTGCTCACGCTCCTTGCAGTGATCGCCGTGGGGATCGCCGTCTGCGACGGAGTCCGGACCACCGCCCGGCTGGACCGCCTGCTCAAGGTGGTGGTCGTCGGGTGCGCGCTGATGGCGGTTGTCGGCCTGATCCAGTTCTTCGTCAAGATCGACCTCGCCCAGTACCTCGTCCTGCCGGGTCTGAAACCGGCTAACGAGCTGAGCCGCCTCCTCGAGCGCTCCATCTTCACCCGCCCCGCGGGCACGACGGCCCATCCGATCGAGTTCGGGGTCGTGTGCGCGGTGGCGATCCCACTGGCCATGCACTACGCGTTCCGTGCGCTTGACACCGGCAGGCCACAGAAACACTGGTGGCTGTGTCTCGCCCTGCTCGGGGTCGGCGCGATGGTCTCGCTTTCCCGATCGGCCATCATCGGACTTTCGATAGCACTGATTGTGCTGATCCCGGCGATGCCCAAGGGCAGGCGGCTGCGTGTTGTTCTCGCGTGCGGCGCGTTCCTGGTCGCCATGCGGCTGGTCGTTCCCGGCCTGGTCGGCACCCTGGTCAGTCTGTTCACTGGAATCTCGAACGACCCGAGCATCGATTCCCGGCAGATAGCCATCGGTCGCGCGCAGGAGGAGATCACCAATCATCCGTTGCTCGGGCGAGGCGTCGGCACGTACTTCCCCGAGAAGTACGGCTTCCTCGACAACCAGTATCTCGGCACCATCGTCCAGAACGGATATATCGGACTCGCAGCACTTCTGGGGCTGTTCATCGTCGGCATGTACGCGGCCGTCAGGGCCCGCGCAGGGAGCCGCGACCCGGACGTTCGCAGTCTGTCGCGGGCCTTGCTTGCCAGCATCGCAGTCGTGGCTACGACGAGCGCAACGTTTGACCTGCTCGGGTTCGGAACGGTCACGGGGCTGATGTTCCTGCTCCTCGGCGCTGCCGGTGCGTTGCTTCGAAGTGTTCGCACTACCGCTGCGAACCCGCCGACCCTGGCTGCGCGGATCCTGGCGCGGTTGCGTGGTCCTGTTGTGCAGAGGGGGCCCGGATGACGGTCGACGAGCAAGCGCCATCCCTCGGATCCCGGGTCGGCCGGGGGGCGGCGTGGAGCCTGCTCAACAATGTGGTGCTCCGGCTGGGCACGCTGGTCTGCGGGATCATCCTGGCTCGGCTGCTCAGCCCGGCCGACTACGGCGTGTTCGCCGTGGCACTGGTCGCCCTGACCCTGCTGCATGCGTTCAACGAGCTCGGGGTGAGCCTGGCGCTGGAACGCTGGGATCGCGATCTGCGTGAGTTCGCCCCGACGGTGATGACCATCGCCGTCGGCTTCAGCATTGCCCTGTACGCCCTCGCCTGGTTCGCCGCACCGGCTTTCTGCGATGCGATGGGGAGCCCGGGAGCGCTGCCCGTACTGCGCGTGCTGTGCCTGGCGGTGATCCTCGACGGGGTGGGGACCGTCCCCGCGCACATTCTCAACCGCCAGTTCCGGCAGCTCCAGCGCTTCGCCTGCGACGCAGCCGCATTCGTGACGGTGACCAGCCTGACGATCACACTAGCCGTCACCGGGTACGGCGCCATGAGCTTCGCCATCGGGCAGGTCGCAGGCAACGTCGTCTCGGTTGTCGGCTGCCTGTGGCTGTGCCCGGTGCGAGTGATCCCTGGCTGGAACGGCCGCACCGCCGCCGACCTGCTGAGGTTCGGGGTGCCGCTGGCCGCGTCGGGTCTGTTGGTGCTTTCGGTGATCAATGTAGGGAACATCGTGATCGGTTTACGGTCCGACGATGCCGCGTTGGGCCTTTACCTGATGGCGTTCAATGTCTCAAGCTGGGCGCTGACCGTGGTCACCGAAGCGGTCCGCCGGGTGTCCCTCGCGGGTTTCTCCCGGCTTGTCGACGATCCGGAACGGCTGGAGCAGTCGCTGGTCCGCGGGGTAGGGCTACTCATGGCAGGCACCGTCCCAGTGTGCGTGCTCGTCGCCGCCTACGCCGCACCGGGGCTCGAAGTCGTCTACGGTGCCAAGTGGGTGCCGGCCGCTGCGGCGCTTCAGGTGCTCGCTGCCCTCGCTTTGCTGCGAGTCCTGCACTGCATCGCCTACGACCTGCTGGTCGCGCTCGGCGGAAACCGCGTCCTGGTTGCCCTGCACGCCGTGTGGCTGACAGCGCTCATCCCCGTACTGCTGATCGGTACCGACCGGGACGGGATCCGTGGTGCGGCGCTGGCCCAGCTCGCAGTGGCCGTGTTGGTGATGTTGCCGATCTTCGCTTTTGCCCTGCGGCGCTATCCGATCCGGTGGCTGCCTACCGTCACGGTCTGCGTTCGGCCCGCTATCGGCGGGCTGCTCGTGGTGATGTCCGCGGTCGTGGTGCAGTCGACGATCAGCGGATCACTGCTGCAGCTGATCGTCGGCGGTCTGGTGGCGATGGCGCTCTACCTGCCGGTGGTCGCACCCATGCGGGCGCTGCTGCCCGGCCGGACCCGAGTCAAGGTGCGGTCATGAGTCCGCGACGCAGGTCAGGTCCCGCTGCGCTGCCAGCGCCAGATCCGCCAGTAGTGGCGCAGCCGACGACCTGCCGGGGTGAGCACAAGCGGGCGCAGTGCCGCTGCTCTACGGGCGCCCAGCCGACGCCGTAGCTGCAGCGTGTACCACTCCGGCAGGCTCGTGATGTCGCCGAACGCCTCCCGCGCGAAGTCGACCAACTCGCCCACCGGCTCGATCTCCGAGCGCCCCTTGTCATAGGCCCGCCCGGCGCGCTGCAGGGCGTCGCGGGCGAGGTTGCGCCGCAGCCGCCCGCCCATGCGGTCGGAGTCCGGCAACTGCCCGTTCGCTCTGCGGAGCACGGCCTCATAGGCGGCCAGCCGCTGCCGAAGGTCACCCAGCCCAGATCTGCCGTAGTAAGCGGCGGACATGTTCGTACCGTGCACCCGGTAGTACGCCTGGTCCACTCCCCGCAGGTAACCGACATCGGCATGCAGCGCGAGCCGCATCCACATCTCGATGTCGGCAGTGTGCGGCAGATCTGGATCGAAGCCGCCGATGCGCTGGGGCAGCTCGGTCCGCAGCACGACCTCCGGCGATGTGATGCAGCCGTGCGTGGTGGCGAAGCGGCGACGCAGCCACCGCTGACCTGGATAGATGGTCCAGCCTGCGAACGTCGTGCGAGCCGGAGGTAGTGGATCGCTGCCGTCCCAATGAACCGGGCGACCGTAGACGAAGCCTACCTCCGGGTGGGCGTCCAACAGAGCGGTAGCGCGCGCCAGGGCACCGGGAGCCAGTGCATCGTCAGCCGACAGCACCACCGAGTAGCCTGCTTCGGCCCATTCGAGCATCCCCTCGTTGAGGGTAGCGACGAGCCCGTGGTTCTCCTGGTGCACCCGGACCTCAACCCGTTCATCGGCCTCGGCGAGCGAGCGGGCGACCGCCGCACTGCTATCCGACGAAGCGTCGTCGATCACGAGGACCCGCACCTCGACGCCCGGCTGTTCCAGCACGCTGCGCACCGCGGTGGGCAGGTACTGGCCGTAGCGGTAGCAGGGAATCAGCACATCGACCGACGGCCTATGGTCTGTCGACGACATCGCGAGTTACCTCCGGTTGCCGGATGGGTGGGTTGCCGGATGAGTGGAAACCGCCCTCTCGGCTGCCATATCGGCACGGCGGGTCACGCGTTACATCAGGTCACGTCCACGACCGCAGCGACATCCGGGCCAGGGTCAGCCAGGGCCGCCGCTCGCGACCTTGTAACGCCGACGAGATCGTCGCCGATCTCCCGAGAGTTGGACACATCGCTATGGACACGACGCACGAGGAAAAATGGCAGGCATCGGTGGGGTGGATCAGGCGGTCTCTGCCGCCGCTGCCGCGCGATCGCGAACGAACGGGTTCGACTTTGTGCGGCTGGTCGCAGCGCTGCTCGTCATCGTCGAACACAGCTGGCTGTTAGCCGGCCGTCCGGGGGGGCCGCTGCCGTCAGCGAGCGGCTCGAGCTTCGGCCAGATCGGCGTCGGAATGTTCTTCCTCGTCAGTGGCGTTCTGATATCCACCAGTTGGCTCGCTGATCCCTCTGTAAAGCGGTTCCTGGCACGCCGCGCGTTGCGCATCTACCCGGCGTACCTCGTGGTCATTGTTCTGCTCTCGTTGGTCCTGGGTCCAGTGTTGAGCGAGCTACCCACCGGTTCCTACTTCAGCTCGGGTCAGACCTGGAACTACCTCGTTCACAATCTCGCCGTCCTGCCGATGCGCTACATCCTGCCCGGCGTGTTCTCAGACACGCCACACCCAGCGGTCAATGGCTCGATCTGGTCAATCCGAGTCGAGGTACTGTGTTACCTCGGCATTGTCGTGCTCGGACTACTCGGCGTGCTGAGGCGCCGGACCGTGGTCGTCGGGATCGCGGTGTGCGCTCTGATATTGACCATCGTGATCGACCTTACCGGCTACGTTGGGTCCTTGGTTCCCCATTTATTGGATTATGGTGCCGCAGAGCCCATCGCGTTCTTCACACTCGGCATGCTCGCTCGCCCGCTGCTGGCGCGTCACCGAGTGGGATGGTGGCCCACGCTGCTGGCTTGCGGCGGTTGGGCTATCACCTGGGGAACACCGTTGGCCAACGCAGGCTCGATCGTCGCTGTCACCGTTATCACGTTAGCGCTGGCATTGGACACTCCGCCCTGGCTGCACCATCCCACCGGCAGCTTCGACTTGTCCTACGGGACCTACCTGCTCGCGTTCCCGGTACAACAGTGTCTGGTGCAAGCCGGATTACTGAACCCATCGCTGGTCATGCTCGCTACGGTCGGCATAGTCTTACCTTCAGCAGCGCTCAGCTGGCGCTTTGTCGAAAGTCCGGCGCTGCGCCTCAAACCTCGCCGCCCAAGCGCGATCACCACCGCACCGGTAACACCGCTCGGATTCATCCGCCGGATCACCGTAGGGCGCTCCGCCCGCGCCCCCCAGTCCACAACGTCAGCGAGAACGGAAGAGCCTTGACGTGTTCGGATTCGATGTTCAAACGATCTTCTACCGGCCAGCTCCAGGGGTGGCGGCTGAGCACGCCATGGCGGCGATCTACCTCCGCGGACCTCATCTGTAACGGTTGGCCCGTCCTGGCCGACGTTCTGAGCAAGGACATGCCCAGGGGCGTCCGGCACGGGGCCATGTGTCCCACAGCGGGGAACGCCAGTCGAGTTGGTTGGTGCGGAGGACACGGACGGCGGACTGCTGTTCCGAATCGCCGAGAGAGGAAGTTCAGCAATGCAGCGAGTTGAGACGTTCGCCTTTAGCCGGGCGAATCTTTTCCCTATGGCCGACCGGTTGCGGGAGCAGTACGCAGCGGGGTCGCCATTTCCGCACGTGGTCATTGATGACTTCCTCCCCCCCGAGGTACTTGAACCGGTGCTCACCGAGTTCCCCGAACCGCCAGACGCCAAGTGGGAGGAGTTCGACAATGCGCGGGAGGTCAAGCTGGCGCTGTCCGACACGGAACGTCTCGGCCCGGTTACCCGACACCTGCTTGCCGAGTTCAACAGCCAGGTGTTCATCGAATTCCTTGAGCGCCTCACCGGCATCGAGGGGCTAGTGCCCGACCCGCACTACGTCGGGGGCGGACTGCATCAGATCCGTACTGGCGGCTTCCTGAAAGTACACGCCGACTTTAACCGGCACAGTCGCCTCCAGCTGGATCGCCGGCTCAATGGCCTGCTCTACCTGAACAAGGACTGGCCGGAGGAGTGGGGCGGACACCTCCAGCTGTGGGATCGGGAAATGACCGGGTGTGTGCACCGGGTCTTGCCGGTGTTCAACCGATTCCTACTATTCTCTACGACTGACGATGCCAACCATGGACACCCGGATCCGCTGTGCTGTCCGCCCGACCGCGCCCGCCGGTCCATGGCACTTTATTACTACACGAACGGCCGGCCCGAGCACGAGGTGAACGCGGACCACACGACATTGTTCAAGCTGCGGCCGGGCGAGCAGTGGACCGGTACTGCCCGTCAGGCGATCAAGCGTTGGGTGCCGCCTGCAATCGTAGAGATGCTGGCGCGGCGACGGTGACGCGGAAAACTCGGAAGATCTCCACATAGCGGTCGTCCCCGACAGGGGTGAAAGGCGGGTTGCCTCGTGACAGCTTCAGCATGGACGTGGTCCGAAAGATTTCTCCTCCGGGCTCTACGGGTGCTCATGCAGCCGGGAAGGCTCGTTCTCGCACTCCTACGACGGCTGCCAGTGGGATCGTATGAGCTGCGCTGCGCCCTCGACCTCTACCCGAGGCCGCACTACGCCTACGGAGTGCAGCAGGCGGCCGTGTTGGCCCAACGGCTCAAGATTCCTCGTATCAGTGTCGTCGAGTTCGGCGTGGCCGGTGGGCAGGGACTCGTCGAGCTTCACCGAATGGCAGAGCTGGCCACGGCGGCCACCGGCGTGCTCATCGATGTGTACGGGTTCGATCGGGGCGAAGGTCTGCCCAAGCCGGCTGACTACCGGGATCTGCCGTATATCTGGCGGGAGGGCGACTTCACGATGGACGTCGACGCGCTTCAAGCCCGCCTACCGCGGACCAACATTGTGCTCGGCGACATCGAAGACACGGTGCCGAGGTTCCTGTCGGACCTGCAGCCAGCACCGGTCGGCTTCGTGTCGATCGACGTCGACTACTATACCTCTACGGCAGCAGCACTGCGACTTTTCGCCGCGGACGACAAACACTTTCTGCCGCGTGTCTTCTGCTACTTCGACGACACGGTAGGGGACGATGACCAAGTCGTCCACAACGATTTCGTAGGTGAGCTGTGTGCGATCCGTGAGCTCAACACACAAGACGAAACGTTGAAGCTCGCGCCTATCAACGGCCTTCGACACAAGCGCAATATACCAGCACCGTGGAACGACCTGATGTACGTGTTGCATCGATTCCAGCACCCCGACTATGCGCGCTACGTCGGCCGTCCGGAGACCGTGACACAGTTACCCCTCTCAAGTCGATCATGACAGAGCATGCCAGCGCAGGGAAGATCATCCTGATGAGCCAGCCTTACTCTTACGTCCGCCGATCTCCCGTCGAACCCGATTGGCGACGACTGCCCGGTTGGCGCGACGTGACCGACCTGCAGTGGCGTGACCCGCAGTGGCAGCGTGCCCATTGCGTCAAGAACGTACCTGGGCTGCACGCCGCATACGGCGGGTTGCTGTCGGAGGAGTTCTACCGCGATGTGGAGCGGGACCAGGCCGAGCTGGCCACGATGTCGCTCCTGCTACCCCCGTATGTGATAAATACCATGGTGCCGGATCGGCCGCCCACCACCGACGCCATGTATGCGGATCCTGTTCGCCGGTACATGCTGCCCGTCTACTCCGACCGCGACGTGCTGTGGCCATCCCACCCCTACTCGTCCAGGGACTCACTACACGAGGCGGAGATGTGGGCCGTCGAAGGGCTCGTCCACCGCTATCCCACGAAGGTGCTCGCCGAGCTGACCGCTACCTGCCCGCAGTACTGCGGGCACTGCACGCGAATGGACCTGGTCGGCAACTCCACCCCCCAGGTGCAGAAGCTCAAATTCACGACCAAGCAGCCAGACCGGCTCGACGCAATGATCGACTATCTGTGGCGCACGCCGGGAGTCCGTGACATCGTGGTGTCCGGCGGCGATGTGGCGAACGTGCCATGGCCTCGACTCGAGGAGTTCGTGACCCGGCTGTTGGGGATCGAGCACATCCGCGACATCCGGCTGGCCTCGAAGGCACTGATGGACCTGCCGCAGCACTGGTTGGACGAGCAGGCCCGAAGGAGTATCGGGCGGTTGGCCGCGCTGGCCCGGCAGCGCGGGGTCAGCCTGGCCATTCACACTCACGTCAACGCCGCACAGCAGGTCACACCGCTGAACACCGAAGCCTGTCGGACGATGTTGGACCTCGGCGTTCGCGACGTCCGCAACCAGGGCGTGCTGTTGCGCGGTGTGAACGACTCCGCCGCAGCGTTGCTGGACCTCTGCTTCGTACTGCTCGATGGTGCAGGCGTCACTCCGTACTATTTCTACCTCTGCGACATGATCCCCAATGCCGAGCATTGGAGACTTGCGCTCTGGGAGGCGCAGGACCTGCAACAGGCCATCATGGGCTATCTTCCGGGCTTCGCCACCCCGCGCCTGGTGTGCGACGTGCCCTTCGTCGGCAAGCGTTGGGTTCACCAGGTCGAACATTACGACCGAGATAACGGCATCTCATACTGGGCGAAGAACTACCTGACTAATCTGGAGCAGGGCGACACGTGTGCGCTCAACCGCACCTACGAGTATTATGATCCTATCCAGACACTCGGATCGGCCGGTCGGGAATGGTGGCGCGCTCATACGGTAGCCCCGGCCCTCAACACAAGTCGGATAAGATGACCATTCCCTCCCAAGATATTGTCCATGCTTTTCTGCGGGCCGCGAGGCGGTACCCTCAGCAGCCCGCAATCGTGCACAACGGACAGGAATGGGACTTCGCGCGAGTCGAACGGCTGGTCCGTGCAATCGCCGTCGAGCTCGGGCCCGATTGCGGGGTGGTGGGCGTCCTGACGACGCGGTCGGCCGGGACTGTCATCGCGATGCTCGGGGTGCTCGCCGCAGGGGGTGCTTACTGCCCGATCGACTCGACGTTCCCCGTCGCGAGGCAGCACGACCTGGCACGCGCGGCAGGCTGCCGCGTCGTGATCACGACCGAAAACGGTCAGCAGCCGCCCCCTGACGTGCAGGTGGTGGACGTATGCCAGCCCGGCGTGGTCGACAGCGGCGTGGTCGACAGCACAGCCATAGACAGCGCGGACCCAGTGGCCCAGCCGGGTCCGGAGGACCTGGCTTACGTGCTGTTCACCTCCGGGTCGACGGGAGCGCCCAAACCGGTCTGCACGCCCCGGACGGCGATCTCCACCGCGGTGTGCGCGCTGGCTGAGCTATTCGGCATTACCTCCGCGGACCGGGTGTTGCAGTTCGCGTCGCTGAACTGGGACACCTGCTTCGAGGAGATCCTGCCCACGCTCACCTCGGGAGCCGCGCTCGTGATCGACGACGAGGCGTACTCGGGCTCGTTGCACCGGCTGCTGCGCATGATCGAGCGTGAACGGGTCACCGTGCTGGATCTACCGACAGCGTTCTGGCATGAGCTCGTCATCCACCTGACCGAAGATCGGATCACGCTGCCCCCCCGGGTACGGGTGGTGGTCATCGGTGGGGAGGCCGCGCGGCCTGCCCGGCTGGCCGACTGGTGCGCGCTGGACACCCGGCACATCCGGCTGATCAACACCTACGGGTGCACCGAGACGACACTCGTGACCCACGCGGTGGACCTGAGCGGGCCCGATACCGGCGCCCACTGGGACGACGGGCGCGAGATACCGATCGGCCGGGCGCTGCCGCACGTGCTCGAGCAGGTCAGCGAGGAGGGCGAGCTGCTGATCAGTGGCCCGTCTGTGGCCTTGGGTTACCGGGCACTTCCCGAGGAGACCGAGCGGCATTTTCCCATCCTCGATGTCGGCGACGGCAGGCGGCGATACTTCCGCACTGGTGATCGGGTGCACCGAACGGCGGACGGCATGCTGGTCCACCGGGGCCGGCTGGACGACCAACTCAAGATTCGCGGCATCCGGGTGGACCCCGGGGAGGTGGAGGCCCTGATCACCGGTGTTGCCGGGGTGGCCGCCGTCGCCGTCGTCGGCGCCGCGGTCGCGGACCACACAAAACTCGTCGCGTACGTAGTTCCCCGAGCCGACGCCGACACCGAGACGCTCAGCGCCGACATCATGGCGGAGCTGCGACGAATGAGCCCCCGTCAGCTGTGGCCCGCCCGGATCACCGTCGTTGCCGAACTCGTCTACACCGCTAGCGGCAAGCTCGACCGGGCCGGGTCGCACAGATTCCATACGTCCACATCGTGATTGGTAAGGAGGACCGCCGGTGATCACCGACGGTGTCGTGGTTATCTTTCGTCGCATCCTGGAGATCGAGGACGTGACGGCCGACTCGGACTTCTTCGCGATCGGCGGCGATTCGCTCTTGGCCACCAGAGTGCTCAGCGCGATCGCGCGGGAGTACGGGACCGAGCTGACCATCGAGGACTTCGAGGACGCGCCGTCCCCGGGCGCTTTGGCCAAGCTGATCGTGAGTGCCCAGCGGTGAGTGTCGTCGTGGTGGGGGCCGGGCTGGCTGGGCTTACCGCCGCCACCGGGCTCGCGTCCCACGGTATCGAGGTCGTGGTGCTCGAGGCACGGCACCGGGTCGGTGGCCGCATGCACGGCATCGAGGTCGCACCGGGGAGTTGGGTGGACGGCGGCGCCGCCTACCTCGGGGACCGACACACCGAGCTGCGCAGCCTCATCACCGAGCTGAAGCTGGACACCATCCCGACCACCATGACCGGTGCCAGCAGATTCGCCCTCACCGGCGGATACACCACGACACCTGGCCGATTCCCGCCCCTCAACGCGGTCGCGTTGGGTGGCATGTTCGAACTGCTGGACGAGCTGACCACGTCGGTGCGGGTCGACGCGCCATGGCTCACCCCGGACGCGAACCGCCTCGACTCGTGGACCGTGGCGCAGTGGGCCGACCACCACCTGCCGCACGCCGATGCGCGCCTGTTCTTCCCGCTGTTCCTGGGGGAGATGATGGCCGCTGATCCGGCAGATGTCTCCGTCCTGCACATGGCGTTCTACCTGCGTTCCGGCGGCGGGGTCCGCTATCTCAACGCCTTCGAGGGTGGCGCACAGCAGGAGCGGATCGCGGGTGGCGCACACCAGCTGTGCGAGCTGTTGGCGGCGAAGCTGGGTGACCGCGTGCGGCTGGGTGACCCGGTGCACGCGGTCAGTCAAGACCGCGACAGCGTCAGCGTGCACACCGAGCAGGGAAGCATCCGGGGGACCACTGCCATCATCGCGGTGCCCCCTTTGCTCGCGGATACCATCGATTACCAGCCTGGTCTCCCGTTACCACGGTCGGGTCGGCGCACTGCACGGGGATGCGCGGTGAAGGTGAATGTGGTGTACCCGGCGCCACTGTGGCGCGAGAGCGGACTTTCCGGGTGGTCGATGAGCGCGCACGGCCCCTTGCTGTCCACGGTGGATGATTCGCCCCCGGACAGCGGCGTCGGTGTGCTGACCGGCTTCGTCACCGGGAGCGAGGCACACCGGTTCGTCGCGCTGTCCCCGACGGAGCAGCGCACGGCTGTGCTCGCGCAGGCGGGCCTGCTCTTCCCGCAGCTGCCGGCACCGATCGATTACCACGTGACGGACTGGCTCAGCGATGAGTACAGCCGTGGCTGTTACGCCGCCCTCTTC
This sequence comes from Pseudonocardiales bacterium, assembly GCA_052390495.1. Classification (GTDB taxonomy): domain Bacteria; phylum Actinomycetota; class Actinomycetes; order Mycobacteriales; family Pseudonocardiaceae. Next base: position 26,506 of record JBQTGW010000392.1, read on the forward strand.
GGGCCTGGTGACTGGGTACGGCACGGTCCCCAGCTCACCCGGCCACACCAGCGGGTGCACTGGGCCGGTACCGAGACGAGCACGGAGTACTTCGGCCTCATGGAAGGCGCAATCCGCTCAGGTCAACGGGCGGCGTCGGAAGTACTGGCGGACTGCTGATCAGCGAAGTGGCTGATCAGCGAAGTGCAGGGGCGACGCGACATCGTCGAGGCACAGGCCGTAACCGCGCGGTCCCGGGCGGTACCGGTCGGCACAGGCCGGGCAGCGCAGGTCCCGAGTCAGCCGACCGCCGCACCGGCACGCCCATCCCGTCCGCCGGGCCGGGTTGCCAGCCATGAAGGCATGTGCGGGCACATCACCGGCGATGACGGCCCCGGCCGCGGCAAACGCGTACTCCCCGACCTCGACACCGCAGATGACCACCGCACCGGCACCGAGCGTGGCGCCCCGCCGGACGGTGGTCCCGACGAGCTCCGACGGTGCCTTGCGGTTTGCCGCGCGCGGTCGCAGGTCGTTGGTGAACAGCACGTTCGGGCCGAGGAAGACCTCGTCCTCGCAGGTCACCCCGGCGCAGACCAGCGTCCCGTTCTTCACCGTGACGCGGTCACCGAGAACCGCGCCACCTTCGACGAACGCACAGCCGCAGATATTGCAGTCTCGGCCGACAACGGCGCCTGCCAGCACATGAGCGAACGCCCACACCCGCGTGCCCACGCCGACGTCGCTGCTGTCGCACAGACCGTGCGGATGGACGAACACACCGGCTTGCGTCGGTCCGGCAGTCATCGCAACGCTCCTGACAGGACGTGGACCACCCATTCCTGTTGCATCGGGGTGATCTCGGGGAACAAGGGCAGGGACAGCAGCTCGCTCGCGGTGCGCTCGGCGACCGGGAAGGACCCGGGGAGATAACCGAGGTGCGCGAAGGCTCCGGTGAGGTGCAGCGGAGTCGGGTAATGGACGGCGGCGCCGATCCCAGCGGCGGTCAGCTCCGCGAGCAACCGGTCCCGGTCCCGGACCCGGATCACATACAGGTGCCAGACCGATTCGTTGCCGTCGGCAACCACGGGGCGAACCACCCCGGGCAGCTCGGCGAGCAGCTCGTCGTACCGCACCGCAGCCACCCGGCGGGCCGCGTTCCAGCCCTCCAGCCTGCGCAGCTTGGCCGAGAGCACCACCGCCTGCAGACTGTCCAGCCTGCTGTTGAACCCCAGCTCGGGGTGCTCGTATCGACGAGGTGAACCGTGCTCGCGCAGCAGCCGGACCCGGCTCGCTACCTCGCCGTCGGTGCTGAGCACGGCGCCCGCGTCGCCGTACGCGCCGAGGTTCTTGCCTGGGTAGAAGCTGGTCGCGGCGGCGTCACCGAGCCCGCCTGCCCGCACCCCGTGGCGCCGTGCGCCGTGCGCCTGCGCGGCGTCCTCCACCACCACCGCGCCCGCATCGTGGGCGAGCGGAGTGATCAGCTCGACCGGGGCGGTCTGGCCGTAGAGGTGCACCGGCAGCACGGCCCTGGTGCGCGGGCCGATCGCGGCGGCCACCGCGTCGACGTCGATCAAGGCGGTGTCCTCGGCGCAGTCCACCAGGACCGGGGTGGCACCGGTCCGCACGACCGCCTCGGCGGTGGCGATGAAGGTGTTCGTGGGGAGCACGCACTCGTCGCCGGGGCCGACACCGAAGGCACGCAGCGCAAGTTCGATGGCGTCGGTTCCGTTTGCCACCCCGACGCAGTGCGCGACCTCGCTGAACGCGGCGAACTCAGCCTCAAACGCCGCCACCTGCGGGCCGTTCACGAAGGCGGTGCGCTCGAGCACCGCGGCCCACCCGGCAGCGACTTCCTCGGCCACCTGCGCATGCTGGGCGACGAGATCGACCAACGGCACCTGGTCGGCTACAGCGCGCATCACGGTCACGTCCCCATCCCGTCCCTGGCCATCACGACCAGTTCGTCGTCCTGACCGCTGCGAGCCGGTTCATCCAGCAACGGGATGAACCCACCACCTCGGGCAAGGCTCGCCGAAGCGGCCTCCAGCAACGCCAGCACTCGCAGTCCGGCCCACCCGTCGGTCAGCGGAGCCCTCGACTCGGTGATCGAGGCGGTGAACTCGACCATCACAGCCCGCAGCGCCTCGCGTTCCGGCAAAGCCGGAGCAACCATGTCGCCGGTGCGGTACGAGATAATCGTCTGTGCCCTGGCCTCGGCGCCGATCTCGGTGACCTCCGCCCGGTCGACCCCGCGATCGTAGACAGACACCCGCTGGCTGGGGTTGAGGTCGTCCCACACCGCCGTCCGCGCCGAGCCGCCGACGATCATCGTGCGGACCTTGGTAGGAGAAAGCCAGTTCACATGCACATGCGCCATCGCGCCGGTGGAGAGCTGGATCGTCAGATGGGCCACGCAGGCTCGCCCAGCGCCGATCGGGTCCGAGCCCTGCGCGGACACCGCCACCGGTATGACATCATCGGGCAGTACCGTGTCGAAGATCGACAAATCGTGCGGCGCGAGGTCCCACAGCACGTCGACGTCCGGCTGCACCAGGCCCAGGTTGATCCGCACCGAGTCGAGGTACTGCAACTCGCCGATGGCGCGGCTCCGAATCAGCGAACGCAGGTACTGCACAGCCGGTGTGTAGCAGTAGGTGTGGTCAAGCATCAGCACCAGGCCCAGGCGCTCGGCATGCCGCACGAGGGCCAATCCCTCCGCGTAGCTTGCCGCGAGCGGCTTCTCGACCAGCACGTGCTTGCCCGCATCCAACGCGGCCATCGCGACCGGCAGGTGGGTACTTGCCGGTGTAGCGATAGCGACTGCGTGCACGGCAGGGTCGGCAAGCACCTCGTCGAGCGATCCGACCACGGGCACCGTGGAATACTCGCCAAGCACCCGGCGGGCCCGGTCGACGTCGAGGTCGCACAGCGCTTGCACCCGCAGGCCCTCGGTGGCTTGGGCGTTGCGAACCAGGTTAGGTCCCCAGTATCCGGCCCCGATGACCGCCAGACCGATCGTGTCGACGTCAGATTGCGCCTTGCTCACACTCGTTCCTTCCAAGCTGTACACCCCTCCAACATGAGGGGGCATGCGGGGTCAGTAGGCGCCGCGACCGCCCAGCACTGCGCCTGCGGTCTTCCAGACGATCGCGGCGTCCATGGCCAGGGACCAGTTCTCCACATAGCGCAGGTCGAGCCGGACCGTTTCCTCCCATGACAGGTCGCTGCGCCCGCTGACCTGCCACAACCCGGTAAGGCCGGGCCTGACCAGCAGCCGACGCATGGCGTCGAAGCCATAGGCGGCAACCTCGACGGGCAGCGGCGGACGCGGCCCGACCAACGACATCTGCCCGGCCAGCACATTGACGAGCTGGGGCAGCTCATCCAGCGAATAACGGCGCAGGAACGCCCCCACCCGGGTGACCCGCGGATCCCGGCGCATTTTGAACAACGGTCCGGCGCCCTCATTGACCCCGTTCAGACTGTCCTGCCGCTGCTCCGCGTTCACCACCATGGAGCGGAACTTCAGCATCCAGAACAGCTCGCCCGCTTTACCGACCCGCTGCTGGCGGAACAACACCGGTCCGCCGTCCTCAAACTTGATCACTACCGCCAACACCAGCAGCACGGGACTAAGCACCAGTAACGCCACCAGCGCCACCAACCGGTCAATGACCGCCTTGCACATCCACCGGCCGCCGGAAAATCGCGGCTGGCTGACGTGCAACAAGGTCAGCCCGTAGACCGGAGATACGTGCAAACGCGGCCCGGTGACGTCCATCAATGCCGGAGCCACCACCAACTCGGCGGGCACACCCTCCAGATCCCACGCCAACTGCCGGATCTGCGACCGGCTCCAATGCGGATCAGGCACCACTGCCACCACCCGGTAGTCGCCGCGACGCACCAAACCCGCCACATCGTCCAGCCCCCCGAGCACCGGAACCCCGCGCACCTGCGCAGGCGGGTCCAGGTAGGAAACCCCCGGCACGCACACCCCGGTGACCACCCAGCCGTAGTGCCGTTCCCGGCGGGTCCGATCGATCAGATCCGCGACCTCGTCCACACTGCCCGCGGCCAGGACCGGATGCATGCAACGGTCCTGGGCGCGCTTTCCATGCAGTACCGCTCGCGATGCGTATCGAGACACCAACAGGGAAAGGCCGGTCGCAGGCAGCACGCCGAACACCCACGCCCGGAAATAGCCCACCTTGAACGCCAGCGCCGTCAGGCTGAGCATGACCGCGGCGGCCACTACCGCCTTGACCAGTCTGCGGAGCTCCTCAGTGCCCTGCCCGAGTACCCGTGGCTCCCACACCCGGAAAACGATCATGCTGGCGAGCAGGATCGCCCCGGTGACACCGGCGATGAAACCCGGCACCCGCCCAGCCAGACTCGCGTCGGTGAGCACCAGACCCACCCGCAGCGCCACCCCGATGACGATCAGATCAGCAAGCACGACCAGGCACCGATATGCCTGCTCCCACCCCGCAGCCGGCACCCGAACCATCGGTGCCGTGATCACCGACGCAGCCTTGGCTGAGTCCGCACTGTTCATCACTTGCCTGCCTCACCCGTTTCTAGAGTCACCCCGCGCCAGCGTGTGCGCTGACATGGACAAGACCACCCGTTCGGAGCGGCCGCTCCATCGATCGCGCTGTGGGCCACCCCCCTTGTGGGTGGGGTCGGCACTCCCTTTGTTGCCATATCGGCAGCGAAGGTCGCACGTTACGGGGGCCTCAGACTTGCCGAGAACTCGCTCCGAAGCCGTTGACGAGAATAATCACTCTACGTAAGGTCCTACGATGGCTGCGGTGAACACCGATGGCATCGGGGGCAACGGACCGACCGGCTCGACGACCAGCCCGAGGCCGCAGACCGGCCGAGCACTGTGGGTGTCCACAAGCCTCGACACCCGAGGTGGTGTCTCCAGCTACGTGCGAACACTCAAACAGACCCCGCTCTGGAGCCAATGGCGTGCAGTGCACGTCGCCACGCATTGCGACGGATCCCATCTCGCCCGCGTCGTGGCATTCGGGCGCGGAATCGTTACCTACTTGCCGCTTGTCGTACGCGGGGCCGACGTGGTGCACGTGCACATGGCCTCCTACGGAAGCTTCGCCCGTAAGGCAGTCATCTGCTGGCTCGCGCGGGCCAGACGGCTCCCGGTGGTGGTACACGTGCATGGTGGAGAGTTCAGCACCTTCTACGACCGGTCGCCGCAGGTACTGAAATGGCTGATCAGCGCTACCCTCAACCACTCAGGCGCGGTGCTGGCGCTCGGCAAGCGCTCGGCAGTCCGGCTCGCCGAGATCGCCCCCAACGCGCGCATCAGCACCATTCCCAACGCCGTGCGCATCGCCGGACCGATGATCGAGCCCGCCGCCGGTGAACCCGTGCAGGTCGTCTTCCTTGGCGCGATCGGTGAGCACAAGGGGACCTTCACGTTGCTCGACGTGTGGGCGAAGATCACCGCGACGCTCCCACCCGGTGCCGCACGGCTCACCATCGCGGGCGACCAGGAGATCGCCCGCGCCCACGAGGCCATCACCCGCCTCGGGCTGGCGGAAGTGGTGCAACTGCGGTCCTGGCTCTCCCCCGTCGAGGTGGACGGGCTGCTCAGCTCCGCCCAGGTGCTCGTGCTTCCTTCGCTGAGCGAGGGTCAGCCGATGGCGATCCTCGAAGCGATGGCCCATGGCCTCTGCGTGGTGGCGAGCGACGTCGGAGGTATCCCGGATCTCATCGAGGACGGGGTGAGCGGCCTGCTCGTGCCACCCGCCGATCCGACCTCGCTGGAGTCGGCGCTCCGCCAGGTGATCACCGATCCCGCCACCCGCAGCCGGCTGGGCGCGGCGGCGCTTCAGCGAGCGCGCCACGAGTTCGACGTCGACCTCGTATGGAAGCGCCTCGACACCCTCTACCGCGAAATTGTGATGCACAACCGCCGACCAGCGCGCTGAGTTCAACGTCAGAACGGTCCGGCGTTACCTCGACGTCGGCCGCTCGACCAACCAGGTGCTTGAGGCATTCCCGGACCTGACCCCTGAGGACGTCGAAGCTGTGCGCCGGGGAGGGGCTGCCTGAGTTGCGCTTCGTGTCCTTCAAATGGCGATAGGGGCGGCAGGCGGTTCAGCAGTTGAGGAGTCCCAGAGCACGCTGATCGGCAGTGCGAGCAGGCGTTGTCCCAGTGTTAGCGCGGTGGGGCCGGTAGTGAGCACTACGCCCGCTACGAAGCGGTCACCCAACCGATCGCGAAGGGTGGCGAGATGCCGCACATCCCGGTGTGCGACATCGGCGCCGGACTTCACCTCGATGCCGGCCACCCGGCCGTCCGGCGCCTCGACGATCACATCAACTTCGGCCCGCTCGCGGTCCCGGTAGTGCAGCAACCGCGACCGCGTGCCTGAATAGCCCAGCTGTCGGATCAGCTCGGCCACGACGAAGCCTTCGAGCACTGCCCCATCAGCTCCCTGCGCGATCTCCGGCCGGGCTAAGGCATCGACGTCCATCCCACGCAGTGCAACGGCCACTCCTGGATCGGTGAGGACAATCTTGGGTGCGCGAACCTCGCGCTGCGTCAGGTTGGGGGACCAGGCAGGGATCCGGCGCACGAGGAACACTGCTTCCAGCACGTCGAGGTAGCGGTACACGCTGCGTTCGGGCAGCCGGGCATCCCGAGCGAGATCCGCGACGTTGAGCACGGTGGCTTGGCGAGCCGCAACGAGCCGGAGCAGGCGGGGGAGCTCGCCGGTGCGTGGCGACGTGGTGATACCCGGCGCTTCGCGCTCCACGACAGTTTCAACATATGAGTCGAACCAGCCGACGCGCCGGGTGCGGGTACGCAGCACCGCCTCCGGGTACCCGCCCGTGCTCGCCAGGTCCAGGTAGTCCCGCTTGGTCAGCGAGCTCACGCTGCCCGTCCCGAGTGCGCCGTCGAACAGGAGATCCAGGAACCGCTCCCGGCGTCCGCCGAGCTCACCTTGGCTGAACGGCCATAATTCGAAGCGTTCGATCCGACCGGCGAGCGTCTCGGATACCCCGCGATTGGCGCTGAGCTGGGACGATCCGGTGATGATGAACCGGCCAGGCCGGGGATCGAGGTCGACCACAGACTTGATCGCGAGCAGCAGATCGGGCACCCGCTGGATCTCGTCGACGGCCAGCGGCCCCGGCCGCTCAGCGACGAAACCGTGCGGGTCCGCTTCCGCCGCGATCCGAACGCGACGGTCGTCAAGCGACACGTACGTAGCGTTGGGGCGAGCCGCCACCAACGAACGTGCCAATGTCGACTTACCGGCCTGGCGCGGACCGACGATGCCAACGACGCGGGTATCAGCCAGCGCCTCCTCGATCGGACCGCGAAGGTACCTCTGCACCTGCCCAGACACAAACCCGCCAGCCGACATGGCGGATATGGTATGCCTGAGATGGCGGAGATGGACGACAGGTTCTGGCGGAAACGGACCACTGGACGACCCCGGCGACCACCGATCGGAGCGCGCCCCCGTGCGGGCCCTGCACCCCGATGCGTCGTGACCGCCCGGCGCGAGGCCCGGCGCGCCCGGCTGCCCACCGTCGACCCCGCGCCCGACGGTGTCGACGTCCCACCCGAGCTGCTCGACCCCGACGCCACCGTCTGGCACAACCAGCGCGCCTACCACCGGTTCATGAACCAGCACGGGTGCACGATGCCGACCGCGGAGCGGATGGGCTGCACGACCGGCCCGTTCAACGGTCTCATCACGAAATGATTGCAACTGCACATCCAAGGCCGGCCGGCCGCCGGGAGCCGGGCGGGGGATCCCGCTCAACCGGCGGCCGGCCGGGTCTACCGGGCCGCGAGCACGCCCGGGCGGGTCGCGGCCGCGGTGCGCTGCAGCCACCGCACCGCGCCGGCCACACAGTCGGGGCAGTAGTGGAAACAGTCCACACACCCCGGGCAGTCACGCTCGGCCAGCTCCTCGACGTCCAGGCCGTCATCGGCGTTCGCCGCACCACACAGCACGATCGGTGTGCGGTCGCGGCGGCGCTGGAGGAGCGTCTCCTCCAGCTCGGTCAAGTGCATCACCACCACCGTGGCCGACCCGCAGCGCACCAGCGAGTCAATCCGGGCCTGCTCGAGGTCCGACTCAGGCGCGCTCACGGGCAACTCAACTCAGCGGCCCGGCGCGCGCAGTCCTGGCAGATCATCTGCTCGACGTCGCACATGCAGCCTTGCGGGCACTCCCACGGCGGCAGCTGGGCGGCGGAGCACCGTCCCCCACCCTGGTGGAACTCATCCAGCGCGGTGTCGGCCATCACCAGATGCACACTGCCCGCCGCGAGCTGCGCGCAGCCCGGGGAATCGCCCTCCGCGTCCCCCACCGAGGTCCGGACCACAGTGCCCTGCTGGGAGGTGCTCATGCGCCACCATCCAGGATCCTCCGCGCCGCACGGCGCGCCTCCTCGTTCTCCCGCTGCGTTACGACATCCATCACGTCTGCTCACCCTTCGCTGCTCCCAATTGCGGACTAGGGCCGATCGCCGGCCGTGGGGCGACCGATGATCGGCAGCGCAGAGAGTGGCCGGACAGCAACAGCGGAGGGTCTGCATGTTGCTAACCCTTGCCGATACCGAACCGGTTGCGCAGGCTGTCCAGCTCCCACACGGGGCGTGGTGCCCGTCGGCACAGCGTGAGCACGAGCTCCCGGGCCATCGGGTCCATTCGGATGCGTTGTGGCGCCAGCCGGTCGGCGGCATCCAGGTACCGGATCGCCTCGGCGTCCCGGTCCTTGCGGCTGTATACGAGGGCACGGGCCAAGTTCAGCCGCAGCGATGCTTCGCGCTCGGCTGAACCGAGCGCGGATAGGTCCAATTCGGCGCGCATCGTTTCCTCATAAGCGCGGCCGCTGTCGGACAACTCGATACCGATACCCAGTCGCCAGAGTGCGACGTTGGTCGGCCCGAAATGTTGCAACATTCCGTTGTGCTCGCCGATGCGAGCCGCCAGATGTTGCGCTTCGGCAAGGTGTGTGTCCGCATCGTGGGTGCGTTTCTCACGGGCGGCTGTGTGGGCCTGCGCCAGGTGCATGAGTCCGGTCATTTCAGCGGCCAGGGTGTCCGAGCCGGTGAAGCTAATAGTGGGAGACAGTTCGTCAATACCGGCCGTCAGCACGGATGCGGCCCTTCGGCGCGCCGCCAGCCGTGTCAAGGTGAGAGACCAGTACCACCGAGCGAATCCGACGAGGCCGGGTGTGCCGTGGCGGACCGCCAGATCGTAGCCACGCTGTGCGGCGGTAGCCGACAAATCGACGTTAGCGACATTGCCCGCAACCACACCGGCCACGAAGCATGCGACAACCGCACTGGTAACCGCCTGCTCCCGCTGAGGATCCGGTGCTGTGAGAGCATGCGCCTGCAGTTCGGTTAGTAGGGCGCCGACGTCCTTACTGGCGAGCGAATAGCGCGCTTGGGCGCAATGCTCGTTTGCATCGTCCGCCCATAACGCGAGTTGCTCCAGCGGTCGCGGACTAACGTCAGGGACGTCATCAGGGCCGTAGTCGTTCAGCGCGAGCTGAATCCCTGGCACGGCCGCGAAGGTCGCTTCAGCGTCCCGGCCGGGAAGATGATAGGGCTGCCCGGTCAGGTCGGCCACAGAACAACCCACTGCCGCAGCGAGGTCTTCGAGCAGGCCGCGTCGATTGAATCCGCGTAGTCCGCGTTCCAGCTGTGAGAGGTACGGCTTGCTTATCCCGGCCAGTCCAGCCGCCACGGTCAGGCCCATTCCGCGACGACGACGGATCATGCGCAGCCGCTCGCCGATCGCGCGCGCTTCCCCATAGTCCACTGCGAACTTCTCCTCACCAGCTCCCCACCGATGCCCCGGGGCCGTCGCCCCGGGGCGGTACACCTCGGTGAGGGTGCGGCGCCAGGCTACGTGCCGACCCACCCGATCGGATCCGCACCCCACATTCCGTGTCGGAGCCCACTCGGCCACAGTGAGCACGCCGAGGGAGATCATCGGAAGCGGCCGCCGACTGCTCCCCGCCGGACAGCGAGCGGCCCGGCCAGGAGATCAACTCCGGCCGGGCCGCTGTGTGCGCTGTGGCGGCTGCTCAGCCGCCCATGGCCACCTCGCCGCGATGGTCGCGGTAGCAGCCTCTCGCACAGCGGGTCGCCGAGCACGACGTGCGGGACCGGGCCGATGCCGCACCACAGGCACGCCGCGGTTACGGCGGCCGCCGCGTCGAGCACCCGGACGTACTCGGTACCGGCTTGCCTCCACACGGAAGCTTCGAAGATCGCCTGAAACTCCGGCTGGCCCGGGTACCGCTCAGCGGCCTGGCCTGCTACCCGCGCCGATGACGCGATCTGGTCGAGCAGCTCAGCGAGCAGGGCACGGTGCTCGCGAGTGAGCTCACCCCGGCGCACCAGCTCACCGAGGGCGCAGGACTGCTCAAGGGCGGGGATGGTGGTTACGGTGCTCATGGGCCGCACCTCTCTCCGGTCAAGGCCCTAGGCTGGTATTCCTGCACCGCCAGGGGCCGCTCCCAAGCCCACGGCTACGGGCTGGAGCGGACAAACCAGCCTCTACCTGCACTCACTCAGGACCGGTACGGCTCCGAACGGCGCTCGGCGAGAGCCGGGGCTGAGCGAGGCAATCAGGCGCCACTCGGCGTCACGAGCTCGCTACATTTAGCGATCTTGACGTGGCCCTGCCCCCTGCGCCACTCGTGCCCATCGCTGACGATCTTCCTGGCCCGTGGCCGGTTCGATGTGCTACTCGCTGTCCATGATCGGTGCAGCAGGGAGGAACGGGTTCAGTGAGTACCCAGGATGAGACGTTTCGCGCGACGTTACGGGCCCGCACCCCGAAGGAGACGTCACGACGTTGATCGTGCTGCGGCGGGGTCTCGGCCACGACGCGCGGGTGTGGTTGACCTTCGACGGGGCGATCAAGACCACCGCTGTGCTGACCGACCCGGAGACGGTACACCTGGTCGGATTACTCAGCGACGCCCAAGGCGCTCGGATGACCAGCCAAGAAT
>JBQTGW010000393.1:0-10009 GCA_052390495.1 Pseudonocardiales bacterium
TCCGGCCTCGACGTCACGCGGCAGACCGAGGTCGCACACCACCAATGGCGCCGGTGCGCCACGCCCGGCCACCTGCGCGACACCGAGCACCGGGTCCAGCGCGCCGGTGCAGCAGATCACCACGTCCACAGCGGCGACCTCGGAGTCCAGCGCATCCAAGCCGACGACCCGAGCAGGCGTGCCGTCGGCCACGCAGCGCGCAGCCAGCCGCAGCGCGCCTGCCGAGGAGCGGTTGGCCAGCACGATCTCGGCCACCCCCGCTCGGCGCAACTGCGCGGCGGCCAGGCCCCCCATCGATCCGGCTCCGATCACCAGCGCGCGGCGGCTCGCCAAGCCCCGTCCGTCGCCGGCTGTGAGCGCAGCCGCCGCGTCGGCGAGTGCCTCGGAGACCACCGAGGCACCCTCGGCATCGATCCCGGTCTCCGTGTGCGCCCGCTTGCCGACCCGTAGCGCCTGCTGCACAAGCTCGTGCAGGGTGCTTCCGACCGCGCCCGCCCGCCCGGCGGCGCCCCAGGAAGCCCGCACCCCGCCGAGGAACTGCGGCACGCCGACGACCATCGAGTCGAGCCCGCAGGCCACCGAGAACAGGTGCTCAACGGCGGCGGCCGCATAATGCACGTAGAGGTGGCCGGACAGGTCGTCCAGCGGCGTACCAGCCTGACGTGCCAGCACCGCGGTGACGTCGTCCAGACCGCCGTGGAAGGTCTGCACAACCGCATAGATCTCGACCCGATTGCAGGTGGAGAGCAGCAACGCCTCAGTGACGTTGGCACAGCTGAGCAGCTCGTCGAGCAGCTTTCCGGTCTCGGTACTCGCAACCACGGCTCGTTCCAGCACCTGGACCGGGGCGCTTCGGTGCGACAAGCCGACCACCAACAGACTCACCGGATCACCGCGATCTCGTCGATCGGCTCAACCGGTTCGGCTGGTTCGGCCACGGATTCTAAAACTGGGAGGACTTCCTCCTCGCCGTGGCGGCGGGCCTCGTAAAAGGACAGGATCTGCATCTCCACTGCAAGGTCGACGTTGCGTACTTCGACATCATCGGGGGCCTGCAGCACCACCGGAGCGAAGTTGAGGATGCAGCGGACACCGCCGTTCACCAGCAGTTCGCACACCGCCTGCGCGGCGACGGCCGGGGTGCAGATCACCCCGATGGTCACCTCCCGCAGGGCGCACACCTGTGGGAGGGCATCGATGTGATCGACCGGCAGCCCACCGACCGAGATCCCGATCAGGTCGTCGTCGATGTCGAACAGCGCGGTGACCGGAAAACCGCGAATCGGGAAGCCCCCGTAGTTGGCCAGCGCGTGGCCGAGGTTGCCGATGCCGACGACGGCGACGGCCTGTTGCCGGTTCAGCCCGAGCATTCGCTCGATGTGCTCGACCAGCCGCGCCGTGTCATAGCCGACACCCCGGGTGCCGTAGGAACCCACGTAGGACAGATCCTTGCGCAGCTTCGCCGAATTCACTCCGGCTACGCTCGCGAGAGCCTCGCTGGACACGGTGGTCACGCCCTGCTTGACGAGCGAGGTGAGCACCTGGAGGTAGACGGCAAGGCGACCGACCGCCGCCTCGGGTACGGTCCGCACGCGGGTAGGCACCGCGGGGATCGATCCGTTCGACCTCGTCGGTGCCCGGGGAGACGGCGCTGCCGGCGGCGTGCCACGAGGGGAGGACAGCTCAGCACCGACCGGCCGGGCGGCATCTGTGCCGTACCGTCCGTTCTGCTGCACCTTCGCGTATTCCTCTCGGATCTGGGTCGGATCTAGCAACGAACTTCCGGTCGCGCCACGGGACCTCGCGCTGCCATGATCGCCGACCCTGGCTCTGCGCCAGCTGCCCGCCGCACGTCCGGCGGTGCGACCCCCACGGTAGCCGCTTGTGAACGTAGGAACAAAAGTCGCGACCCCGGCCCCAGCGGCGCCACACCTGAGGAAGCAGTGGCGCCAGCGGCGCCGCACCTGACGAAGCAGCGGCGCCAGCGGCGCCACACGTGACGAAAACAGCGGCGCCACACGCAGTGAAAGGGGTAGCCCCGGGTAGGGCCACCCCTTTCATCGGTGGTACGGACGCGCGGCTCAGCTAGCTGCCGGCATCAGAACAGCGTCAATCAAGAACACGGTGGCGTTCGCGGTCGGCACGTTGGCGCAGACCACATTGGCGGTCACGCCACCGGAGCTCACGGTCAGGTTGGGCGCGGTGCCGCCGATGGTCAGCTGAGAACCCTGCAGGCTGGGCACCGTGCCAGCCGACTGCAGACCGTCGGCGTCATACCGGGTACCCACGACGTGCGTGGTCAGGATCTTGTACAGCGTGCTGGTGGGCTCGGCCACGTCAGGGGCGGTGGTGAGCTCCTCGACGGTGCCCGGGGGCAGCGCCTCGAACGCCGAGTTGATCGGGGCGAAGACGGTGATGGCCTCGGTGCCGTTCAGGGTGTCTCCCAGCTCAGCGGCGCCGACCGCCGCGACCAGAGTGGTCAGCAACGGATTGTTACTCGCGGCGGTCGCCACCGGGTCATCGACCATGCCCTCGGCCGAGCCTTCGCCTGTCGTCGGGACCTGGCTGCAGGCCGGACCTGCGATGTCACTGATCTGGGTGACGCCATCGGTCGCCGCAGCTGTGGGTTCCGAGGTGGGCGCAGCAGGCTCCGCAGCCCGTGTGGTTGTGGGCGCAGCGGCTGGTTCCTCCGATGCGCTACACGCGCCTACCGAAACCGCCAGAGCCGCCATGACACCGATCGCAGCCAGCCGCTGGATCTTCCTCACTTCGACATCAACTCCTCATCATGTTGCCCGGCTGATCCGGACCTCACTACCCATTACTTCGGTGAAAGTTTGCAGCTGGTTCATACCGGGCGGGTCACGAATTGGACACATCTCCAGATAGTCAGCCGCTTTTCAGTGGCCCTATACCACGGTGACCTAAACTACGGTGAACTGAACCCGGTGCCAGCCGCTTGCGCCGTCCGGGATCGGCGCAGCCCGATCCTCGGTCTGGGTGTACCCGGTCTTGTCGGTGGCCCGGACCTGGGCCACGTGCGGGCCGGGTTGCAGCCGGCCCGCCAGCCGCCACATCCGCCAGGTATCGGGGTTGACCTCGGTGGACAGCTCCGCGAGCCGCCACGGCTCTTGGTCGATCCGCACCTCGACCTTCTCGATGCCCTTGGTCTGCGCCCACGCGATCCCGGTCAGCGGCGCACCCGGGCTGACCTGCCCGAACGAGCCCGGACTGTCGATACGGGACATCGTCTTGATCGGCGCCTTCTGTCCCCAGTCACGCTGCAACCAGTAGGCCTGCTTCGCGTCGAACGTGGTGAGTTCCATGTCGACGATCCACTTGGTGCCAGAGACGAAACCGTACAACCCAGGCACCAACATCCGGACCGGGAAGCCGTGCTCGGCAGGCAGCGGCTCGGAGTTCATCCCGATCACCAGCATGGCTTGGCGGCCCGGGTCGGCGACGTCCGCGGTGGGGGTGCCGCAGGTCCACCCGTCGACGCTGGTGGTGAACAATTGATCGGCGCCTCTCTGCACGCCAGCCTCGGCGAGGATATCAGCTAGCAGCACACCGGTGAAGTTGGCTGTGGAGATATACGGCCCACCGATCTCGTTGGACACGCACGTCATCGTCACAGTCCGCTCAACGAGTCGGCGTGAGGTCAGATCCGCCCAATCCAAATTCAGCTCCCGGTCAACCATCCCGTGTATACGCAACCGCCAGTCCTCGGCGCGTAGTTGCGGCACCGTCAAATTGATGTCAACCCGGTAAAATTCGGAATTTGGCGTGATAAAGGTCGGCGAACCATCGGCGGCAAAATCAGCCCCGGCCGGAATCGTAGGCGCAGGCACCTCGGGCTCGATCGACCCGATCGCCTGGCGGGATGCCTCGACGCCACTGCGCCTGATCAGGAACTGCCCGCCTGTCCCGGCGGCCACGGCCCCCACCGCAACTGCCGCCGAGCCGACGAGCAACCCGCGGCGACGCACCTCAATCGCGGTGGGACCGGCGGCGGTTTCGGCGCTGGCGGTTTCGGCGCTGGCGGTTTCGGCGCTGGGCCTGCCGAGGCGGTGCAAGATGGCGAACACCCCCACGCCCGCGACAAGCGAGGCCAGTGGGGCCACCACGTCGAGAGTGTCCACGATCGGACGAGTCAGCACCGCGGCGCTCCCGACCGCACCAAGCACAGCGAGCAGCAGCAGACCGGGAATGCTGGAACGGCGGGAGAGCAACCCGGCGATCACCCCGAACAGACCGATCACCGCACCCATGCTGATGAGCAGGACCAGCTTGTCGTAGGTGCCGAAGGTGCGGATCGCGAAGTCCTTGAGCCCGGCCGGGGTGAAGTCGATCGCGGTGCTACCCACCGCGAGGAGAGGCGAGGCGGTAGGCGAAACCAGCCCGGCCACCAAGTGACCTACGCCGACTGCCGCGAACACAGATAACAATCCGACGAGGACAGCCACCGGTGCAGACAGACGGGACGACACGGTCGGGGAACTCATACCTGTGCCTTCGGATCGCCACCTGAGGACGGTTCGCGAGGGAAACCGAATCGTAATACCCCCCACACCGACGCTTCAGCGGGTGAGAGCAGCTCGCAGGCGCTGCTCCTCCACCTTCCAGAAGCCGTGTTCCCGCCCGTCGACGAAGATCACCGGGACCCGGTCGCCATACTCGGCGCGCAGTTCCGGGTCCGTGTCCACGTCGTCGGTTCGCCAGGACACACCCAACTCAGCGCAGATCCGGCCGATGTCCTCCCGGGCCACCGCGCAGGCGTGGCAGTCGGCCCGGACCAGCAGGACCACGTCGTGCTCAGTCTCAGTCATGCTCAGTCTTCAGTCATCCAGGGGCACCCGGACTACGTCGATGCCCTCGCGGAGCGTTCGGCGGGCGAGCTTGCCGGTGGGCAAATACGGTAACGATTCCACCAGCGCCACCTCAACCGGAACCTTGAACCGAGCCAGCCGCACCGCACAGTGCTCGACGATCTCCTCGGCGCTGGGCTGCTTCCCCTCGACGGGCACCAGCACGGCGCGCACCGCCTCTCCGGTCCGCGGGTGCGGCATCCCGATCACGGCTGCCTCGAGCACGCCGGGGTGCTCACGCAGCACGTTCTCGACCTCGCGGGGATAGACGTTGAAGCCGTTGACGATGATCAGGTCATCAGCGCGATCCACCAGGTGCAGGTCGCCGTCCGCGTCCAGATAGCCGACGTCGCCGGTGCGGATCCAGCCTGGGCCGAGTCCGGGCAGTTCAGCTGGGCCGAAGGCCCCGTCCGGCCAGTAGCCGGAGAACAGGTTGGGGCCGCGAATCGCTACCACGCCAGTGCCGCCTGCATCCTCATCATCGCCGGTGGGCAGCGGCCTGCCGCCCGCGTCCACCAATCGCAACTCCACGGGGTCCAGCCCACGGGACGGCACACCGGGCAGCGGCCTGCCGACCGACCCCGGCTTGGCCACCCCGCCGACCAACGTCGAGGTCACCACCGGACCTGCCTCAGCCAGCCCGTAACCCTCGAACACGGTCAGCCCGGTGGCCTCGTTCATCCCGGCGAGCACCGCGGGGGGTAGCGGCGCAGCGCCGGAACTGAACAACCGCATCGTGCGCATGCCCTCGGCGAGCCGGTCTGGCGACAGCCGCAGCCACGCCCGGTACATCGGCGGTACCCCCACCACCACGGTGACCCGATACCGATAAACCGTCTGCAGGGCCTCTTCGGGATCGAAACGCTCCGCCAGCACCGCAGTGGCAGCGGAGTTGGCGACCTGGAGGAGGCCCGGACCCAGCCCGTAGGAGTGGAACAGCGGCAGGCTCAGCAGCACTCGGTCGGCGGCAGTCATCGGGGCGGGTCGCACCGCGGCGCACTGCTCCACATTCGCCAGCAGCGCCCGATGGGACAGCATCACCCCGCGCGGATGACCCGTGGTACCTGACGTGAAGGCGAGTACGGCGATGTCCTCCCCACCCACCATGGAGCTGCTGGCCCTAGACCCGTGAGCGGGCGTGGCAGCATCGGTGGGGGCCGGGTCCAGCCGGGTTGCGCCGTTCCGGTCGGCCGCTGCCTCGGCGTTCACGTCGTCCGGCGCCGCAATCAGCAGGCTCGCGCCGCAGCCGTCGAGCACCCGATCCAGCTCCCGGCCGGTCGCACCGGTGCCGACCGGCACCGCAACGCCACCCGCACGAAGTATCCCGAACAGTGACCCGCAGAATGCCGCGGACGTCGGCATCCGCAGCAGGACCCGCTGCCCGGGCTGCAACCCACGCTCGATCAGACGGGCAGCCTCGCCGTCCACGACGGCGTCAAGCTGCCCCCAGCTCAACGTCCTGCCACTGGTCACCTCGATCACCGCCAGGTGGGAGGAGTCGCGGCGCGCGGCTTGGGTTACCAGGTCGGCAAGGTTGCGGCCGACACCCGCAGGCACAGCTGAGAACGAAGAGGAGGGGGACACCGAGCCTCCTGATGGGCCAGGGGGCGCAGGGTTGCGACCCGCGGGCCGCCCCTCTCACGAACGACCCGGATATTGGCGCAGTCTGGCACGTTCGGAATGATGTGTTGCACCGCCATCCGGACTGGACCAAGCGCGGGAGGTGCGTCACGTAGCGTGGCCTCGTATGCTGCCCAGGCGCTACGCGAGGCGTTAGCGCCGACGTATTGGCACGACGCGGACGAGGGAGTGGGCCGATGCTGCAACCGGGATGGGCTCCCGGCCTTCGGGGCCGATGCCACCGCGACCAGAGACACGGAGACCGTGCCGAACGGGGCGCATGATCGCGTGGGGGCAACGGCGCGCCCCCACCTCCATCCGATCCCTAATCCGCGCGCTACGGATTCGGCTGCCCCGGTCACGGCCAACGAGGTCGCCGCGGTCCCCGAAGCCGCGGTCCCCGAAGCCGCGGTCCCCGAAGCCGACAGGGCGGCCTGGGAACTCGTCACCGCCGCCCAAGAGGGCGATCAGGACGCCTTCGGCCGACTTTACGACCGGTATGTCGACGTGGTCTTCCGCTTCGTGCTGTTCCGGGTCGGCGACCGCCCACTCGCCGAGGACATCACCAGCGAGACGTTCTTGCGTGCGCTGCGCCGGATCTCCTCAGTGAGCTACCAGGGCAGGGACGTGGGCGCCTGGTTCATCACGATCGCGCGTAACCTCATCCTCGACCATGTCAAGTCCAGCCGCTACCGGCTGGAGATGACCACCGGCGACATTCTCGATTCCAGCATCGGCGATCGTGGTCCCGAGCACGAGGTAGTCCAAGAAGCCACGGCCGCCGAGCTGCGGCGCTGCGTCGCCCAACTGGGCCGGGATCAGCAGGAGTGCATCATGCTGCGGTTCATGCAGGGCCTTTCGGTCTCGGAGACCGCGTCGGTCATGGGTCGTAACGAGGGTGCGGTCAAGGCGCTCCAGCACCGCGCAGTACGCCGGTTGGCGCAGCTGCTACCCGAGGGACTGCGATGAGGATCACGATCCCACGCCGCGTAACCACTGCCTGCACGGCTCGTTGCTCCGAACGAGATAGCCGAAGGTGGTGAGGACGACGCGCACATCCGGAAGCCCGGGCCCTGGGGGCTCTGAGCGCGCACCCGAAAGCTTCGTCCACGCGGAGGATTTCGCCCGCGCCGTCGATGCTGGCACAGGCCGAAACTCCGATGCCACCCTGAACCACGAGCTGGCACTTGTTGCCGCGCTGCGCCATGCCGGGTCGGCGGTGGCCGGTCCCGACGCGTTCGAGCGGGATCGGATGCGCCAGCGCATCATGGCCGAGTTCCCCACCGTGACCCGTGAGGCTGACCACAGACCGGTCGGCCGCAGGCATGTTGCCGCGCACCGGGCGCCCGGAAGGTGGCGCGCGATCCCCGACGAAGCCAGGGGACGCCTGCTGATCGCCGCGGCCGCAGCGCTGTGCCTGTTTATGTCGCTGTCCGCGATGAGCCTGCTGCTGTCCCGCGATGCGCTGCCCGGTGACGCGCTGTACACCTTCAAGCGCAGTGCAGAGTCCGCCGAACTGGGCTTGACGTTCGGCGACGAGCGCAAGGCATTCAAGCACCTGGAATTCGCCAATGCCCGGGTGAGCGAGATCGAGGCACTTGCCGATCAAGCCGATACGGCAGGCACGTGGGCAGCAAACGAAGGCAAGTTCCTGCAGGCCCTCCATGACTTCGAGCTGGACACCACCGCAGGCGCCAGACTTCTCACCGCGGTCGCCGCAGACGGTCAGAGCGGCATCCTGGCTCCGCTGCGCGGCTGGGTCGAGCAGCAGGAGACCCGCCTGCAGTCCGTCAGTGGTGCCCTTCCCGTACCTGCCAGCACCCGGCTGGACAGCACCTTCGAACTACTGGATCGGATGATCGCGAGAGTAACCGCCCTGGACGAGCGGTCCGGCTGCCGCACCATCAGCTCCGGCAGCCATGACGATCTGGGCTTGTTGCCCGCCAGGGGTGGTTGCGCTTCGGCCTCGCCGGACGGTACGTCCTCGACAGAGCTGCTTCCGCAAGGCGATGTCATTGCAGGCGCGAACCCGGCTGATAGTCCCGTACCCGGTCTGCTGGCTCCCCCATCGAGTGTGGTGCCGGTCCCGGAGCCTCGACAATCCGGCGAGCTTGGGCTGCCCTCCAAGCCCAGTGATGTGCTGGGCACCCCAGGTGAGCCCGGTAGTAGTGGGCCAGACCAGCCAGCGCCCGACAATGGATCATCACCGTCCATACTCCCGCTGCAGGTCCCATGGCTTCCTCAGTTTCCTGCCCCGGAACTGGAGGATCCACACGTCGAGTGAGCCTCGGCCACGGGCCCGGGTGACCGCTGCGACGAGATTCGGTTCGCGACGCAGGGGGTCGCTACCCTGGTGATGGGTGTCCCCCGGGAGCACAGGCCCGGGACCGACCATCAGTGATCCGAAGATCGAGGCGGGCTCGAGTGTCACTACGGCTTCCAGTGTCACTATGGCTTCCAGTATCACGACGGCGCCAGCAGGCCAAAGAGCAGCAGGCGACAGCCAGGGCCGCACTCGCCGGGGAAGCTTCCGCCAACGCGGCGATCGCAGGTGCGGCGCTCGCCGCCGTGATCGCGGATGCCGAGATCGACCCAGCTATCCCCCCTGATCTGACCGCGGCGGCCTTCTTCGACGTCGACAACACCATGATGATGGGTGCTTCGATCTTCCACTTCGCCCGCGGTCTGGCTGCGAGGAAGTACGTCACCGCCGGAGATCTCGCGACGTTCGCTTGGCAGCAACTCAAGTTCCGGGTGGGCGGCAAGGAGCTCAGCGCCGCGGAGATCCACACCAGCCGCGAGCACGCACTGTCCTTCGTGGCGGGCAAGTCCATAGCGGAATTCGTCGAACTCGGTGAAGAAATCTACGACGAGTTGATGGCGGACCGAATCTGGTCAGGGACCCGGGCGTTGGCACAGATGCACCTCGACGCCGGGCAGCGGGTATGGCTGGTGACCGCGACTCCGGTCGAGTTGGCCGGGATCATCGCCCGCAGATTAGGTCTCACCGGTGCGCTGGGCACCGTAGCGGAGGCCCTCGACGGGGTCTATACGGGCCGGTTGGTGGGCGACATCCTGCACGGGCCCGTCAAGGCGCACGCGGTTCGCGCGCTCGCCGTGAAGGAGGGGCTCGACCTGCGGCGTTGCACCGCGTACTCCGACTCGTCCAACGACGTCCCAATGCTCTCCGTGGTGGGTACTGCGGTCGCGGTGAACCCCGACCCTGATCTCCGGGAAATCGCCAGGGAGCGCGACTGGCAGATCCGGGACTTCCGCACCGGTCGCAAGGCGGCACGGATCGGCGTGCCCTCCGCGCTCGGCGCCGGAGTCGTGGGCGCCGGTGTCGCGGCCGGGCTGGCCTACAAGCGGCGGTCACGGGTCTGACGACCCCTGTGAGTGGCGGTGGGGGGGGGAGCAACCAATTGCCCGCACCCGGGGGCGGGGCCCCCTGTGGGGGGGCCACGGGGGGGGGGCCCCCCACGCCCCCCACCCCGGGGGACGCCCAAAAGATGGGGGGCGCC
>JBQTGW010000394.1:0-3098 GCA_052390495.1 Pseudonocardiales bacterium
CCCGTCTCGATCAGACTGAGGTGCTGCTGAGTCGTGCCCAGCACCCCGGCAACATCGGTCTGGGTACGACCGGCATCCTCCCGCCAGACACGCAGCACCGCTCCCGCATCATCGGCTTCCGCCGCGCCGTCTGAGTGACTCACCCAGGGTGCGCCACCGCACCCATCCGCCACGGTCATCCATCGATTGTATTGGTTGACTCGTCGAGCCACGCACACTGCTGTTCGATCCTGACGGTCAGGCCGTAACGAACAACACAGAGTTGTATCACCCAGAGTTGTGCACCTCGGCGCTTACCGCATCACCGCGCGCCGCACTCCTCCGAGATCCGGATTGGATTTCTCTGCGGGACTCTACAAGCCCAGGGCATGGCGATGCCGCCAGGCCAACGCGAGACAGGCCGAGCCCGAAGAGGCCATCGGCTCGGTTTCCAGCCTTTGGAACAACGGCCACTGCTCGTAGTCGATCGCCTGGCTGCGGGTGCCGCCATGCTCCGGCTCACCAAGCAACTCCTCGGAATACTCCCGCACCATGTTGCGCCACAGGTCGCCAGCCGGTCGACCATCGCGTGACGGAGGCTCTCACTGCTGCCTATGGTGCCGACGCTCATTCTGGTGTCCTCTCACAGACCGAACCGCCGGGGTGCCGTGTACCGTCTTGTGGTGCCCAAGAGACCCGAGTACGTCCCGATCGCCGAGACGTTGAAGGTGGAAGTACTAGCCGGCCACTACGACGATGAACCACTGCCCGGCAACGCCGCTCTCGCCGCGCGCTTCGATGTCAACATGAAGACGGCCGGGCGGGCCATCCAACAGCTGGTTGCCGAAGGACTCGTGATCGCCCGCCCCGGCATGCGGGCGATCCCGGCACCTCCGCAGCTACGGGCCACCAAGTGGCCGATGACCGGCAGATACGCACGGGCACGGGCCGCTCAAGGCTTGATCTTCGCAGGCGATGTGACCGGTGAGGTCCGCAAGGACACCATCCGACGAGAATGGGTTGAGGCGCCAATCTTGATCGCCCACCTTCTCAACATCGAAGTAGGCACACGCGTCTTTCAGCGGTGTAGTCTTACCTACGTCAATGATATGCCAACAGAAGACACCTCCATGTTCTTCCCGGAGGCCATCGTCAAGGCTGCCCCCCGACTCGAACACGGAGAACGCATCCACGTAGTCCAATTCATCGAGGAGGCGGGTCATGTCGTAACACGAACAACAAACGAGATCCGCGCTCGTCATGCGAACCCTTCGGAACAAGAACTGTTCGGAATCGATGTAAACGGCATAGTCGTCGAACACAGCCACGGCACCTACGGCGCCAAGGATGAGGTTCTGGAAGCTGTCATCAACGTCCGTCCGGCCCCAGGCAATGTCATTACGTTCGACACTTACGAAGCGCCCATCGACAACAACTGGCAGATGAGATGACTACCACAACCTCTAAGGCCAACCTCAGAAATCGCCTAGCCATTGCTCTCGATACCCGAGACCTGGACACTGCCGTATCTATCGCCACGGCCGTCCACCCAAACATCGGCATCGCCAAAGTTGGCCTTCAGCTCTTTAGCGCTGCGGGTCGCGACGCGGTTCGAACCATGCAGGACATTGGAATGAATGTTTTCCTTGATGTCAAGCTGCATGACATCCCCAACACTGTATACGAAGCCAGCGCAGTCCTCGGATCGCTCGGTATTCATTACCTGACTGTACACGCGGCTGGAGGAGAGTCCATGCTCCAGGCGGCCGTAAGAGGTCTTAGGGAAGGCGCCACCGAAGCAGGCTTGCCCGTGCCCATGGCGCTTGCCGTGACCGTCCTGACGAGTGAGCCCAGCGCCTCTCCCGAGCTACTTAACGAGCGCCTGGCGGCGGCCATTGGTGCCGCTTGTGGCGGTGTCGTCTGCGCCGCCACCGACCTTCCAGTAATCAGGAGTGCAGCTCCTGATATCGTAACCGTCGTTCCTGGCATCCGCCCAGCTGGCGTCCCTACTCACGATCAACGCCGAGTAGCCACACCAGCAGAGGCCATCCGAAACGGCGCCGACATACTCGTGCTCGGACGAGCCGTCACCGCTGCCGACAACCCAGCAGCAGCGGCTGAGACAATCGTCACCGAAGTCTCAAAAACCTTGTGAGCGGGGGTGCCCCCCGTTGGCAGCGAGAACATTCAGCGCGCTACCCCTTCGTCCTCGCACGGCTCGTCGGCCGGGAGGTACCCAGGGCCGCGACCACCAGTGGTGGCACCGAGTGCAGCACGATTCCCGCGGCGGAACCGGCCGCGTGGGCTCCAGGTTCTTATCGCATTAGATGGCCGAGAGCAGACCCCACTTGGCCACCCGGGTCCACACCGGCAACGCCGCTGCGGTCAGCTGATCGGTGCGCTCGCCGTTGCACGGTGTGACCGTCCCCTGCGGACACCAGCAGTTACCTGCTCGACGGCACCCGAGCTGGTAACAAAAAGTCGGCTGTAAATGTCGGCTCCCGAACCACCGATGACATCACCACGCCCGGACTGGCACTGCTGGATTGGGAATCCTTCGGCACCGCCCCGGCAGGCTATGACGCCGCGACTCTCCACTGCCTGGCGCTGAAGGCCCCCGCCCCCGCGAAACAAGTGCACGATGTGTTCGCCGATGTACTGGACAGTCCCGACGGTATACGTTCCCAACTGTTGGTCATCGCGCGTTACCTCAAGCGCGTCGCGTAAGGGGAGTTCAGCGACCTGGCCGATCTGTTCCACAACCATGCCCACCACCTCGTAGCGAAGTTCGACTTGCTCGTAAAGTAGACGGCAAAGTTCAGGGTTCTCAGGAAACGCTCCTCTTCCGGTCTCGGCCAAGTGGCGCGACGCTGCTCACACACCGAGGCCGACGCGAACCACGGACCAGATCAGCCGCAACTCAGGCGAGGGAGACGACGATGCCGGATATCGAACCAGGCGGGGTGACCCGGTGACCGGCGCAGTCCTCGCCCAGAGAACGAGTTCGACCCCATCCCCTTCGACGCCGAAGCAGCCCGCATCTACGGCAGAGTCTGTGCTGCCGTAATCAGCTCAGGTCGCAAGCCACGACGCCGGGTAGCGGACTTGATGATCGCCGC
>JBQTGW010000395.1:0-20981 GCA_052390495.1 Pseudonocardiales bacterium
CGCTCTGCGCTGGCACGGCTCAGGCGCCGCGCTGGTGCTGTTGCCCCCGCAGCCACCGTTGCCCGACCTGGCGGATTTCGGCGAGGTCGGTCCATCCTGACGGTGACACCGCGATGGTGCCCACCACGTCGGCCATCCCGTGGTCGTCGGGCAGCACCCGCTCCTCGGGTGCCTCCGGATTCACCAGCACGGGTGCCCGCCGGTCGCGGCCGGCCAGGATCGCCGTGACGGCCTCGGCCAGCCCGGCAGGCAGCACCAGCGCCGTCACCTCGACACCCACAGTGAGCAGCACCCGATCCCCATCAACAGTCACCGGCCAACCCCACACCTGATACGTCGTCGCCAACCGCACCTGCGGCACCACCGTGGCAGTAACCGGGTCAACCATCAGATGTTCTCCTCACCACGACGGTGGATGATCCACCCCGGTGACACGCCACCGGGGTGGATCGCGGTGAGACCGGAGGAATCGGGGTCAGCTCCGGTCGCACCGCAGCTCTGAGCGCCTATCCCTAACATGATTGGAATATATTCCGATCAATGGAGCGCGTCAACCGTCGGCGCGTAGGAGCTTGATTGCGTCCTGGCCGAAGAGGGCGGCTGCCGTGAGCGCGTCGAAGATCTCTATGTAGATGGCCACGTCGCGGGGGTCGTCGTGGTACAGCTCCGCGGCGAACGTCTCCACCACCGCCAACTGCTCGCCGGTGTCGGCGAAGTCGTAGATCGTGAAGGCGTTGAGGCGGGGTGGGCCCGCGGCCGCTGAGGCCAGCACGCCGAGCCGTACTCGTGAGGCGAGCGCGGCGTCGATCAGCTGCTGGCGTTGCTCGGGCCACAGCCGATTATCACCCGGGGGTGACCAGGCCAGTGCCGCCTCCGTCACGATCAGCTCAACCCGCGGGTCGGGTGCTCGGGTCAGGATGTGCTGGCGGGCCAGGCGTGCGGTCACCGCCGCGTCGAGGTCTCGTTGCCCGGATACGTTGGCGATCCTCAGCACGGCGGTTGCGTAGGCGCGGGTTTGCAGCAATCCAGGGATGAGGGCGGGCTGGAATTCCCGGATCCGCGCCGCGCGCTGTTCCCATCGCGCCACCTGGGTCTGCTTGGTGGCCAGCCCGGCGCGGTGTTCGCGTCGCCAGGTGGATGCCTCGGTCAGCGCGGTCTCGGCCAGTTCGGTCAGCTGGACGCGGGTCTGATCGTCGACACCGCAGGCGCGGGCCCAGGCGTCCACGTGGTCCACCCGAGCGGACTGGTTACCTGTCTCGATCTTGGAGATCTTGCCCTGGGAGATGCCTGCGGCGCGGGCCAGTTGCGTCGTGGTCAGTCCCGCGTTCAACCGTAGTTGCTTGAGTCGCGCAGCCAGTGATCGCCGCACGCTGGGCGGCGGGAGATGCTGATCCGGTGGGTTACCAGGCAGGGTCGCCAGCTTCCATACCCGGGGCCGTCAGGCCGCAGCCACAACGTCGATCTCGCCGAGATCGGTGCCCGCGGCCCACGCGACGTCCCGAACACCACGAGCCAGATCCACCTCAGCGGTAGTCATCCGCCGCAGTCGGGTCAGCTTCCCAGCGTCGTCGTAGCTCAATCGCACTCCTACCCGGTCGTCCAGCAACCAGAAGTCGTCCGCCCGCGCCAACTCGGGGTGCAGCCCGGCGTCAACCACCCGCACCCGCTCCCCGGCGGGCACACTGTGCGCCTGCTGCAACGCCAACTCGAATCGCACGTAATCGGTCAGCGGACGGCTCACCACGTGCACTCTACGCATGATCGCTCCACGGTCGACGTGGGCGCGCACCAGCCCCGTCCACTCAGCGATCAACGGGCCAGTGGAGTCCGGGACGTGCCCATGCTCTCGCCACTCCCGGAAGGCGGCAGCCTCACCGTCATCGGCGTAGGACTGCCGGGTCTCCAGCCGGAACGCCGAGGCGGCGAATACCCGCAGCATGCGCATCAGGTCGATGAAGTGCATCGAGTCACCGTCCAGCGCCGCGACAGCGTCGACCGCGAGCAACGCGGGCAGCATCACCACCTCCTCGCCAGTGGGTACCTCGATGCCCAGGTTCTCGGTGCGCCATCCCTGTACCTGCAACGTGACCAGGTTCGCACGCCACACGGTGGGCGAACCTCCACCGAAGGAATCAGCATTGAGCTTCGTCAGCGCCACGGGGCGCCAGCCAGCAGTGCTCGGATGGCGTCGCGGTCGGGCTTGCCTATTCCGCGCAGCGGCAGTGCGTTGAGCAGGACGATGTCCTTGGGTGTCTGCGCCCCGGTCAGCAGGCGGCGCGCCGCTGCGCGCAGGGCGACGGGCTCGGGCGGGTGGGCGTGGTCGGTGGGCACAACGGCGGCGCCCACCCGCTCGCCCCACTCCGGATCGGGCAGACCCACCACGCAGGCCGCCGCCACCCCGGGCAGGCCGGTGAGCACCGCCTCCACCTCCCCCGAGGCTACCTTGACCCCGCCGGTCACGATCACGTCGTCGACCCGGCCGAGCACCTCCAGCCGACCTTGCCCGTCCAGTCGCCCGAGATCGGAGGTCACGAACCAGCCGTCTCGGAAGGCATCCTGCCGTTGTGGTTGTGGGGTGTCGAGGTAGCCGGTGGCCAGCATCGGGCCTGCCAGCTGGATACGCCCATCGCTTGCCACCCGGACCCGCACCCCGTCCAGCGGCCACCCGTTGTGGACGCAGCCACCCGCGGTCTCGGTCATGCCGTAGGTGCGCACCACCCGCACGCCTGCCGCCCTGGCCCGCCGCACCAGCCCGTCGGGTGCGGCCGCGCCCCCCAGCAACACCGCGTCGAAGCCGGTCAGCGCGCCAGGGCTGGCATCGAGCAGCCGGGCCAGCTGGGTGGGTACCAGCGCGGTGTAGCACCGTCTGGCCAGCTGATTCGCCGCAGTCAGCTGATTCGCCGCAGCGGCGAACTCGGCTGGATCGAACCCACCGCGCAGGTCGAGCACCACGGGTTCGGTGCCCGCCAGCGCCGCACGCATCAGCACCTGCAGCCCGGCGACGTGGTACGCGGGCAGCGCCAACAACCACCGACCAGGACCGCCGAGCCTGACCTGTGTCGCCGCCGCGGCGGCGCGCAGCGCGGCGGCACTGAGTAGTACCCACTTGTGCGCTCCGGCAGCGCCCCCACTGGAACCTGACGTGGCCACCACCACCTGACCGGGACCCGAATCCCAGGGTGGGGGTGGCTGTCCGGGCGCTAGTGGTGCCAGCGTCATACCGCCCGCCAGCGCAGCCCGCAGGGCGATGTCCAACTCCAGGACCGCCGACGGCGACCCGTCACAGTGGATCACTCGCAGCGCAGGGACGTTAGGCACTACGGTTGAGGCGCCAGGTATCGGGCCAGCTGCCCGTCCTCGCCGACAGGTAAGTCTGTCTGCGCGCCATTCGATCCGCGGCGTCGTCGGCGTCCCTCCCGAGCACGGCCTCCGGCTCGCGGGTGCCCGCCCGTAGCCAGCGGCGCATGCACCCCTCCGAGCACCAGTAGATCGACGGCGAGGAGGTCATGTCACGGCCGCACTGGCCGCACTCTGCCGGGGCGCATTGTGCCGGGGCGGGCTCCTCGTCCGGCTCCTGGTTTTCTGGCCGATGCCTCGGTAACCCCCGCATCCTTATCACCTCATCAAGCGTTGCTCGCCCCCGCACACCCAAGTGTCCTCCCTCACAGCGTTAAAGGCGAATGCTCACCAGATTAAGGGCGGAAAGAGCCTACGGGAGGTGCAGCCAGGCCATGATGCCGTCGGTAATGGCGGCCGCGTAACGCGCGCGGCCCGTCGGCGTGGAAACCAGCGCTGCCTCCTGCGGGTTGCGCATGTTGGCGCATTCGACCAGCGCGGCCGGGATCTGGGCGAGGTTCAGCCCGGCGAGGTCGGAACGGGCATCCAGCCCCTCGGAGCCAACATAGTTGGCGGGCGCGAAACCACCCGCGCGCAACGCTGCGGCCAGTGCCTCGGCCAGGCCGACCGAGGGCGGGCCCTGGCTGGCGTTCAAGGGCGGGTCGGAGTAGGCGACGTGGAAACCGCGCCCGGACGGCGCCGTCCCGTCGGCGTGGATGGAGACCATGGCGTCGGCGCCCGCTCGGTTCGCGATCGCGGCACGCTCGTTCACGCACGGCCCGACCCCGGTGTTGTCCGGCCGGGTCAGCACCACCTGCACCCCGCGTGCGGTCAGCCCTTCGCGGACTCGTAGCGCCACGTCCCAGGTGAAGGCGGCCTCGGAGTAGCCGGCATTGGTGGCGGTGCCGGTTGTGTTGCACGCCTTGGTGCCACCCCGACCGGTCGGGACCGGACGGTTGATCTGCGCCGGATGCGAGGCGTTGGCGCCGTTGTGTCCAGGATCGAGCACCACTGTGAGCCCTGCCGGAGTCGTCGGCAGGCTCGCCTCACCCGTTGGCGGCTCAAGAGGGGCGGGCGACGATGACGCGCCGGGACCAGTAGTGGTCGGCGCCGGGGGTGACGGCGCCAGGGCCGAAGGCGAGAAAGTTGACTTGGCCGACGGCTCGGCTGTCCCACACGCAGCGAGCGCAACGAGGCACGGGATCAGCCCACGCAGCAGGAGACCTTTCATCGTCCTGAGTGCGGCATCATCGCGTTGAGAAGGTGACTTCGGAGACCGCGACTTTGTCAGACGGCTGCAGGCCACCGGTGGCTTCTCCACTCACACTGCTGAGAATAGTGATTGTCACATGACTGGTGGATACGTTGGGCAGGGCAAGTGCGTCGACGGCTGGCCCTGGCGACCAAGGCCGTCAGGAGATTAGTGGTGCGGGGGATGGGGGTGCGGCGGCTCGGGGTGGGGCTGCGCGTGGGGTTGTGCGTGGCCCCCTTGGTCACCGGGACCGTGGGGTTCGGTCGAGATCGGCCGCCGACGTGGCGGGATCTTCGGGCCGAGCAGGTCACGGCGGAACTGGCGGATCTCCGAAGGCAGCGGGGGTCGGTCGTCGCGCAGCATCTCGCGCGCCCGTTCCCACCAGCCTTCATCGGTCGCGGACCGCGACGCACCGGGGCAGATCTGCAGGAACCGCCCGGTACTCGGCCGCCCGGTGGAGTCGATGACGAAGAGCAGGTAATAGCCCACGATCGCCACATTCGGCTCGGCGGGGATCCGGGCGAGCAGCACGTTGCCCTTCTCGTGC
Organism: Pseudonocardiales bacterium; assembly: GCA_052390495.1. GTDB lineage: Bacteria > Actinomycetota > Actinomycetes > Mycobacteriales > Pseudonocardiaceae. The sequence continues at coordinate 5,136 of JBQTGW010000395.1, forward strand.
TCGAACTCCAGCGTGATGTGCCGCTGGTCGGAATTGAAGTTGTGGGTGACCGTGCCACAGCGCACGATCACGACCTTCTGGATGTCCGCGGCATCGGGGGTGCGGATCTCCACGTCGTCACCGTGGCAGGCCTTGGGTGCGACGTCGGTGATCGTGGGACGCCGCCCGCAGAAGTACCACGGCTCGAAGATCTCGATCCGCAGTTCCCGGTTGCCGATCCCGGGGCCGCCGTTGAAGTTCGACCCGGCCACCCACACCGCGCCGTCCGGCATGAGCAGCGCCACGCTGTGGTAGCCGCGCACGACCGGGCTCGCGGGCAGCACCCGCCAGGTGCCGCTCGCCGGGTCATAGGACTCGGGGGCGCGCACCCCGGTGGAGTCGTCGCTGCCGTTCTTCAGACCGCCCTCGATGAGGATCTCACCGGTCGGCAGGATCACCGCGTCGGCGTTCTCGCGGACCGGATTGACGTCGCCGGGCGCGGGGTGATCGAACATCGCCCTCGGGGTCGTGATCCAGCCGGCCGCGAGATTGCCCAGGTCGAGGAGGTAGGCCGTGGAACCGCCAGCCTGCATGATGCGCGCCCGGTACCTGTCGGCCGGGGAGAGCGGGAGTAGGACCGATGTGGTGTCCTGGGCAAACCAGTTGTCGTAGATCCCCTCGGGTGGTGGGGCGATCACGTCGTCCCAGTCGGTGGCGTCGGTGTAGGGATGCCAGCTCTCCAGCCGCCGGTTGGCCATCGGCGACATCGAGATCACCGTCCCGTCGGGCAGCACGTGCAGCCGCGGGTACTCGTAGCGGCGAGCGTCGACGGTGTCGATGTTGCCGTAGTCGGTGGGCCCGACGATCGACCAGGCGCCGGTGGCCGGGTCATACAGCTCCAGGGAGTTGTTGTTGTGGCGGCTGTCATCGATCTCGGGGTGGCCGGACACGGCGAGCACCCGTCCGTCGGGCAGGGTGAGCAGCGTCGGATACCACTTGCCGCCGGTCTTTTCGATGTCCAGGCCCTCGGCCACCTCGGCGGGCCGCTGGGTGACCAGCTTCCCGGTGACATGCCAGCTGTCGTCGGCCGGGTCGAACAGGTAGGCGTCCCGCAGCCCGATGAAGTGCCCCGGCGGGTGGATGCCGCCGCCACCCCAGTTGCGGGTGCCGCCCGCGGCCAGGATCCGTCCGTCGGCGAGCTGGGCGTGCCCGGCGCAGAACAGGTCGCTGTTGCCGGGCAGGCCGGTGATCGTGGTGATCGTATGGGTGGTGCAGTCGAAGAGCCGGGTATGGTCGACGTCCCCACTCACGTTGAGCCCGCTGTCATGCTGGTCACCGCCGAAGTACACGATCTTCCCGGTGGGCAGCAGGGCGGCGTGCACGGCGAGGATCTCCGCCGCGTCCTGGTCGCCGACCTGGTACCAGCGGCCGAGGAACTCCTGCACCGTGACTGCCTTGCTCAGCTCGGAGATGTGCTCGCACAACCGCTGCAACGCGGTCACCGAGTCACCAACCGTCAGCTCACCGCTCACCCCGACGGTGACGGTCTCACCGCCGCTGGCCGCACTGCCGCGGAATACCCCGTCTACGTACACGTCGACCCGGGCGCCGGGCACGACGTCCGCCACCCGCACCGCGGACTCGCAGGAGTAGAGCGGCTCGACGACCGTCGGCGGCTGCAGCCGTTCGATCGGGCCGACCCGCACCGGATCGGACTTCGAGCTGACCAGCCCGCAGCCGCGCTGCACCGCGTAGATCTCGTCGTTCTCAACAAGCAGGGGCGCCACCGGGACGTCGACTTCGGCGCCGTCGGCGGTGCGTTCGCCGATCGGCGCGCCGAGCAGCGACGAGTACACATAGACCCGGGCACCGACGTGCAGGTTGTTCACCCGCACGGCGGCGCCGCACTCGAAGAGGGGGTCGTGCACCTTCGGGGTGGGCAGCTCGGAGGGGGCCTTGTCCACCAGCACCCCGATGCCGGGTTCGCTCCACTCGCCACACAGCTCCTGGACTGCGGTAATCATGCTGCCGCCGGCGAGCGGGGGAACAAGGAAGTCGTAGCTGCCATCGACCGGTGACTCCGCCATACCGAGCTCGACACCGTCGGAGAGGATCCGCACCCGCGCCGCCATGACCAAGCCGCTGAGCACGACCGTGGTGTTGCCTGCGCACAGCGGCGGAACCACGTTGGCGGCCGGCACCGGCGTGTTGTCCTGCACGGTCACCGGGTCCGCATCGGCGCTCCTTAGCTCGCACCGGCCGTGCAGCTCCTGGCGCGCGCTGATCGTCTCACCCAGGGCCAGCGGCGGGTTGACGCCCATCCACAGCGAGTCGAGGTCGAAGCAGGCATGCAGGTTGGGCCCGGCGCTGCGCATCAGCACCACATCGGCGCCGTGCACGACATTACTCACCGTCACCCGACGCTCACATTCGTGCAGCGGCGTCTGCACCACCGGGGTGGGCAGCGTCTTGAATTTCTCGACGATGACGTCGACCGGCGGTCCTTCGGTGATCGTGCCGGGGCTGCCGCAGGCCTCCTGCTGCGCCTTGATATCCATCCCCGCAGCCAGCGGTGTGCTGAGGTGGAAACGGGCGTTGCCGTCGTAGCTCTCCCCTGAGCCGAGCACCGTCGCGCCGTCGCGCAGCTCCACCTTGGCGCCTGGCACCAGGCCCTCCAGCCACACGCAGGCGCCGCACTGGTTGAGGTGGCTGCGGAACCCGACGCCACCGATGACCGGCGGCTTGGCCTGCACCTCGACGGCTTCCGGTGACGCAATGCTGGTATCCAGCCCGACGGTCTGGGTGGCGGTCACCTGCTGGCCTGGCGCCAGTGAGCCGGTGAGCGGGAAGGTCTGGTCCGGCCAGGTGGCCATCCCGGAAGCCACCACAGCACCACCGGCGTACACGGTGACCGTAGAGCCGGTGAGCTGGCCCTGCACTCGAACCGCTGTGCTGCACTCCGACAGCGGTCCGATCACTCGCGGGGGAAGGAGCGCCATCGTATGCCTCCGGTGGTGAGCGATGCGGCGTGTTACCTACATGGAGGCATTAACTCTAACGGGTGATACACGAACGATCGCCGGGCCCTCCGCAGGAGCCGCTGTCGGCAGCGTTGCGGAGCTTTGACCTACGGTCCGTCCGGCCCTCGGTGCGCAGAGTTCGCCCGTCCTCCGGGCGTCGGAGAATGTCTACGATGTCCTCCAGCGGCAGAGGTGTACGAACTGCCACTAGTCCTGTTGCGTGGTCCGTGTCGATGAGTGTCCCTTTCCGGACGTCGAATTTGAGTTCTTGATGACGGGCATGTGGGCGCTTGTTGCGTGAGTTGATCAGGTTCAACCGAATCCTACCCTGACCTGCGAAGTGACACCTGGTGCCAGACCAACCACCCCGCTCAGTGCCCAAATTGGCAGTCACTTCGCAGGTCAGCACCAGTCCAAGCGGATGACCCTTCAGTCAGGAGCCAAACTGCAGTTTTGGGAACCCCGTGGGGCGCTATTAGGAGCCGAATCGCGGCCACCGCACGATCTGGATGGATTGTCGTGCCGGGCAACCGTACCGGTGTACGACACAGCAGTGGGTGGAGCCGAGCTCCTGGTCTGGTCCAGTACGGTCACGGGTCTGGCTACAACGAATGGGTGGGCTGGGCGGTGGCGGACAAGGTGATCGACAACCCGATCCTGAACCGCCCCTACGACGAGCCGAGCAGGCACTTCGCGTTCGACGACGAGGGCATCACCGACCGGATCGTGGATGCGCGCCGCCCCTCGTCGTACTTCGTGCCGGTGCCCCGGCCCCGCAAGGGCACCCGCCAGCTGGAGCTCGCCGAGCTCACGGCCGATCAGATCCGGCCCAACGAGCTGGTCAACCGCATCCGCGAGCAGGTGACCCGGTGGCGCCACGCCGGTTGTCCCCGGGTCACCCCGACCACCCGGCGGCTGCTGGAACACTGGTCCGACCCGGAGCGGGAGAACCGGGTGCTGTTCTGCGCGCCGCCCGTGACCAGCAGGTCGCCTACGAACTGGCCAAAGTGATCGTGACGCACCACCTCGCAGGCCGACCGTGGATGTTCCCGCAGGTGGTGCGCCTGGTGCGGCAGTGGATGACCGAGTGCGTCGACTACCACGACGACGCGTTCCCTGGCCTGCTGCTCGTCGCCCAGCAGGCGTACCGCGCCGCCGAGAAGATCATGCACGCGATCACCTGGCAGGACGGCGACCGGGTCGGCCGGATCGTGCCGGTGTTCCGCCAGTTCGAGCCGGTCGGTTCCACCTCGGAGATCGACTTCGTGACCGTCAAGGAGGTGCTGGCCACCTCGGTGCAGCGCTGCCACGTCAACTTCGTGCCCCTCGACGGCGCGGGCAACGCCTGGGAGCGCGCGGTGGCCACCGCGCTGGAGATCCTGCCCGGGGTGGCGGCGTACGTGAAGAACGACCACCTCGGATTCGGCATCCCCTACGTGCACCAGGGCATTTCGCGGCTCTACCTGCCCGACTTCCTGGTCCGGCTGGCCGATACCGGAGACGGCGTGACCCGCACCCTGATTGTCGAGGTCTCTGGCGGGCGCAAGTCACCCGGCCCGACCGAGGAAAAGGCCGCGACGGCCCGGAAGAGCTGGATACCTGCGGTAAACAGTCACGGCGGGCACGGGCTGTGGGGTTACTGCGAGATCGGCCGGGTCAGCGAGATCACCAAAGCCAAACAGGTGCTCACCGAAGCGCTGGCCGCGCTGGCTGTGCTGCTCCCGGCGCCACGCCGGGCCGCGTGAGGAAAGGGACAGTCAGGTGCCACCACGCGGAAAGCCAGACGGATCGACGCCGGTGGAGGCCGTGCTGCACGCCGACAAACGGCTCAACATCCCCACCGCCGACGCCAAGGACTTGGTCTCCGATCGGGCCAGCAGGATCGAGCAGGTCCGCTACCCCCGGGACCCGACCCTGGACCCGCAGCTGGTCTGGAAGGGCAAGGACCCCCCGTACGGCATCAAGTTCGGCTCCAACTGGCAGGTCTCCACCCGCAAACGCGACGTCAGGGACGGCAAACTCGAAGACGCCACCCGCGAGGTCGAGCAGATCAAGGCGTTCCGCGACACCTGGGAGTTGGGCATCCACTCCTACCTCTCCTACCTCCGCGACCGGCTGATGGCCGCCCGCGACCTCCTCACCGAAAGCGGCAGTATCTTCGTCCAGATTGGCGACACCAACCTCCATCTCGTTCGAGCAGTCCTTGACGAAACCTTCGGTAGCGAAAACTTCGCCGCACAGGTCTCTTTCCGAACCACCACCGGAGCGACTGGCGAGTTGTTACCAGGCACTGTGGACTACATCTTGTGGTACGCAAAATCGCGCCAGGACGTGAAGTACCGGCAGCTCTACAAGACGAAAGCAGTCGGTGGGGCTGGTGGTGGAGCCTACTCATACTTAGAAGAAGGAGACGGTCAGCGTCGACGTCTAAGCGATGTTGAGCGAGCGAATCCCGATACTGAAGGCCGCTCGGCGCCTTGGAGTTGCCGGTAAAACCTTGTCGTACATCAGATATATTAGCGACTTTCCGGCATTCCCAATTAACAACTTCTGGGACGACACAAGTATCGCTGGATTCGGCGATCCAAAAACATACGTGGTGCAAACCAACACAAAGGTAATCGAGCGCTGCTTGATGATGACCACGGATCCGGGCGACCTCGTGCTTGATCCGACGTGTGGGTCGGGGACGACGGCGTATGTGGCGGAGCAGTGGGGGCGGCGGTGGATTACGGTTGACACGTCTCGGGTGGCGATCGCACTGGCTCGGCAGCGGCTGATGGGGGCGAAGCTGCCCTATTACCTGCTGGCCGACTCGCCGGATGGGCGCAAGAAGGAGCAGGAGCTGACCGGGCAGCCGCAGCCGACCACGCCGACCGCTGAGGACGTGCGCAAGGGGTTCGTCTACCAGCGGGTGCCGCACGTCACGTTGAAGTCGATCGCCAACAACCCGGACATCCGGGAGGGGATGAGCCGCGCCGACATCGACGCCGCGATCGCCTGGCACGCCGACGTCGAATTGCTCTATGACCGGCCCTACGAGGACAACAAGAAGATCCGGGTCGCCGGGCGGTTCACCGTGGAGAGCGTGTCGCCGCACCGGACCAGCCGGTTAGAGACCGAGATCCCGGCCAGCGAACTGGGGGGTGCGCACGCCGACGAGGAGGCGTACCTGCGTACTGTGCACGAGAATCTGCTCGCCGCCGGGGTGCAGAACGGGCGCAAGGCCGAGCGGCTGCTGTTCGAGTCGTTGACGCCGTTCGGTGACCCGTACATCCAGTTCGAGGGCATCCGCCGGGGTGGCGGCAACGGCACACCGCAGCGGGTCGCGGTCAGCGTCGGGCCGCAGTACGGCACAGTCAACGCCACCTGGGTCAAGGACGCCGCGCGGGCGGCGTTGCGTGGCGGTAATGACTTCGACGTGCTGCTGATCTGCGGTTTCGGCTTCGACGCGCATTCCTCGGAGACCGTCAACGAGTTCGCACCGAGCAATGGCGGTGATTTCGCCACCGTGCACGACGAGCGCAGTCTCGGGCGGCTGCCGGTGCTGCTGGTGCGGATGAACGCTGAGCTCGCCATGGGGGAGGCGGTGCTCAAGAAGACCGGCACCGCGAACCTGTTCACCATCTTCGGCGAGCCCGACGTCCGGATCGCCCGCACCACCGAGGGCGTGGTCGTCGAACTGCTCGGTGTCGACGTCTATGACCCCACCACCGGCATCATCCGCAGCAACGACACCGCCGAGATCGCGCTGTGGATGATTGACAGCGACTACGACGAGGAGTCTTTCTTCGTCCGGCACTGCTACTTCTCCGGCGGCGGCACCGACCCCTACGCCCGGCTCAAACGCGCCCTGCGCGCCGAGATCGACGAGCAGGCGTGGGACTCCCTCCACGGCACCCGATCCCGCCCCTTCCCGGTCCCGACGTCTGGCAAGATCGCCGTCAAGCTGATCAACCACTACGGCGATGAGGTTCTCAAGGTCTTCGAGGTCGAGAGCTGACCGCAGCATCTGGAGCCGCTGTCCACGGCGTGGATGATCGCCGTTCGAATGAATTCGTGCCAGGCTGCTCGCACGGCAGGTCGGGGCTTCACCCGGCTGAGTTGGTGGACGCGGCCGGAGAGTTGCTGCGTTGCGGTGGCATTGCCGTGGCTTTGAAGCTGCCACCCGCGAATCCCGCCAAGAGCGATCGAGGTTGACCCAGGCTGACCTCAACCGCAAGCGCGGCGATGTCGGCCACGGTGGGCCTGGGCGGCGGGCGGATCGCGCTGCCAGCCCAATCTGGCCAGGATCGCCAGGAGCCGGACCTTCGGACGGCGGTAGGCCGCAGCTCACGCCTTGCCAGTTTCTCTGGAGTCCGTGCATTACGGTATGCTAAGAGTGTGCAGCGCGTAACGGTGACAGTTGACGACAGCCTCATGGCCCTGGCGCGAGCCGAAGTCGAGGCGGGACGAGCCAGCTCAGTGAGTGCGTGGGTGGCGGACGCGATGCGGCGCAAGGCGCTTGCCCGGGCGGAGCTGATCGCCGAGCTTGAGGACATGACCGCCGAGGAGCCGTATGACGACGAAACGGTGGGCTGGGTAGCCGGGGTGATCGGGCGTCCGCCGGAGTGGGTTGCCAGCCGGCTCTCGATGGAACCAGGGTCGGCTCGGCAGGCGGGATGACCAACCAGCCGACGACACTCGTCGTCCTCGATGCCGGGGCCTTCATCGCATGGGAGCGGAACGACAAGCGGGTCCGAGCACTCGTGCAGCTTGCCGAGGCGGGCGACATCACGCTTCGTACCAGTTCCGGGGTTGTCGCCCAGGTCTGGCGTGGCGGCTCCCGGCAGGCTCGGCTCGCGCGCCTGCTCGGCAGCGGCATCGTCGAGGAGCGGCCGCTCGATCCAACCGCGGCTCGCAAGGTCGGTCTGCTGGCGCGCGAGGTCGGTGCCACGGATGTGGTGGACGGGCACGTGGCCAACCTCGCCACGAAGCCGGGCGCCCGGGTGCTGACCAGTGACGTCGCCGACCTTCACGCCTGGGGTATCCCCACCGACGCCATCATCCGCTGCTGAGTGTGGACGCGGGCCGCCGCGTACGACTCGCCCGTCTTCGCCATCCGCCCGCGCACCCGCCGCGTGAAATCGGCTTGCTTCGTCGACAACACCTTCGTCTGCTGTGAGACGCTTGAGCCATCAGACGTGTATGGCCACCACTCGCTGATCCTTAGCGCCGCCAGGTTCTTCGACCAGCCGATTCATATCGTCGGGATCGCTCGTGAGGAGCACTACTGGCCGGGCCGATTTCAATGCCGTGATCGCGACTACGGCGTCGATCGCACATTGATGACCAGACAAGCCCGTGGCGCCGAGCAACTCACCAGCTGCTCGCCCGAGTTCGGGAGTCACCGGCGCCGTCACGATCTTGGACAGCACGCGGTGCACCGACGTGTCCCGAGAGCCTCCGCGAAGGACCTCGGTCAATGTGACAGCGCTGACGAGAACTCTGGCGCAACGGATGCGCGCTGTCTCGAAGTACGCTCGTGCTCGCGGATCGCCCGCGGCAACCTTGGACAGACCCTCGCTGTCCAGAACCAGAGTGCCCCCTGCCGCTACTCGGTGTCCGGCCATGCCGCAGCGGCCTCCGCTAGGAACCTTTCCGGAACAGGACCGTGCTCTGCTTCAAGCAATGAAGCCAGTTCGTCCAGGAGGTCTAACTCCAACCGCCGGGTAACCGCTTCTGTCACGTACTGGCTGAACTCGCCTCGTCCTACCCGCTGCTGCACGGCTGCGGTCAGCTCCTCGGGCATGGAGACGCTGATCTTGCGTGCTCGACCGAGCGGGCGCACGTTCCCCTCCGGCCCGGAGGGTGCTGCCTCGACACGCTTGTGCGACTCCGTGAACTCAGGCGACGCTGCGCCTGCTTCATGCTGCATGCTCAGTAGATACGCGAGTTTCGCTGTCGACCGGAGCTGATCGGCGCGCGACGTTCGGCTCTCATCGAGCGGCTCATGAGGGGTTGTTGTCATGTGTCGATACTACCAGCGGTAGCAACATCGGGTTGGAGTGGCCAGGTGCTTGCCGGCGGCTGGCCACTCCAACACCGACACAAGCGGAAGCGTCTTCATCCGTGATCCTAGCTGCGGCCCACAACACGTGTTCGAGTTGCTGACGATTTATGCTGAGTGATCGCGGCGCCAGTGTGCATGGAAAGAAGAAAGGGTCATCTGCCGCTCCTGCTCGGACAGCACACCCGCGAACGGGGAATTCTGTCGCAGTTCGATCGCCCGCCCTGTGGGGGAGGTGAGGATATCCAGTAGGGAGTCGATGGGTCCATCGAGCAGCATCTGCCATTGCTCGATCCATCGCTGCGCCACGTTGCCCTGATGGGCTCGGCGCAGAGTGTCGATGTTGGCACGTGCTTTGGCCAGTGTGCCGTCGGGTTCCATCGACAATCGTCCGGCGACTACCCGGTGCAGCCACAGCGACCGCTCCTGATCTCTGGTCAGCGTCGGCTTCGCCAGAGCCTCGACGTCGGCTCGCCGCAGACGGCGGTGGGTGCCGATCCGCACGTACCCCAGGTGGCCGCGCTCGCACAGGTCAACGACATGCTGCCGGGATGAGCCCAGCAACGCCGCCGCCTCACCCGTGGTGAGCAGGTCCTGGCCGCTAGTTGTCGAGGACACACGTCGATAATGGCGGCTAAACACCAAAAACACAACTAGCTGTGACGGTGCACGTGGCCCGCAGCGTCGCCGCCGCAACTGTTGACAGGGCGCTGCGACGTGGTTTGTGATCTCCTCGCCAGGGTGCCGAAGGAAACACCGCAGGAGCCGATCGCGATCGAGCAATTCCTCGCGGGGATCTGACGGCGCTGTGCTGACATCTGTCAGGCTCAGTGGTTATGACCGCTGAGCCGCCTGCGCTGACCGTCGCCGATATCGCCGCGTGGCGGGCATGGTTGGGTGCGCACTACGACGATCCGGCCGGAGTGTGGCTGACCCTGGCCAAGAAGGGCACCACGGAACCAACCAGCCTCACCTACGATCAGGCGCTCGATGAAGCGTTGTGTCACGGCTGGATCGATGGCAAGGCCCAGCGCATCGACGAGAGCACCTACCGGCAACACTTCACACCCCGGCGGGCGCGCAGCCCGTGGTCGAAACGCAATGTCGGCGTCATTGACCGGTTGGTGACCGAAGGCCGGATGCATCCAGCGGGAGTGGCGGAAGTCGAGCGGGCCAAGGCCGACGGCCGTTGGGACGCGGCCTACGTCGGCCCGGCCGCCATTGAGGTGCCTGCTGACCTCGCCACCGCGCTGAGCGCCGAGCCCAGGGCGCTGGCCATGTTCGACATCCTCACCAGCCAGAACCGCTACGCCATCCTGTACCGGATCAATGACGCCAAACGCGCCGAGACCCGGGCCCGGCGCATCGAGCAGTTCGTCGCCATGCTCGCCCGCGGCGAAACGGTCTACCCCCAGAAGCGCAAACTCACCTGAGGCCTGGCGAGGCCAGACCGTGACGGTGTCTACTCTGTGCGTGACGGTCCGGTAGTTGCGCGAGCGCACTGCCGTAGTGGATCCAGTAGTAGGCCCGGTGTGCAGGTTGCGGATCAGCCCGGACGGAAGTCTGGTCGCTCAGGATCAAGAACATGTAATACGCCGTCGGCAAACCATCGGTGCCGGACCCCCGGGCCGACCCCGACTTCTCGGACTATTTCATGTTGTGTCAAGATGCGGAGTAGCCTCGCCGCCCCGGGCTGACTTACTCCGAGTTGATTCTGTACGTGCCGCACGGTCAGAATCGGATTCCCAAACAACAGGTCCACGACTTGGGGCGCCCGGCTCCTATTCCCCTTAAGGGCTATTCGGTACTGCTCCCGCAGGTCGACGAGTACCTCAGCGCGCGCAACAGCGTCGTTTGCCTGCACCGCAACTCCTCGCAAGAAGAAGTCCAGCCAGGCATCCACCTCACCCCGCTCCCGCACATGCTGAAGGCGATCATAGTATTCAGCCTTGCGTTCATCGAAATAATTGGATAGATAGAGCAATGGCGTCGGCAACCGTCCTCGATCCACGAGGTGCACGATTATAAAGAGACGACCAAGGCGTCCGTTGCCGTCCAAGAAAGGGTTGATCGTTTCGAACTGATAGTGCAGCAAGGCGCATCGGATGAGTAGTGGCAGCCGGGGCTCTTCATCATTCAGATACTTCTCCCAATCGTCCAGAGCGCGCCACATTTCTTCTACAACTGGCGGTACGAAACGGGCTGTGCGTGGCTGATTGTCGGGTGATGATATCCAGTTCTGGCTGCGCCTGAACTCGCCGGGAGTTCGTTCCTGGCCACGGACGTTGGTCAGCAGTAATTGATGCATCTCCTTGATCAGGCGCAGTGAAATCGGGAATCCTTCTTCAAGGCGCCTGAGGCCATGTTGCAATGCGATGATGTAGTTGCTGACCTCCTGGATGTCGCCTCGGTTCGAGATCCCGGTCACGGCCGCGTCGAAGATCTCGGTCACCGACGCCTGGGTACCCTCGATCCGGGAGCTGGCGACGGCCTCCCGCGTGATGTAAGCGGTGACGAGAAGGTGTGGATCAGGTAACAACCGCCCCGCCCCGGCCAACCGGCCCAGCGCTGAGTCAGCCTCCGACAGCAGCATGATCGTCTCGGGGGGGATCTGGTGCTCACGTGGCACCGGTGCAGGCACGAAGGCGTGGTACGCCGCCGGGCCGCCGGTAGACACCGCGCGGCCCCAGCGTGGGGCTATAAACTTTGTTGGGTCCACGCGGCCAACCTATAACACTTCGGCGAGTTCGTTATAGGTTGGCCGCGAACCTACAAGTTTCGTGATACCCCCTGGCTGGCTCCAGAGCTGGGATCGCCTGGCGTACCCCGAGCCTGCCGTCCCCGTGCGGGTACAGCGTCCACGTCCCGCCGACCTCGCACACCGCAACAAGTGTGCACAGCTCGCTGGCGTCGGTGCGGCGACCGGCGACGACCACCCGGGAGCGCGACACGAAGCTGGATCCGTTCCCACAGTGCGGCGTTGGCTCGCACGGCCCGCGATAGCGCCTCGCGGTGCGCACCGGTCTCTGGCGACGTGGTGGCCGGGGAGTTGGTGACCCCGCTGCCGTGTGCCTTTCCCTCTCTACCGGTTTGGGGTTGACCCGCACGAGACGTCCCTGATGATCAGGGGTCTTCTGTCGTGGTGGGTTCAGGCTCGGGCACGGCCAGGTCGGTCACGTCGATCAGCCGCACCCGGTCACCGATCTGCACGAGCTGAGCGCCGGTTGTGCGTCCATGGGTCCCTCGTGGTTCGGGAGGCGCCGCCGGGCCGGCTCTGGGGGCTGGTGACCCGGGCCGGGTGACCGGGGCACTGAACCAGGACAGCGCGGATCTAGCGTGTTTTCGTGCCCGACCCGACGCCTCCACCGCTGGTCACGACCGCCGTGCTCGCCCGGCGACTGAGCGTGTCCTCCAGCGCCATCGCCAAATGGCACCGAGCCGGGTTGATCACACCGGAGTTCGTCACCCCCGGCGGTCACCCCCGATGGGACCCCGACCGGGTGCGCCAGCAGCTACGCGACCAGCGCAAGCGCGACGAGTAACCCCACCCGACCACCACCCCCGGTGCTCGGGGGCGTCACCGGCCGCACTGACCCTCCTGACCGGCACCGCCGCGACGACCTGGGGCGGATACCGGTCATGTTTTTGCCGGACTGTTCTGGCCCCACCCCTCCGGCGGGATTTGGTCCCACTTCGCCAGCCGGAGGTCGGACAGAGGAACCAGCCCTGAGCGCGGTCACCGTGGCCATCCCAGTCTCCACCGCCACCCACTGCCGGGCACTGATCCTGCGGGCCAGTCCCGCCGCGGTGGTCGAGCCCAGCCCCGTCACCGCCGCGTCGAGGCCCTCGATCACCCCCAGCCGATCACACAACTCGCTCACCGCGGCCATACCCGAGACCGCCGTCAACGACGCACCCGCCGCGCCGATCCGCACCCACCACCTCGCCCGCTTCTCCCGCGTATCCTGCTCACCAGATAGGTGTCCCTATCTCCTGGGTGATCGATCTCTATGCAAAAACCATCATCCCAGCTCAACAGGGCACCTATCGTCATCTCACCACGCGTGCCTTCCAGCTATTCGCGGATTCGGGTCAGAAGTACCAGGGGAAGGCGGACCAGTCGGGGGTGCGCTTTTCTAGGAAGGAGTCGCGGCCCTCGACGGCCTCGTCGGTCATGTACGCCAGGCGGGTTGCCTCGCCTGCGAAGAGTTGCTGGCCGACCAGTCCGTCGTCGATCAGGTTGAACGCGTATTTGAGCATCCGCTGCGCGGTGGGTGACTTGGCGTTGATCGCGCGGGCCCAGTCCAGCGCCGTCGGCTCCAGTTCCGAGTGCGGCACCACCGCGTTGACCATTCCCATTCGGTGGGCGTCGTCGGCGCTGTACTCGCGGCCGAGGAAGAAGATCTCCCGGGCGAACTTCTGCCCGACCTGCCGGGCCAGGTAGGCCGAGCCGAACCCGCCGTCGAAGGAGCCCACGTCGGCGTCGGTCTGTTTGAACCGGGCGTGCTCGGCCGAGGCCAGGGTCAGGTCACAGACCACGTGCAGGGAGTGCCCGCCGCCAGCCGCCCAGCCGGGCACCACCGCGATGACCACCTTGGGCATGAAGCGGATCAGCCGCTGGCATTCCAGGATGTGCAGCCGCCCGGCCCGGGCCGGGTCCACCATGTCCGCGGTCTCGCCAGCTCGGCCCGTGGCTGCCTCCGGCAGCGTGTACCGGTAGCCCGCGCGGCCCCGGATCCGCTGGTCACCGCCCGAGCAGAAGGCCCAGCCGGCGTCGCGCGGCGAAGGCCCGTTGCCGGTCAGCAGCACGCACCCGACGTCCGGGCTCATCCGGGCATGATCCAGCGCCCGGTACAGCTCGTCCACAGTGGCTGGGCGGAAAGCGTTGCGCACCTCGGGCCGGTCGAAGGCGATCCGGACCGTGCCGTGCGCCACCGCGCGGTGGTAGGTGATGTCGGCGAAGTCGAAGCCCTCGACGACGCGCCAGGCGGACGGGTCGAACAGCTCGGAGACGGTCACGGCGGCGAGCATACTCACTTGTGGGGGTTAGTCGGCAGATTTTTTGTTGGTTAGACAGACGAGAAAATGCTGGTTTACCTGCTAGTGTTGGATCATGGTGGAACTTTTGAGCAGCGAATACGTTCCACGGAGAGCTGCTGAGATACTCCCTGAATCACTGTCCGGCTTCCGGGTCGTCATCGTGCACGGAGCCCGGCAGGTCGGCAAGACCACGGTCGCCAGAGCACTGGCCCAGCAGCTCGGTGCCACCTACGTGACCCTGGATGACAGCGACGTCCTGTCCGTCGCGCAGGCGGACCCGCCGACGTTCGTCAGCGCGTTTGGGGCACCCCTGGTCGTCGATGAGGTGCAGCGCGTCGGGCAGCCGCTGGTGCTGGCGATCAAATCGGTGGTCGACCGCAACGACCGGCCAGGGCAGTTCCTGCTCACCGGGTCCACCAACTTCCTCACCGTCCCCTCCATCGCCGAGACCCTCGCCGGGCGAGCCGACATCGTCACCCTGTGGCCACTGTCGCAGGGGGAGCTTCGCGGCGGCCCGGACGACTTCGTCGATCGAGCTTTCAACGGCGCGGCTGCGCTCCTCGACCACACTGGCGAGCCACTGGAGCGATCTGCCTACTTTGAGGCGCTCTCGATCGGCGGGTACCCGGCCGCGCAGCGACTGACGGCCCGAACCCGTCGGCGATGGTTCGCCCGCTACGTGGAGACGGTGCTGGCGCGCGAGATCGAGATGGTGGCTGACATCCGTCGAGCTGACGCGCTCACCTTGATGATCCGTTATCTCGCCGCCACCACAGCGCAGGAGCTGGTGGTCAGCACCGTCGGCCAGCGAGTGGGTATCGACCGGGGCACCGCGCAGCACTACGCGTCGTGGCTGGAGACGGTGTTCCTGGTCCATCGGGTACCGGCGTGGAGCCGCAACCTCACCGCCAAGGTCGTCCGTCGACCCAAGCTCTATCTCACCGATACCGGTGTCGCCTGCGCACTACTCGGCAAGGATGCGACAGCATTGCGACGTCCGACCGATCCGGCGGCGGGCGCCCTGTTCGAGACGTTCGTAGCGAACGAGATCGCCAAGCAGTTGACCTGGTGCGAGACACCAGCGCGGTTGTTCCACTT
The DNA here is from genome assembly GCA_052390495.1 of Pseudonocardiales bacterium. Lineage (GTDB taxonomy): Bacteria > Actinomycetota > Actinomycetes > Mycobacteriales > Pseudonocardiaceae. Next base: position 20,322 of record JBQTGW010000395.1, read on the forward strand.
CCGCGACAGCGAAGGGGCCGAGGTGGACCTAGTGCTGGAGGCGGACGACGGCCGGGTGGCCGCCGTCGAGGTGAAGGCGACCTCGACCCCCCGCCCCGAGGACGTCCGGTGGCTGGCGCACCTGCGTGATCGGCTCGACCGCGCTCAGGGCGAGTTCACCGCTGGCATTGTCCTGCACACCGGTCAGCGGCGGCTGCCATTCGGAGACCGGCTGGTCGCGCTGCCTGCTTCCGACCTGTGGAGCTGACCGCCGCCTCGGTGGTGCGTCAGCAGCGCTCCCAGGGCTGGGAGGTTCGTACAGACGCCAACGGCTGAACGCGCAGGCAGATGACTTCGCGGACGTGATGATGAACGGTGTGCGAACTGCCCGCGAGCTGGGTATCGACCCCAGGGCCACGTCAAGTTCACTGGTTGTGTTGTACTCATGACGCCAAGTGATGCACCGCGGAACGGGGAGCCCCCGTGAACGCCCCCGCTGCACCCACCCCCTCACCACCCCCCTTCGGAGCCAACCGGCCAGGTGCCTCGCGCCGCCCTGAGTGCTGACCTGGCCGGATCGCGCAGACGTCCTCGCCGGGTAGCTGCCGCGGGCGCATGATCTCAGCCAGAGCACTCAGCCCGCCCCTGCCGTGATCGCCGGAAGTGAGGTGTCACCGTGCA
>JBQTGW010000396.1:0-18569 GCA_052390495.1 Pseudonocardiales bacterium
GAGTACGACATCCGCTTCGACAACGCCGAAAGCGCCAAGGGCTGGGACGAGCTTGCTCGCACGGTGCCGGCGAATCTGCGCCGCGCCTTCGAGGCCATCCGCGACAGCCCTCGACCGATTCCATCCACTGAACGGCATCACAGGCTCCACGGCAGTCTCTCTACCGCTAGCCGTAGGGGAGCCGCTCTGGAGCAGTGGCAATTCGAGGTCAATGCTGGCGGACGTATCTGGTATCTGATCGATGACACGACTCGCATCATGTGGATAACCTACGCCGGAACCGGGCATCCGAAGGCAACCGATCGCTGACGACAGCAGGTGAGGCCGTAAATCGGCCTCCGGTATCCGGGGCCGTTCTAGTATCGCCAGGTCACCCGTACCATGGGCCAACACTGGAATGCATCATCACATGCCTGTGGCCCGGTTCAGTATCGACGCCATCGCCGATCATGTTGTAGCAGTTCAGGCCCTACGAGTGCAGTAGGAGAACCTTGGTTGTGCATGACAGCCCGCCACGATCACCCTGTGGAGGTGCGATGCTCGGCGGGTGTCTCCGCTCGGTCGGCTCGCGACGGTGTCCGCTGCGGCGTGGGCTTATCTCCTCGTCGGGCACGGCGGCTTCTGGCTCACCTCGACTCGCCTGCCTGCCGACCCGCCGGAGCCCGCCTGCTGGCCGAGCGTCGGGGTGGTCGTCCCGGCGCGCGACGAGGCGGCGGTGCTCGCCGAGACCCTGCCCACCCTGCTCACCCAGGACTACCTGGGCGAACTCGCGGTGTGGCTGGTCGACGATGACAGCAGTGACGGCACGGCCGAGCTCGCGCGCGCCCTCGCCGACCAGACCGGTGGGCGGGTGTCGCTGACCGAGCTGAGGGCACCGCCCCCGCCGCCGGGGTGGACGGGCAAGCTCAATGCCCTCCAGCGTGGTGTGGCAGCGGCCGGCGCGGCCGGGGTCGAGCTGCTGCTGTTCACCGACGCCGATATCGGTCATCACCCGGCCTCGGTGCGACGGCTGGTCGCCGCGGCCCTGGCCGACGACCGCGATCTGGTCTCGCTGATGGCGCTGCTGGGCACGCAGACCGGCTGGGAGCGCACCCTGGTGCCGTCGTTCGTCTACTTCTTCGCCCAGCTCTACCCGTTCCCGCGGGTGGCTCGACCCGGCGGGTGGACCGCCGCGGCCGCAGGTGGCTGCATGCTGCTGCGCCGCAGCGCGCTGGAGCGGGCCGGGGGCCTGCGCAGCATCCGCGGCGAGCTCATCGACGACGTGGCGCTGGGCCGGCTGCTCAAGCGCTCCGGCGCGCGGACGTGGCTGGGCTTCACCGGCGACCCGCCCGAGGTCCGCAGCGTCCGGCCCTACCCCCGCCTCGCCGACCTGTGGAACATGGTCACCCGTAGTGCCTACACCCAGCTGCGCCGCTCGCCGGTTTTGCTTGTCGGCACGCTCGCTGGATTGGGGCTGCTCTACGTCGTCCCGCCGGTCGCCGGTCTCACCGGGTTGGCCAGGCGCTCGCCGGTGGCCTAGCTCAGGCCGATCCAGCGGGGAGGACCATGAGCGATGTAGCTTGTGCGGGGTCTCGGTCAGCAAGAGATGCCCCTCCGCCTCATTCCGGGTGCACGTCAGCGGAGCTCCATCCTCGATGCACCAGCGGATCGCGTTCTCGAAGGTCATCCGCTCACACGGCCGGTGCACCTGGAAGTCGGGCGGAACGTGCAGGTGAGGCACCCGCACGCGGCTTACCCCGTCGGGATGCCAATGCATCCGCCACACGTCACCGCCGGCCTGCTCAAGCTTGTAGTTATAGCCCAGGGTGGTCACCCGCAGGTGTTTGCCGAAGTCGTTGGTTGTGGGATCGGTGTCGATGACCTTGAAGAGCATCGAAGCGTGGAACGTACCGACGTTACCTAGCTTCATGCCTTGTCCGGCGTTGAGGACCCAAGAGTAGGTCTGGTCCTTGGCCCAGCCACCGTGCCGATTGACGGTGATGGCCCCGCGGCCATCAAGAACGGAAATCGCTTCTTTTAGTGGGTTGAGGAAAGCGGTGACCGCCTCCTGCGGTGTGTCCCCGGGCATCGGGTCATCGTACGAGGCCGATGACCATCCACGTCGCCACCAATCCCTTGATGTCGTCCATCTTGCGACCGGCGTATAGTCCAGCATCCCAGCGGCGCAGGAACTCGGCCCCGCTGATGCCCATCTCGCGGCGAGCCACAGCGTCGAAGGCGTCTTCAGCCTCTTGCTGGCTCAGTTCCACGATCTCGCTCTCATAAGCAGCTCGTTGATCCATCCTGTCACCACTCTCTCTTGTCCCCCTCGAGAGGCTCATCTCACGATGACACAAGTTAATGATCATTGGTCGATGCTCGTCCTCCTGTCACATGGGCAGCGGGCACCTGATGGGACCATCGCTGTGAGTAGCACAACGTTACCGCTGTGCGCCTGAGTGCGACCGATCCCCGCCCGGAACCGGGCATCCGAAGGCAACCGAGCGGTGATGCGGTACCCGCCACCTGGTCAGACCCGAAACCCTGGGCACCGCATCAGCTCCACCAGCGTCTCGTGCGTGATCGAGGGCATGGCGACGACGGTAACGACCACCCCCGACAGTTCCGCGCGGACTGCGCGTCACTACGTAGTGCTGCGTAGGTCGCTCGGACGCGGTGCAGCAGAGACCGAGGTCCTGCATTCGGGTGCAGTCGGCCGGGCCGTGCGCCCCTCCCCGTTTCGCGCGGCCCGGCCGGCATCCACCACAGGGGGCAGGCGCGATTGCGACGGAGAGAGGTGTAGAGGGTGCCCGAGAAGCAGGTGGCGCAGGCGATCCTGGAGGGCGCGCGGTGACCGGTCCGGAGGCGTCGCCATGAAGCGGAAGTCGAAGAGCAAGCAGGCCCGGGGCCTGGAAACCCGGCGGATCGTGTACGGCGACCGCAGCCGTCCGCACGTCCAGCACCAGGAGCTGAAGGTCGACGTCCGGCGCGGCGAGGTGATCGACGACGATTACGCGGCGGCACTGGTCGCGGCGCGCACCACGACGCCGCTGGCCGATGTGATCATCGTCAAGGTGAGCACCTGAATCGAGCTCACCACGTGGTGATCACGCTGCTCCGCCACGCGTCGGCGAGGAGTACGACGTCCGGACGCTGTCGGCATCGAGAAGGTTGCCAAGCAATTCCGCATCACATGCCCGTGGCGCCAGTTCCTTGGCCAGCGATGCCTGGGCCCTCCCACCGTGGCCACGCCCACCCGGCAACCGGCGTCCTGGGCTGTCCGGACTGGTCCTGCCAGGTCCCTGCCCCGGCGAGCAGCACCGCGGTGCAGCGACGACGCTCTGAAGGGCTTGTGACCGATGGTGAGGGATGTAACACAGGCTGTGCATCTACCGATTAGTATCACTGTGATGGCTAGCGTTGCGCACCTATGTCACAGTTGAGAGCAGAGGTAGTTCCGGGTCGGGAGGAGCGACCGGCGATGAGAACACCACCCGAGGCAATCGAGGACGACACGGAGGTCAGCGTGGGCGAGGTGGACCAGACCGCCGCTCGCGCCAACCTCGACAGTTTGGCTCGCCGCTTCCTGGACATGAGCGGCGAGGAGTTCCTGAGCCTGCGCGAGCGGAAAGCTTTCGGTGAGGTCCAGGAGCAGCCCGGATTCACCCGGGTACTGGCCGTGGCTACCCTGATCGACTGTGCCCGGAGCAACCCCGGCTGACGCCGTACGGGAGTTCATCGCCCCGCTACAGGCCGTCCTGGGATGCGTGGCTCGCGGGAAGATTTCCCACACTGGCGGCGGAAATCCGAAGCCAGGACAACAGCAGCAGTGGTCCCTCAACGACGGTGGCGGTGTCCGTCTCCGACGCCGCGCCGACTTCCCGATACCAGGGCAGCTTGAGCTGCATGCCAGCATGTATTGGCAGGTCATCAAGGATGAGCGGGAAGGGTATGGCCCCTACGGGATTCTCTCCGAGCTCGCGCCGGTCACCTCGAAGAGTCATCTACGCACCGCGCGTATGACATTCGAGATGGCTATCCGGTGGGCGATCACCTGGGGTGCTGTTCCCCTGCACGATGACTGGGAGAACCGGTTGGCCCTCGCCGAGACTCCCCACCTGCTGTACCGGTCGTGGAGCACCGACCCGGAGATCCAGGGGGCGAGGTCGACCTAACGCTCTGGCGAGCAGGTGGTGCCCCGACTGCCTGAGCGCAAGGGCCCAAAACGTTCGTTAGTTTCTGGAGAAACCTCGATTCGACGATCGAGGAAGGCCGAGTCCGCGCGACCGAAGAGGTGAAGGTCGAGATTGACCGACACGACGATGAACTCAAGGAATGGATCAAGGAACGCCCGCTGTTGTTCATTCCACATGAACACGACGTGCAGTTAGCCGTACGCGAGGCGCTGTCGCACTGCGCGAGGATGGTGGGCTCCCATAAGGGACACAACGGCGCCGACCCATGGGGTTATCGCGCTGGCGAAAGCTCGCGGCATGACGGTGGTGACGCTCGAAGCCAGAACCGGGAACACAAAGAAGCCGCGAGTTCCTGACGTATGCGAGGTGCTTGGTGTCCCGTGCATGAACCTCTACGACTTCATCGGAGAGCAGGACTGGAATTTCTAGTGAAGATGGCCCAAGGCTGGGCCGTTATGCACACCACAGCTCATGGGCGCCGCCGCTATTGGACCAGACGCCGTTGCGCTGATCCGGCAGGTGATGGTGGAGCTACGGTGGCTGCTCGGCTGGTGTGGAGTGTTCGATCTCCTGGGTGAACCATACGTACGCGCCGTAGACCATGGGCACCGCCAGGCCCGCGAGCAGGACCAGCAGCAGCGCCAGCGTGCTCCAGCCCAGGTCGAGCGTGCCCACCGAGCCGAGCAGCACAGCGGGGCCGACCTTGAGGCCGGGGCTCAGCCGAGGGTGGGTGGGCTCGTCCGCGCTGGGGAGCTACAGCGCGCCGTCAGTCCAGGGGCCCCAGATCGCGAAGGTGCGTCCGAGGTCGCCCGGTCCGGGCTTGCTGGTGTCACCCTGGATGTTCACGAACAGCGTCCGGCCGTCCGGGCTGAAGGTGGCGCCCGCCCACTCCCGGTCATTGAACAGGTTGAGAGCGAAGTCGAATACCTGCCCGCGCAGGGTGAGCCCGCGCAGGTACTGCTCGCCGTCGCCGTCCTCGCACAGGACGATGCCGCCGCGTGGGGAGACCGTGATGTTGTCAGGGTTGTCGAGCTCGGCTTCGCCGGGAGACTCATAGAGTAATATCAGCCCGCCGTGAGAGCGGCCCAGCGGACGGTATAGCCACACCTGACCCTTCTGCGCGTCACCGCCGTCGGTCGCGTTGAAGAAGATGTTGCCGAACCCATGCCAGCAGCCCTCCAGGCGGGAGAACGTGGCCCCGCCCTGCTGGAACACGGCTAGCGGGTTCGCGGCGGCGGTTGCCGGATCCGGATCGGCGATGTCGACCCACTCCACCGGCAGCGCGCGCCCAACCTGCTGGCCGAGGCTGACGTAGCCGAGCCCGACGTTGGCGAGCCGGCCGGTTGCTCGTTCTCCACATCCATCGCGGTATGCTTATCATAAAACATCAATAAGAACTCTTAATTGTGTTTTATGATGGGAGTATCGGTGAGACGGCAGAGGTCTTACCTCCCGGCGACTTCCCTTGCGCTACAAGCGCTCGGGTCCCAGATCGCCGCCGCCCGCCGCGAACTTGGCTGGACCGCCGCCGAGCTGGCCGGACGGCTCGGGGTGACCCCGCAACTGGTCACCCGCATCGAGAAGGGCGCGCCGGGCACCGCAATCGGCACCGTGCTCGAGGCAGCCGTCGTCTGCGGGGTGCCCCTGTTCGGTGTCGACCCTGCTGACCGCGCCGCGCTCGGCGCGGTCGCCGAGCGTGAGCGCAACCGGGTTGCCCTGCTGCCCGCCCGTACGCGGCGCAAGCCTGTCGTGGTCGACGATGACTTCTGACACTTCTGGGACTTCTGACACTTCTGGGCAGACCCGGCGGCAGCGTCTGTTCGTCTGGGTGTGGCTGCCCGGCGCTACTGAGCCCGTGGTCGCCGGATCCCTTACCCGCACGGACAACCTTCTCGCTGGGGAACCAGTCCTCGTCTACACCTACGCCCGCAGTTACCGCGAGGGCCGCCCCGGTGCCATCTCGTTGTTCCCGCCGGAGCTGCCGCTGCGGCCAGGAACGTTCGACCCGTCAGCTCCGATCGGAGCGCGGATGCCCCTGACGATTCACGGCTGTCAGCGCGACGCGGCCCCGGATGCCTGGGGTCGGCGGATCCTCAACCTGCGTATGGCAGGTAATCCCAGCGCCGACCTGTCAGAGCTGACCTACCTCGCGGAGTCTGGAAGCGACCGCATCGGCGCGTTGGACTTCCAGGACTCCGCCACCGCTTACCACCACCGTGGCGAAGGCGCCACCCTTGAGCAGCTCATGCATGCGGCTGAGCTGGTCGAGACCGGTCAGCGGATTCCCGACGAGCTCGCCGCGGCGGCCGGCCACGGCACCTCCATCGGCGGAGCCCGCCCAAAGGCCCTGCTCGTCGATGGCGGCCGCCAACTCATCGCGAAGTTCTCCTCGACCACCGACACGCGCCCGGTCGTGCAAGCTGAGGCCGTCGCAACCTTCCTGGCCGCGCGCGCAGGGCTGTCAGTTCCCGCTGCCAGTGTCCTCGACGTCGCCGGCAAGGACGTCCTGCTCCTGGAGCGGTTCGACCGCGGGCCGGGTGGCACCCGGCGGCTCATGCTGTCCGCGCTCACCCTTCTCGGACAAGGCGAGATGGCGTCCCGCCACAGCAGCTACGCCGACTTGGCCGACGCAGTCCGCAGCGGCCCGTGGACCGACGTCCCAGCAACCCTGCGTGAGTTGTTCTCCCGACTCGTCTTCAACGTGTGCATCGGCAACACCGACGACCACCTTCGTAACCACGCCGCGTTCTGGGACGGATCCACGCTCCAGCTCACCCCTGCCTACGACCTGTCCCCGCAGCCCCGCTCCACTCCTGTGGCCACCCACGCGATAGCCCTGACCAGGGCGGGAGTGCGGTACAGCCAGCTTCGGACCTGCCGGGAGGCGGCACCGGACTTCCACATCGACCGCAGAGCCGCCGACGGAATGATCGACCACATCGTCACCACCATCCGAAGTGGTTGGCAGGAAGCCTGCGAACTGGCCCGGCTCACGTCGGTCCAGGCCGCGACGCTGATGGGTCGCGAGATCTTGAACCCCTACATCTTCTACGACCAGCCATGATCTGCCCGAGGGCACGCAGGTCAGGTGCCGACGTAGGCGGCGAGGTGCTCGCCGGTGAGGGTGGAGCGGGCGGCGGGTCCGCCCTCGTGGCCATGCTCATCGTGTCTCCCTCTGTGACGCGGGGCCGACTTCGCCGGGCGGCTCAGCGCAGCTCCTGGATACGGATCAGGTTGCCTGCGGGATCACGGACGGCGCAGTCGCGAGCGCCCCAGTCCTGCTCGATGGGCTCCTGCACTTGGGCTCAAGCGGTCATAGCGACGTACCGAGCGGGCGACGTACCGCTCCCTGAGCTGCGGCCAGCGGCCTGACGGCGAGAGCGACGGCATTCTTCTTCGTCGTCGAGCACCAGCGTGGGCAGCGCGGCACTCACTCATCGTCGCCATCTACCGCGACACCGGTCGCCAATCGCAGCAGCGTGTTCATGGCGTTGATCAGTTTCTGGCCCTCAGCCGGGCTGAGCTTGGCGCACACAGTCAGCGAGAGGTTCCCATCGCAGGCGGCGGGCGTTTCGGCGATCTCGGTCTTGTGTGCCACGTACAGCGCCAGTTGTGGCGGCTGCCGCATTGGCGTGCAGTCGTCGTTCACGTCCCACCGGACCAGACTCAGGTCGTACGTCGCGTCTGTGGTGTCGACCTGAACCGGGGTGCTGTGGTGGCGGACCCCGGGGCAACACCAAGCGGAGTCACACCAGGATGGACAGGCAGCGGGCAGTGTTGTGGCAGGCTGTTTCACGGGTCTCTCCTGGGTTTCGTCAGGTAGATCAAGGTCCCGGCGGTGTTCGAGCACCGCCGGGACCGTTCTGGGTCGCGGAGTGGGCCATCCGACGTGACGTGATGGCATCGAGCGGCTGCTGGCTCTTGGTGTCCTGTTGCAGCCGCCCCTATCGGATCCACCTCCCTCTGTCGATAGCTGCCCCATCGAGCTACCCGGTGACCCTATATCTACCCGAGTGACTAAGCCAGAACCTTGTCTAGGTAGTTCGGGTAAAGTGGCCGAAGAGACATTTGCCCACCTGGAACGTGAGCCGAGATCATGCACTGGGTAGGTAACTACCGTAGGGAGATCATCATGAATCTGATCAAGCTCGCCAAGGACCAGGACAGCAAGAAAGACGGCAGTCAGGCGATGTACCTGGACGAAGAGGGGTGGTTCACCGTGCAGGGCGTGCTCGCCGACGCCGATACCCTCGGCAAAGTTGAGAACTTCGTCGAGGGTGAAGGTGTGGTCCGGATCAAGCCAGAGATCGTCATCGAGGCCGTGCGGCAGTACACGATGCGGCGATGACCGAGCTGATCCCACCGGGTGCGCGAGAGCTGCGGAGGGTGTTCATCGGCTTCCAGTATTCGATGTTCCGGTTGGAAACCTTGCAGACCTACAGCGATCCAGGCGAGGCCGAAGGCATTGCGGCCTTCCTCGCCGGTCGTCCGGAGCCTCCTGATCCCGACCACGATGCGTGGTGCGCACAGATTGCAGTGAACGTGGGCGCCGGGAAGTCGGTACAGCGGGTTCATGTGGTCCGCGAGCCATCGTCGGACTACCTGCGGTACGAACTGACCTGGGGTTACGCCCCGAACGTGCGGGCCGGAGAGGATGTCCGCATCATCCCGGTACGCCCGACCCAGGACTGGCCCCCCGGCGTCCCGCAAGACGACTTCTGGCTGTTCGACGACACCGAGCTCTACCGTATGCACTACAGTCCGGACGGCACCTGGTTAGGCGTGGAGCGTGTCACCGAACGGGAAGCCATCAACGCCTCTCGGGTCGGGCGGGATGCCGCTCTGCGGCTCGGTACACCGTGGGCTACTTACCTGTCCGACCACCCCGACCTGACTCGCCATCTGGACCTGGCGCGAACCTCTTAGGGGCGGGCTTGCCTGACACCGACCCGGAACGCGACCGCTTGGCTTCGCGACTGCGGGAGCTGCGCGCCGCGACCGGATTGAGCGGCAACCGCTTCGCCGTCGAACGAATTCACTGGGCTCAGTCCAGGCTGTCCCGCGTGGAGCTGGGCAGGCAGCTACCCACTGAAGATGACATTCAGGCCTGGGTGGTGGCGACCGGAGCCGGACCAGGAGTAGCTGACGAGTTGCTCGACTTGCTGCGGCGAGCGCAGGCGGAGTACATCTCCCACCGTGCTGAGTACCGCCGATCCGGCGGCGGCGCCGGGGTCCAGGCGAAGATCGGGCGCAACGAGGCGAAGGCCACCCACCTCAGGAGCTACCAGCCCGGCATGATCCCGGGTTTGCTACAGACTCCGGAGTACGCACGGGAGCTACTCTCGCTGCCTTGCGGACCCCTCGCTCTGGGTGAGACGCCGGAAGAGATCGAGCGGATGGTCGCGGCCCGGGTCAAACGGCAGGAGATTCTCTACCAGCCAGGGCGGCGGCTGCGGTTCGTCGTCGGCGAGCCCGCATTGCACACTCCACCGGGGTCCATTGAGACGTTGATCGGACAACTGGACCGACTGACGGCGGTAGCTGGACTTTCGAGTGTGGAGCTGGGGATAGGACTGCTCGGCGAGCCCATGCCGGTGTTCCCGCTCTCGGGCTTCGCCCTGACCGATGACCACGCGTCGATCGAGACCCTCTCGGGAGAGCAGACCCTGAGTGATCCACCGGAAGTGGAGCTGTACACGAAGGCGTTCGAGCAGCTCATGGCCGCCGCCGCGACCGGACCAGACGCTGTTGCGTTGATCCGGCAGGTGCTGGCGGAGCTGCGGTGATCGCCCCTCCAAGCCCGGACCGGGGGCTTCGGTCAGCGCGGTGAGTGCGTCTGCATGCAGTCGTGGCCAGAAAGTGTCAGACCTAGCCCGTAGCGTTGGTTGCTGTGAGAGAACCAGCGAGTAAGACCTCCTGGGAGGACCGATGATCCATGCCCACTCGCTCACCAAGGACTTCGTGGTGAGCCGCAGCCAGACCGTGCACGCGGTCCGCGGCATCAGCCTGCACATCGAACCCGGCGAGCTGGTGGCCGTGCTCGGCCCGAACGGTGCGGGCAAGACGACCACGATGCGCATGCTCACCACGCTGATCGCCCCGACCTCCGGCACCGCGACGGTCGCCGGTCACGACGTGGTCACTGAGCCCGCGCAGGTCCGCAGGCGGATCGGCTACGTCGGCCAGGGCAACGGCGCAGGCCACAACCAGCGCGTCCGCGACGAGCTGAACACCCAGGGCATTATCTACGGCCTGGACCGCCGGGCGGCCCGGCAGCGGGCCGGTGAACTGCTCGAGGCCCTGGACCTCACCGAGCTCGCCGGGCGCAAGGTCTCTGCGCTGTCCGGCGGGCAGCGCAGGCGCCTGGACGTCGCGATGGGCCTGGTGCATGCGCCGTCGCTGCTGTTCCTCGACGAGCCCTCGACTGGTCTGGACCCGCAGAACCGGGCGAACCTGTGGGAGCACATCCTGCGGATGCGCACCGCCCACAGCATGACGATCGTGCTCACCACGCACTACATGGACGAGGCCGACGCGATGGCCGCCCGGGTCGTCATCGTCGACCGTGGCGAGGTCATCGCGGACGACACGGCCGAGGCGCTCAAGACGAAGCTGGCCGGGGACCGGATCGTGGTCACGGCTGACCCGAGCGCAGGGGCCGACGCCGCTGCCCGCCTGGCGGAGCTCGCCGCCCGCCTGCCGGGCGGCCGGGACGTCGTCGTCGACGGCGCCCGCGTCGAGGCACGGGTCGCCGATGGGCCGGGCGCGGTCCCGGAGCTGTTGCGGGCAGCGGGGGACGCCGGCCTGCGCGTCGCGACTGCGCAGGTGCACCGGCCCACGCTCGACGACGTGTTCCTCACCCTCACCGGCCGCAGCCTGCGCGAGGCCGAGAACACGGCCGACTCACAGGACTCCTATTCCGGAAAGGATGCAGCATGAGCATCCTCACCACAGCCGTCCCTTCGCCGACCGAGGCCCCGGCGGCTTCCCGGCCCGGCGCACGCGGACTGCTCCGGGACACCGGCATCGTGATGATGCGCGAGCTGCGGCCGGTGCTGCGCGACCCGTTCTCACTGATCTTCGGCATGTTGCAGCCGCTGGTATTCCTCGCTCTGTTCGGCCCGCTACTCGTGGGCTCGCTGGGCGGACAGGCAGGCGCCCTTGAGGGCGGTGTGTGGCAGTGGTTCGTGCCTGCCATCCTTGTCATGACGGCTCTGTTCGGCACGACCACAGTGGGATCGAACCTGCTGTACGAGTTCCAGACCGGGGCGCACGAGCGGATGCTGGTCACCCCGTTGTCCCGGCCGTCGCTGCTGATCGGGCGCTCGCTCAAGGAGATGGTGCCGCTGGCCGGGCAGGCGGTGGTCATCGTCGCGGTGATGATCCCGTTCGGTTTCCGGCTCTACCCGGCGGGCGCGTTGGCCGGGTTGGTGCTGCTGGCTGTGTTCGGTGTCGGGCTCGGCTCATTCAGCTACGCACTTGCGATCGCCGTGCGTAAGCAGGAATGGATGTTCTGGGCGGTGCAGCAGACGTTGATCTTCCCGCTCATGCTGCTCTCCGGCATGCTGCTACCGCTGGAGACCGGACCAGCGTGGATGCAGGTCGCGGCCCAGTTCAACCCGCTTACCTACGTCGTCGACGCCGAACGCGCCCTGTTCGCCGGCCAGCTCGCCTCCTCGACCGTCGCCATGGGGTGGGCTGCGGCGCTCATCACCGCCGCAGCCGGGCTCACCGTCGGCATCCGGGCCATGGTGCGCAGCGCCGAGTGACGAGTGGGGCGCTATGTACTCGGGGACGGCCTGCACCCGCGCGCTGTCTGGGCGTGTGCCAGTACCTCGGGGGTGTGCCAGTACCTCGGGCGTGTGCCAGTACCTTAGGACCGAGGTGATGTCCGATGGTCAAGACTGTGCCGGTGGGCCGGGAGCCCGTCGAGATCGGGCCTCGGGCCCGGGTGATCCGTCGTCATCGGGGGCTTTCCCTGGAGGTGGTGGCCGGGCTCGCGGGGATCAGCGAGGACCACCTGTCGACGCTGGAAAGCGGTGAGCGCCGGTTCGAGCGGCGTGGGGAGATCGAGGATCTCGCGAACGCGATGGGGTGCTCGGTCACCGTGCTGACCGGCCAGCCCTATCTGCCGGTCGACCGGGCGACGGCGGACGCGCTGGGGGTCGTGCCCGGTATTCGCGAGGTTGTCTACGACACCACGCTGAACGACCCGCCCGATCTGCCTGCTCGCCCGGTGGCCGAACTCCTCCGGTGGACGCAGCAGGTCCATGAGCACCTCGATCAGGATCGTTACGCCCGTGCCGGACGGGATCTCGGCACGCTGCTGGCCGAGCTGCACGTGCACGCCACCGCCCGCAATGCCGACATCCGCCGCCCGGCGCTGGCCGCGTTGGTGACGGCGTGCCGCGTCGCCGCCGCCATCGCGGGGACGGTGGGGTACCACGACCTGGCGCTGACGGCCGGTCGTCGTGAGCTGGTGGCGGCGACGTCTCTTGGTGACCCGGTCACCCTTGGGCTCGCCCGCTTCGGGTGGGCCCTGGACTGGCTCAACGTCGGCGCGCGGTCCCAGGCCGAAGCGGTGAACGAACTGGCGTTGGCGGAGCTCGAACCGCTGGCCGACCCCTCCGCCGCCGACACCGGTGCAGCCGAGATGCTGGGCATGCACCATCTGCTCGCCGCGAAGCTCGCGGCCCGAGCCGGCCGAGCCGATGACGCGCGCGGCCATCTCGACGCGGCCCGGGTGCTCGCCGAGCGAACCGGGGAGCGCAATACGGCCCTGCTGCATTTCGGGCCGATCAACGTCGTGCTGTGGACGCTCTCGGTCGGTGCCGACCTCGGCGAGGGTGCCCGGGCCTACGAACAGGCCCACCCCGACCGGGTCGACGTCGAGCGCCTGCACAGTCGCAACCGGACCAGCTGCTACCACCTCGACCTGGCCCGGGTGTTGGCCCAGGACCGCGGCGCCCGCGACGACGAGGCGATCCGGCACCTCGACCTCGCCGACCAGGCCGCCCCGGTACGCATGCGCAACCACCCGATCGTCCGGGAACTGACCGCGGAGCTGGCTGTGCGGGCTCGTCGGCAGTTGTGGGACGTGGACAGCCTGCTGGACCGCTTCGGCCTCGCCCGGCAGGGTTCACCAGGTGTGAACAACTAGATGATCGATTCGGGGTCTGCTCTGCCGACGCCGATACCTGTGAGGTGATACCCCGTGACCAAGACCGCGCCGGTGGTGCTGGAATCCGCCGAGATCGGGCGCCGGGCCCGGACGATCCGCCGACGTCGAGGGTTGAGCCAGGAGGTAGTGGCCGGCTTGGCGGGGATCACCACTGGCTACCTGTCGATGCTGGAGAGGGGTCTGCGCGGTTTCCATCGGCGCGGGCTGATCGAGGATCTGGCGCGGGCGCTGGGCTGCTCGGTGACCGACCTGACCGGGCAGCCTTACCTCCCGGTCAACCGGGACACCGCCGACGCGCTGGCGGCCGTGCCGGGAATCCAGGTGGTGCTGCACAACTACGGCCCCGACGACATGCCGGACCTGCGGCCCCGGCCGCTGGACGAGCTGGTGGCGTGGACCCAGACCGCGAACGACCACCGCGACCAGAGCCGGTTGTCCCTGGCCGGGCGGGACGTGGGTGTGTTGATCACTGAGCTGCAGGTGCACGCCTTGACGGCGGGCTCAGCCGACCGGCACCGGGCAGTCGCCGCGCTGGTCACCGCCTGCGGGGTGGCTGGACCAGTCGTGAGCGTCAGCGCGGGCAATCTCGACTTGTCGGTCACCGCGGGCCGCCACATGTGCGAGCTGGCCCGGCGGCACGGTAACCCGGGACTGATCGGGTTCTCCCACTGGTTCTTGGCGTCGGATCTGTCGCAACTCGGGGCGCAGGACCGTGCCCTGACAGTGGTATCCACCGGCATCGACGAGCTGTCTCCCAGGGTGCGGCTGAGTGACGAAGATACCCTGCCTGCGGAGATGCTCGGTTTCTTGCATTGCCGTCACGCGTGGATCGCGGCCCGGCAGCGACGTGGTGACGAGGCATCTGCCCACCTGGACGAAGCCGCGACGATCGCGGCCCGAATCGGGGAATGCAACAGCATGGGGCGGCACTTCGGCCCCACCAACGTGCGGCTGAACCGCCTGGGAATCGGCGTCGAACTGGGCGAGGGCGGCCGGGCCTACGCGGAGATCACCCAGACGCCGCTGGACGTGGAAGCACTCGGCAGCCGGACAGCATCCTCGGGGATGCATCTGGATCTGGCCCGCGCGCTGGTACAGGACGGGCCCGACCGCGACGCCGAAGCGATCCGGCACCTGGACACCGCCGACCGGCTAGCGCCACAGCGCACCCGGATGGACCCGATCGCCCGCGACCTGGTGACCGACCTGAGTCAACGTGCCCGGCGCCGGGTCTGGGAACTTGACTCCCTCTGCAACCGCTTCGGCGTCAACGGCGAGCGTTCACGCAGAGCTACCTGATGTCGTGGTCGGCGGCCAGCGAAGCAAAAGGTAAGTCCCTGCTGCACACGAACCCGAGCGTGGATAGTCCCTCGGACAGGTAGAGCAGCTCGGCGGCGCTCCCGGATGCGGCTTGGAGGACTTTGTACTTGACCCCGTTCTCCGCGCCCCATGCCATCGCCGCTCGCCACAGCGCCCTGCCATGGCCCCTGTTTCGATAGTGGGGATGCACCGCGAAGTACTGTGGCGGCTGCGTTGGCGTCCCGGTAGCGTCGAGCAGGATTCCCAGGGGACCGATTGCCCCGACGATGCGTTGGTCGTCGACCGCGACGAGAATCGGACCATCTGAGAGTCTGTCCTTGATCCGCTGGTAGAGAAAGGCGAATCCGTCCGCCCCTAGCTGCTCGGCGAAGGCCAGGAAAGTATCAGCGACGTCGCAGTCCTCCAGGTTCATGACCCCGCCGCAGTGGCGTTTGTCCTGATCCGCGAACGTCTTCAGCATCAGTCGCGTTCTTGCGCCATCGGGAGTGCTTTGAAACCAGATGATCCGCCCGGCCGCCACACCGGAGGTTGCACACCACGTGCGTGACCACTCGGTTGTCTCGCTCAGCCTCGGCGCAACACCCCCATAATAGTGGATCTTCACCAGGCCGCGTCCACGAGCAGAAAGTGTAGGTATAACGGTGCGGCCCGGCTCATGGATAATCTTACCGACAATGATCCGCTCGTCTTTAATGCTCGACCAGCGCCGGTCTTTGTCGTAAGGGAGAAATCGGCCGGTGTCAGCGACGTCCACGACGGCGTTAAACAGCTCTGCGGACAGTGTACCGGGTCCTACCGGTCCGAGTGCCGGAACATACGGAACTGTTACTACTGAGCTCAGCCAGTCCCACTGGAAACGCATGTTCGGCAGTGTATCAACCATCTGGACGCATCGTGCCCCGACACGAGCACGTCGGGGCCCGATGCGTCTGGTCAGAATGGGTTGCCATCGCCAGCTCGGTTCGCCGCCGGTGAGCTGGAGCCACAGAACCCCGGCGTCTCGCATGATATGCAGCAGCCGTTCTCGGTCCGGCCAGGATAGGCCCTCGAATCTCTTCAACCCGAGGTAGCAGTGCTCGCAGTCATAGTTGCATCCAAGATTGAGTTCGTAGGACGCGCGGCAGTAACCGAATGGGGACTTTGGCCTGACCAAGACTGTTCCCGCGACGGGTCGCCCTGAGAGATCGAGATTCCAGGCGCGACGCGCGGCCCTGTGCAACCGCAGCGGGATAATGTCACCGGGGCTGACCTGCATGAGTTCCTGGTACTTGACGCAAGGGATCTTCATGCCGTTGCGGCTGCCCGGCCGCACCACGATGTAGTTACCCAGGAACGGACTAACTATCAGCTCGTGCATCGGCCCTCCTCAAAGCTATCGGCGCTGGCCTGATTTTGTGAGGATGCCAGCGAGTGATAGCGAATTGTTCACGCACTGTGAACATGGTGTGTTCGCTGGGGCTATGCTGCGGGCATGGGCAAGGAAACCGATGACACGAAGAGCAGTGACGACCCGAAGCACGCCATCGAAGACGACAAAGCCACGGGCAAGGAGCCCGGTGACATCAACCCCAGCCAGTACCCGCCGGACGAGGACGAGTGAAATGGCTGATCCTGGCCGTCTGGCCGACGAATTGCACGCGGCCGGGGCACTGCTTGCCGCGTGGGGTCCGGCGTTTCGCGCGGTTCCCCGTGCGCGGTTTATCCCGGATCGCATGTGGGCGGATGAGGGAACCGGCTATCGGCCGGTCGACCGGACTGCCGAGCCGCAGTGCTGGATGCGGAATGTCTACGCCGACCGGGTGATCGTGACTCAGTGGGATGACGGGGACACTTCGTGGCCGGACATCGGGCGGCGGCCGACCTCCTCGGCGTCGATGCCCTCGGCGGTGCTGGGCATGCTCAACGTCCTGGACGTCCAGCCCGATCATCGCATGCTGGAGATCGGCACTGGCACCGGGTACAACGCCGCGCTGGTGGCCGAGCAGGTGGGCGATCACCGGGTGAGCACGATCGAGGTGGATCCGGTGCTGGCCAGCCAGGCCCATGCCCGGCTGGGCGAAGCGGGCTATCAACCGGCCGTCATCTGCGGCGACGGTGCCGCCGGGCATCCGCCCAGCGCGCCGTTCGATCGGGTCCTGGCCACCGCCACCGTGCGCCTGGGGGAGTTGCCCTACCCGTGGGTGGACCAGACCACCCCGGGCGGACGGATTGTGGTCCCGATGCGAACTGAGATCACCTCGGGTCCGGTGGTGGTCTTCACCGTGCACCCCGACGGCACCGCCATCGGCCGCCCGGTGCCGCTGTATGTGGGGTTCATGGAACTGCGCGCCCAACGCAGCCCGCTGGGCGACCTGAAGGACTTGCAGTGGGACGACTCTGACGCCGATATCACCACCACCGAGCTTGCACCGTGGACAGTGTTCAACAACCTGGACCAACGCTGGGTGATCGGTATGCGCCTGCGCGGGTGCCGCTGGTGGCACTGGCCGCCCACGCAGGACCGGCCGCACGTGCTATGGCTGTCTGATCTGTACTCCGGCTCCTGGGCCACCGCCGCGTACGGCCGCGACCCCGGCCCCTATGTCGTACGCCAGCACGGGCCGCGTCGCCTGTGGGACGAAGCCGAAGCCGCACACCACTGGTGGACACAGGCCGGCAAACCTCCGGTGGAAGCCTGGGAATTCGTCATCACCGCCGACCGTCAATACCACCGACTCACGGCCCTGAACAGCGAACCAGCCGGATAAGGCCGGTAGGGCTCGGTCACCGGTGAGGCCGCAGCGCTCGCACCGCGTCGACCCCTTCGATCACCTCGCCGCGAGCGGTCTCGTCGCGGGCTTGCTGGATATCCGCCATGGCCTCGGGGTCGCTGAGAATTTCCAGGGTTTCTTCGAGGGCTGCGAGATCCTCGTACCCGATCAGCACGGCGGCTGGTCGTCCGTTGCGGGTGAGGACGACACGCTCGTGCTCGCGTTCGGCCCGGTCGACGAAGTCGGACAGGTGATCACGCACGGTACGCAATGGCTCGACGGTCATGGCCACAATTGTGCCACGTGGTCGGGGGTTGCGGGACTGCCACGTGAGGTGGCTGCGGGTCGATGGCCGTGGCCTGGGGGATAGCGTGGGCGGCTATGACGGTGCGTTCATGCTTTGCGGGCTTGGCCAGTGGGCTCCAGGAACACCTGGTCGAGGGCAGCGAGTCCCGCGAGTTGTTCGAGTACCACCGGGGTCGGATTGCGGCGATCTTCGCCAGCCAGCCGGATCTGCCGCTGCACCAGGACACTGTGGTTGGGTTTGTGAACGGTTTCATGGTCAGCGGCGCGTATTTCGTTTCCGATGACAGTGTGCAGCAGGAGTCGATGTTTCCGGTGCTGGGTGGTGCGTTGTTGCTGGGTCAGGATCTGCCTATTGACGCCGACCCTGTTGACGTCAAGGCCGGGTTCGGCTTCTTCGAACGGGCCGCTCCGGCGATGGGCGAGCCTGATCCAACGGGGGTGACCCGGGATCTGGTGCGCAAGGCGTTCTCGATGGCCCCTGATGCGCCGATGACCTGCGCTTCGCTGGGCGGGTTCTGCCTCGGAGTGCTGTATACCGCCCCGTACCTCACCGGGTCCGATACTGGTCCGGCGGCATTGCTCACCGCCGCCGGTGAGCTCGCCCGCGAGCTGGTTCGCTGAACTGCCGACTCGCTGAACCGCAGGCTTGCTGAATGCCAGGACTTCCCAGAGCCTGACAGCGATCATCGCCCCGCCGGTGGTGATTCGGCATTGTGCTGTTCGCGGGCGGCGATCGCCGATTCGATTCGCTGCCGGGCGCCCGCGAGGTGTTGCTCGCAGACTGCGGCGAGCTGTTCGCCCCGTTCCCAGAGGGCCAGCGAGTCCTCCAGGGCAAGA
>JBQTGW010000397.1:0-9376 GCA_052390495.1 Pseudonocardiales bacterium
CAAGATAGAGCTCAGAGACTGTCGGGTAACCGATGGGTTGCGTGAGGTAGTCGCTGGGTGGGTCACCCGAATGCCGGGTAAAGGAATCATCCCCATTGAGATTGTGTGGTGTGTGAGCACTCATCAATCCAGCGGGGATGACACCCGCGTACGTTACCCCTCCAGCCTGACCGACGCGATGTGGGCGATCTTGCAGCCGTTGCTCCCCGTGCGTGACCTGCGCAAAGGAGGACGGCCACGGAAGTACAGCGATCGGCTCGTCCTGGACTCGATCTTCTATGTGCTGCGCTCGGGGTGCCAGTGGCGGATGCTGCCGCACGATCTGATGCCCTTCGACGCGGCACACCGCTGGTTCACCACATGGCGCAAAGACGGAACGTGGGACCGCATCCACGATCAGCTCCGTGATCTGACCCGCATCGCCGCAGGTAAAGATCCCCAGCCCACGGCGGCGGTCCTGGACGCCCAGTCGATCAAGAGCAGTGAGGGTGGGCCGGAGCGGGGGTTCGACATGGGCAAGAAGACCACCGGCCGCAAACGGCACCTCATCGTCGACACCCTCGGGCTGATCCTGGTCGTGATGGTCACCTCCGCCGCGGTCTCCGACCGCGCCTGGGGACGGCGGATGCTGGCCCGGCTGGCCGCCCAGTTCCGCTCGATCGCCCTGGTCTGGACTGATGACCGAACGCCGAGCAACCCACCACCTCACCACCGACGAACTCACCGCAGCGTAGTCATCCGGTTACCCGACAGTCTCTAAACGAACCGCTGCCCGCGGTGTCTGTAGTTCCGGCATGTGGACATCGATCCTGGTGATCTCGCCGGTAAACGTAGAGCAAAGCCCTGAAGGGCATGGATGTCGAGTTCATCTCACTGATGTGGATGGGTAACGAGCAGAGCCCATATGAGGGTGCCTGATCACTGCCAGGTGAGGAGCGGTAGCCTGCTCGCTCCAATGGGTGACGAGGGGATGAGGAGTATGCCTGAAGAGATCGATCCGGACGTCTGGGACGAGCCGGAAATGCACGTTGCCCTGGCGGCGCGCGACATCGGCGCTATGTACCGGCAGCTGTGCGGTCACGGGTTCAGCCAATACAAGATTGCTCGGATGACCGGGCAGTCGCAGTCGGAGGTCTCGGAGATCATGCACGGTGGGCGTCAGGTGATCGCCTACGACGTGCTGGAACGCATCGCGAAGGGCCTCGGCGCACCACGCGGGCACATGGGCTTGGAGTACTCGTCGGGCCGCGAGGACGACACCTACGCTGGACGGCAGACACCACAGTCGGGGGCAGTTGAGGAGGTAGATGACGGCATGCTCAGACGTGACATCCTCGCCCAAGGTTCTGTCGCGCTGGTCGGAGTACCCCTGCTGGGCAAACTTCTGGCCGCATCGACACCGGGACCGGGCGACCTAGCCTTGCCCTCCCAGGTCGGCATGAGAGACGTAGCCGAGATCAAGAACACCACAGATCAGCTTCGTACCGCAGCCCGGACGCTGGGTGGACAGGCCCGAGCCGCCAAGGCAGCCGCCGAGCAGTACGGCAAACTTCTCCAGATACCCGCTGGCGAAGCGATCACTAAGCGATTGCATATAGAACTGGCAGCGCTGAATGAATTGGCCGGATGGTGCTGTTTCGACAGCGGCTCCGACCTCCACGCCCGGTGGCACTATAGTCAAGCAGTTGATCTAGCGCGGCAGGTGGGCGACAAATACCACGTAGCAAGTGCAATACGTTACGCCGGTGTGATTGACACCGCGCGCGATCGTCCGGATGACGCACTTAAAGAATTCGATCTCGCCTATGCCATTCTCGATCAGGGCAAGGGTGATCTTGACTTGATGGCGTGGCTGCACGCCGTCTCAGCTATGGCGTTAGCCGACATGAAGTATGCAAGTGCCGTTGATAGGCTAGCGAGGGCACAAGAAGGATGGCAGCTCTCTAGCCCGCTAGAACGCGCTGATCAAAGCTACCAGACCGCTCTTGTATATATGGGCCTAGGAAAGTTGGAGAAAGCCGAACAATTCGCGGCTTCGATCAATGGCGCTGGTAGACACCGCCCCGTCGGTGTATTTGCGACAGTCCTCCGCGCCACCATCTATGTGCAAACCGGAGAGTCGAAAGGGCTACTCATGGCGAAAACGGCAATCGACGCCGTGGCACCTCTGCATTCAGTACGGGCTCGGGAGCGGCTGGCACCGCTAGTCGTTGCGCTGGAGTCCCGACCCGGTTTCGACGCTCAGGAACTCGCTCGGCTGGCGAGGCGAGTGGCCATGTAACCGCGAACCTAGCCCGTACCCTCCGGGTGTTCCCGTACCCCTACCCGCAAGCTCCCGAGCTTCGGACGAGGGGCGTAACGGCCTCCTTGCCCGTGCCGGTAGTCCGCCGGTACGGCGCCTGCTGGGGGCACAAGATTGCGCAAGACACCACTAGACAGAGGAGTCGCCAGTTACACTGGTGGCATGTCACATCAGTGTGCAGCT
The DNA here is from genome assembly GCA_052390495.1 of Pseudonocardiales bacterium. GTDB lineage: Bacteria > Actinomycetota > Actinomycetes > Mycobacteriales > Pseudonocardiaceae. The sequence continues at coordinate 2,486 of JBQTGW010000397.1, forward strand.
CTGAAGAAACGGCCCCCGCACAATCAGTGCATGAACCCCATCGCGAACCTGCGGCAAAAATACTGTGATGATCACAAAGACCCCAGCAGCCGATATCAGGGGCCATCTTCACCACAATCTCCACATACACCCTCTTACCCATCACAGGCGTCGGGTAACCGACGAAAACCCTCTTATTCAGTGCCAGCATCCCCAACACGGCCGCAGTACGAAGCGCCACCACGACCAGCCCAGCCCGTGCGACAACCCTCACACTCCGCTCCGTTGAAGCAGACTGCCGAAATTGCTGACAAAATAGTAACTGAGGGCTGGAAGCAGACCGCAAGCACACGTATCAGCTCTGTGCTGACTAATGACGTGATGGACGAACTGACGACCAGTGATCGAACGCCTAATCGCCGAACGGCTTGCTCATCATATTCCACTACCCGGCAATGAGCAGAATGAGCAGATTGTAGCGTTAGCCTGGACACTCCAGAACTGGGGAATATTGATTTGCGTGGTAGAGGGAAAGCATCCATCGACTTGCCGGTGCCTGCAGGACTTGAGTGAAAAGGAAACAAGTGACAGAGTCCGAGAAATTGTACAGGGCGGCTTGAACCAACTAGAAGCTCGTGCAATCGACAAGTGGGGACCAGAGACAATTTTGTGATCCACCTGCTACCTGCTGTCGCTGATGCCCGCATGATCGCCCAGTCCGACGGGTCGCGCTGTCTGGCCGGGACGTTGATCACCCTGGACGGGCCGGACGGTGTGGGTAAATCCACCGCCGCACAACTTGTCGCCGACACCCTCATCGCGGCCGGACTGCCGGTACATGCAACGAGGCAGCCCTCGCGTGCCGCACTCGGCGAGCTCGCCCGTCACAGCACCGACATCTACCCTGCCTTGTCCCTGATCCTCAACGGAGATTCTCAGGTGATCGACGCCCGGTTGAGGGGTCGGGGCGGGCGCAGCCGATTCGAGCGCGCCGAGGACAACAGCGATAGGGAGTCCGCGCTGTACGTCCACGCCGCAGTCGAGCTGCAGGACAAGGGCTGGCCCGTGGCGGCCCTGGACTGCACCGCCGACGCCCCCGACGCGATCGTTGTCAGAATCATGTCCCTCATCGACCGTGTCCTTCAGGAGAAAAGCCCGGCATGTCTCTGAGCCTGATCACCATCAACGTCGGCGCTCCGTCGATCGAGCGCGCCCAACGCCAACTCCAGTGGCTCGTCGGTCGCCCCGAGGACGTGTTCGTGCTAACCGAGACCAAGGCCACCGCAGGCAGCGTGTTCCTGGCCGAGGCTTTCACCGCCGCCGGATACGCGGTGACCTTTCCCGAGCACGCACCGGGCGAACTCGGCGTGATGATCGTCAGCAAGATCGCCACCACAGCCGATCCGCTCGGCAGGGCAATGGACTACCTGCCCGCTCGCGCGGCTGGGGTCGTGGTCGAGACCAGCAATGGACCGCTGCGCGTCCTGGGCGCCTACGTACCCTCCCGCGACGCCACCCTGGACAAGACCCGAACGCAAGAAGACCTGGATCGAACGATTCCAGACCACCCTAGACATCACGGCCTCCGACGCGCCGCTGCTCCTACTCGGTGGACTCAATGTGCTCGAACCCACCCATAGACCCGCCCACCGGGGGCAGTTCGCACCTTTCGAGTACACCTTCTACACCGCCCTGACTGATCGACACGGCCTGGTTGACCTCTTTCGGCACCTGCACCCTGAACGCGTCGAGCACAGCTGGGCGCGACGCCCCGAACTCGGTTACCGCTACGACCACGCCCACGGCTCACCCGCCTTGCTCGAGCGACTCACGTCGTGTGAGTACGTCCACGAGACCAGGAACCCGCTGCCGGATGGCTCGCGACTCACCGATCATTCCGGACTCGCCGTGCAGGTGGCGATGACTGCCGCTACGCCGCTGCTACCGTCTGACCCCACCACGGCAGTCAGCGGGCAGGCCGAGCCGGAGCCGACACTGTTCTAATCCCGCGTCTCCCACCAGTGGCTTGTCACAGAGCGCGCCTGGCTGGGACTACGGCACGCGCGGATCGCCAGAGTTGGATCACGCTCACGTCCGTACGCGGAGTCGCGCGGGAATCTTCACGTGCTGTGTGACCAACTGGTACAGGTCGGCTTGGACAAGATGCCGATCCTCGAGGGTCACGGCCAGGGCATATGACTGCTCGGCATATGCGGGGTCGTTGCGTGCCCATGTCTGTGCCTTGTGAGTGACGACAACGAAGAAGGTCTCGTCGTCATTGACAAAGGAGTTCTTTGCCGTCCAGCATCGAAGGTGCATGGTGCTGTTGGTGAACGAGTTGCTAACCGGCTCGAGTTTGAGGCGACGTCTGTCGCTGATGAGGTCATCTGGATCATCGGGGTCTTGTTTCCTCAGCATGTTTGCGAGCTCATCAGGGTCGATGTCGCGGTATATGTCAACCTTCATCGACGCGGCGAGATATTCCCGGCGCTGCCGTCTGACCGGGGGATCGAACGCGAGGGCAGCAGTGATTGTTCGCTCTCCTCCATTGCCTCGACGAAAGATCTCTGGCATCGGGAGTGGGTGAATCTGGACCGTGTCGATCGACATCCGGCCGTCGTAGGTCATCGTCACACGATTGGAATCGCTCGCGATCGCTCGGTCGCGGCTTGGCATGCCGTAGCCATAGACGCGGGCCCTCTTGTGGGACTCGGTCAGCGTGGCGGCTGGCGGAGTCAGGGTAGCGCTAGAAGCGAGCAACGCGCGGACGAGGTTGCCGGATGCTTCGGGGTACTCGTGTGTAATGTCGGCGGCGATCCGTGCCACAGCCGGGACTGCAAAGCTCGTGCCATTGACTGCGGCGAACAGTCGTCCATCACCAAGTCGAGATGACGTACTGACGATGCTTGCCCCCGGGTCGTTTCGGACAGCGTGACCAGAGTCGTTAACGACGACGTTGCCGCCGTAGTGGGTGACTTCAGGCTTGTTCGTTCGTTTCTGCGTGGTGCCGAAGCCGGGGCCTGCCCTACTGAACGGCGAGGCCTCGCCCGCGTCTGCGGCCGCTAGCCATCCGATCCGGTTCGGCAGCTCTGCCGGGGCGCCGCTCAGCGCGATCGAGCCTACGGTTACTGCGAGCGCTGCCGGCGCGGGTTCTGACAGGCGGTGCTCAGGCGTAAAGAAGAACTCCGGCTTGTCATCGATGACGTGATGTCCGCTGGCGGTACGGCCGCCAAGGTCGATAGTGGCATTACCGGCAGGCACGATTACGACGATGTCGAGTTCGCGAATGAGGTCGTCGATGGCCTCGGTGAGCGGACCAACGTGTACGTCGCTGAATGGCTCGGCATAGCCGACCGAAAAGTTGAAGACCCTGACGCCATGCTTGTCGTGAAGGTGCCGGATCGCCTGATTGACGAGTTCGTGCGGGAGGGCGTAGGTCGCGAAGCGCGGAGCCTCGTTGGCTCTGTGGGGGTCGGGCTCAAGGATCCGTACGACACGGACCGTCCCGACTGCCGTGAGCGCGAGAACATCACGAAGTTCTTCATGCAAGTTGGGGTAAAGCACGCGACCGACGACCTCAGTGCCGTGACTTCCTCGACGTTGCCACTGATAGTTAGCAGGCGCGAGTGACTCGTCAGATAATACGTGCCCCTTCAAGAGTGGATGACCGGTTTCTGGAGAGTCGTCGAGAACGCCGACAATTGCTCCTGCTTGTGCAGCTATAGTGAGGTCGCCAGCTCCTAGGTCGCGCCAGTCCCGGAAGTCGAGGAACGGTACTGGAGGCGTACGGACAACCTCGACAACGCTCGTCTCTAACAAGTCGCGCAGCCCGTCAGAGTTAACGGCGACCCGGATATAGGTGCGACGGGCACTGACTGATCGGAGCAGGATCTGCCCCTCTGAGCGCGTGAGTACCGCTTCTACAGTCCGCACACGTGCTTGCGCCTCCTGCACGTTGCTGGCTGGCCAGATGCTGACATCGACCGTTTGAACTCCTGCGTAACCAGTTAGGAGTTCCTCGATCCCGGGACCAAGTCGATCCTCTGCACCGTAGGGCTCGATGTCATCAATAAGATTGAAGAAGGAGCGGAGGTCACCGGTGCGGATGTAGTGGTCGATGGCCTGCGAAAGCACGGCGCCCTGGTCATCGGCGAGGACGAAGTAGGTGTAGTCGACGGTCTCACCGAGCACGTGTAGGCCACGGCCCTCGAAGGCCGTGTCATCGGGTCGGGACCCGGCTTTGATCTTGAAAACCAATGTCGGGTCGATGCCCTGATCGATTCTGCGTGGGGCACGAGTCGTGTCGGCAAGTTGTTGCCGTAGGTGCCGACCGTGATCTCCGCGTTGCCGCTGCGGTGCACCGCCACCAGCACCTCCGGCTCGTCGCGATGGCAGGCGGCGTGGTTCGGGTAACAGCAGGTGCTCTGGCATGTTCCGCTTCTACCACGGGCGCTTGATCACGTTGGGCAAAGCAGAATCAATGTCTTCTGCCTCAACAGTGGCGGATTCGCGCAGTAGCGCGTGGCGTCTGGCGTCGGTGATGACCTTCTCGGCGGCGGCATGGGGGAGACCCTTGAGCGAGCGTGCGTACGCGTCGATGTCCAGACCTGCGTGAGGCATACGTTTGAGCCTAAGGCGCAGAAGCCGACGGAGTTCGTGGACTGTCGGCTTGCGGAATGTCAACACCTCGTCGAACCGGCGCCACAGCGCGTGGTCCAGCAGTTCGGAGTGATTGGTTGCTGCCAGGAGGAGGCTTGGCCCCCTGTAGCGGTCGGTCATCTGGAGAAATGCCGTGACGACTCGTTTCATCTCTCCGTGCTCGGCCTGGTCGTCACGTGACCTACCCAGCGCGTCGAACTCGTCGAACAGAACGACGAACGGAGCCTGATCAGCGTAGTCCAGCACCCGGCGGAGGTTGCTCGCAGTCTCGCCCAGATAGGAGGACACGACGGCGTCAAGCCTGACAAGAAGGAAGGGACGACCCAGCTCGGTCGCCAGGGCCTCTGCGGCGGTGGTCTTGCCACAGCCGGGAGGTCCCTCCAGCAACAGACGCTGTCTGCGTGGGATCCCGGCTGCATCGAGAGCCTGCCACTGGCGGACTTCCTCGACGATACCGTCAAGCATCGACACCAGATGCACATCCAAGATGAGCTCATCGAGCAGCCGGTCGGGCTCTTTGACCTCGCCTAGGTCCCATTCCCCCTCACGATCCTTCGGGGGTGCTGGAACGATGATCGTAGCTCCGGCATCAACCTGCGCACCACCCGCGACGAGCAATTTCTGCAGGTCGCGGGCGAGCGCGTTGTGATGCTTGGCCTGCTCCTCTTCGATGATCTCCATGGCGGCACGACGAAAGGAGAGCTCGTCCCGCGCATGGAACGCCTTGAAGATCTCCTTCAGTTGCCTACCCGCCATGGCCCCATGGTAGGGGGGAGCACCGTCACTCTCTCGGAAGCTCACCTCACGAGCCGCGTGTCCTCTCGACGGTCTTGCCCGAACTGGTGGCCCCAGAGGCCAGGCACCTTGCTGGGCGGAACGAACCCCTTCTCACCGACCGCAACCGCGCGGGATGGCCGCCGCAGTACGGCGGATCGGCAAATCCCGAGCTGGACTTTCTCAGCTGCCGAAGCTGTGTCCAGCCAAACTGGAGGTCAGGCTGCTGCCTGCAACGTCGTAGCCGATGTCTACCGGCCTCACGCCGTCCGATTCCTACCAGGGCTGTCGCGCATCGTTACGCCTCGTCCAGGGAGGCCGGAGCCCCACTGTTCTGGCTGTGACACCGAGATGCTCGCTGATCTGGGCTAGCGACCAACCGGCCGCGTAGAGCCTCACAGCCTCGTCGACCTGGTCTGTCGTGCGGCCGGGGTGCTTGGTGCGGATCCCGTTGGAAGTTTCCTGAGCAGTGCTTCCAGCTCACTGACCAGCGCCTTTGCGTTATAGTAGGCTCCCACATTTTCCCCTGCGTCGACTGCCAGACCGACCACCAGCCAACCGCGAGGATCCGTCGCAGGATGCCCAACCCCACCCGCGCCGCTCCGCGAATCGGTGCCTGTGTGCTGCTGCTTGACATCGCCGACCGCGTACTGCTCATCCACGCGCTCGACCCCGATGACCCAGGCCACCACTGGTGGGAGCTGCCCGGCGGCGGCCTCGACGACAGTGAGGACCTGGTCGACGCCGCCCGCCGCGAGGTCGCCGTCGAGCGACTCGACGTGATTGCGCTGTTGGATGCTGCGATCGGGCCGATCAAACAACGTGCTCGCGGTCATGGTGGGGCGGCGCTGTTGGTGGGGTTGGCCGCCGTACAGCTGGCTGGTGAGGATCATCTGGTGGGTCTGGATCGGCACCGGGCGGATGCGGCGGGGCAGGTGCTCGCCGGCTGGCTCCACCAGCTCACCGCCCCCAGCCCCACCACCAACGATCCCGAGGCACCCGTACCCCTGGCCGGCCTCGGCGTCCGCGGCGGCAAAGCCATGATCGCCACCCTCCGCCACCGCCTCATCCGCATCCCCGGACGACTCATCCGCCACGCCGGTCAGCTCACCCTGCGCCTGCCACCCGGCCACCAGCTGCTCGTGGGACCCGGCCACCGGCCAGGAACTTCACCTGATTCCCACCCATTACGAAACGCTCGGACTCGCGAGCTTCGACGACGGCCGCCTATTCATGGGGCTTTCCGCGGGGCTGCTCGCCTTAAGCCTCACTTGACGCGGACACTCTGATCAAGATAGAGCTCAGCGGCCAGGGCCACGTCAAGTTCACTGGTTGTGTTGCACTCATGACGCCAAGTGATGCACCGCGGAACGGGGAGCCCCCGTGAACGCCCCCGCTGCACCCACCCCCTCACCACCCCCCCTTCGGAGCCAACTGGCCAGGTGCCTCGCGCCGCCCTGAGTGCTGACCTGGCCGGAT
>JBQTGW010000398.1:0-25676 GCA_052390495.1 Pseudonocardiales bacterium
CGACGTGATGGAGGCGTCGTTGGCCGCCGGGGAGGGCGACGACGAACGCGCGGCGCAGCTGTTCCGGTCGTTGACCGACACCGACGACGCCAAGCGTCGCGACCTGGCCCGCCCGCTGCTGATCGCCGCCGGGGACAAGTTCGCCGCGGACGGGAAGCTGTGCCTGATCCCCGGCGTACGGCCGTTGCTGGAGTACCTGTCCGAGGCTGCGGGGCCCGAGACCGCGGAATGGGCCGCCACCAGTCTGGCGCACCTGGCCACCGTGGAAGGCCGTACCGATGACGCGGAAGCCGCTGTCAGCCTCGCGGCCCGCCACCTGAGCCCCGAGGAGGTGACCGTGCTGCGGGCGGTGCTGCTGCACCGCGCCGGCCGCGACGACGACGCACTCGCCTACCTCGTCGACGCCTGCGTGACGGCGACTCCGTCGGCCCTGGCTGCACTGCTGCCGACCATCACCGTGTTCGGGATGCGCCGTATCTGGCCCGACGCTGGACAGCGCCTCCAGCTCCGCGCCACCGTCGATCATGCCCTCTTCGAAGGCGACAGCGAGAGCGACGGCGTGCGGGAACGGCTGGCGATGGTGATGGCGCAGGTCGAGCTGTACTCCTGCTTCGACAGTGGTCGAGCCATCGAGCTGTGGGACCTCGCCGCGGGCAGCGACGACCCGGCCGTCGCGGCGCTGGCCTGGCTCAACCTCGGCATGGTGCGACGATGGTCGACCCCGATCGCCGCAGCGCACGCGTTCGAGCAGGCCATGCTCCTGGAGGACGCCCCGAGCGGCGGTCACGCCGCCATCGAGCTGGCCAAGCTCGCCGAAAGGCTCAGTGATGACACCGTGCTGGCGCGGGCGTGCGAGCGGCTGCTGGACCTGGCCAGCGGAGACGACTGGGCACATGCGGCGCTGCGACTTGGCCGGATCAACCAGTACCGCCATCCCGACGACGCCGAAGACGCCTACCACGCCGCGATAGCCGAACCCGGCGCCCGCCCAGCCACCATCGGCACCGCGCTCGCCCGACTCGGCGCCCTCTACGCCATGCACGGCAACCGTCGTCTGGCCCAACGGATCTGGCGGCGCGGTAAGCGCCATCGCGATCCCGGCGTTGCCGAGGCGTTCGCCATTGAACGCGCGCAGATCGGCCGGGTGACCCGGCTCCGCAGCTGGGTGTCATCATGATCGTGCACACCCGCGTCGCGCACACCTCGGGTGGCTTGAGCGGGCGTCACCGAGAGGCATAAATGAACGGCGAGATCCACCCGATCGTGTTCTCTCTGTAACGAAATGCCCCACTGGACAGGTATCACGTGGTGAAGTCCCGCGAAGAACGGGACAACCACGGAGGACGGCGCAGATGGAGCTCCTGCCCACCAGCCCAGGGCTCACCAGCCCAGGGCCCATCAGCCCAGGGCCCATCAGCCCAGGGGAGCCGCCTGCTCCCAGCCCGATCCGGTGGTGGGAACGCTGGCGGGTGGCCTGGCATGGCCGCCGCGACGCCCGGCTGCGAGCCATTGATGCCGACCTGCCGAGGCCGTACCTGGACGCCCTGCGCGCGCAGGCGCAGGCCGGTCAGCGAAGCGTCAGCGGGTGGCTACACGACAAGATCGCCCCGGTCGACGTCGAGGCGGTCCGGATTCTCACGTTGCTCGAACAGTTCCGGCGGGACCCGGTGAGTCGGCCGAGCCCTACGCTGATCAAGCCGAGGCCGACGAATCCCGATTCGCAGCCGGCGGACCGGATTCCCGACTGGCTCGTCGAAGCCCGCCAAGCCGCCGCGGCGGTGCAGGCATACCAGCGCCGCATCACCGAGCAGAACGTCGCCGAGCAGCAACTCGGCCAGCTGGGCACCATCCGGCACCACGTGATCGAGGTTGCCCGAGCCGCTGCCGGGGCACATCTCGCCCGGTACGAGGAGCTGGTAGGCATCTACGAGGCAGCTCTGCTGCGCCGCCATCCGAACCGGACGCCTGCAGGCACTCCCGACGCGCCAACCCTGCTAGCCCCACCGGTCGCTGCGGAGCCGTGGGTCCACGGTGACCTGCCGATGCTGGCCCTGGAGGTCGACGGCGACCTCGCCGAGAGCTACCGGTGGTTCCTCAAGGACTTCGCGACCCGCACGTCGGCAGCCGCCATCGAGCATCCCTTCCCGATCCAAGTCCCGCGCGTCGGTTAGCGGACCCGCCGGTTCAAAGGAACCCCGGTTTAAGGACCAAGGAGTGAGTGACGTGCCATCCCTTCAGCCCGACAAGCCCGCCGGGAAGTCCCCCCTTGGGAAGTCCACTGGGACGTCCACCGGGGATCAAGCTGCAATGCCTGTTGTAGCGGGCCCGGCCCCCGGTCCTGACGTCAACGAGGACGCGCTGCGCGATTTCGTCGAGTCCGAGGCGCGCAAAGACGCTGGCAGCGGAATGTACGACGGCAACGTCGGCGTACACGGCCATCCACTGATCATGGAACACAAGATCGATCGGTGGCACCACCAGTGGTCGGCCGAAGCGGAAATACGCCAGCAGAACGACCGGAAAACGGCTGCGCAGCTGCACCGCGGCGCCACCCGCAACCAGGCCACCGGCGAGAAAACCGAGGAACACCTCACCCAGGAGCTGCGCGAAGCCACCGCGTATCGCGACCGTATGCGCGCCATCGTGGCGGGCACCGAACCCGGTGACGACGGCGGAAGCTGGGCTGCCGAGAGCCGGATCGACGAGAACCGCCGAGCGGAGGCAGCCAAGGACTGGGCGATCTACCTGGGAGCCGCCTTCGCCGAGGTCGGCCTGAACTACAGCGCGTTCCAGCTGATGGGCAGCTCCTTGGCCGAGACCGCGGTGCTGGCCGCGTCCATCATCCTGGTCAACGTCCTGCTCCCCAAACAGCTCGGCGAGCTGGTCGCCCGGTTCCGCAGGTCCCGGGGCAACAGGGCACGGGGCGACCGGGGCCTGTTGATCGCCGGACTGGTGGGCGGAGCGCTGCTGTGGGTGGGCGTGTCCTTGTTCGTCGCTGCGATTCGGGCGGCCTATCTGACGATGGGAGACTCGCTGCTGGAACGCTCCGGGGTCGGCACCACGACGCTCGTCCTCGGGTGGCTACTCGTCGTACTCGCCGTCGGAACGGTCGTGCTACTGCGCAGCGCAACCAGGTACAACCCGTATCTGAAGAACCTGCGGGCGGCTGGCACCCGGGTGGCGAAACTGCGGGCGGCGCTGGTGGACAAGCACGGGGACGTGGTGGTGGCGCGCTTCGACATGGACCGCGCCCGGGAGTCCGAGGCTCAGCTCGCCGAGCAGTGGGCGGGCAAACGCGCCGAGCAGGATGGTTTCGCCGCCGAGCTCAAGCACCACTACCAGCACCATTTGGCCCGCGATCTGGCGAACCCTATGATCACCGACGGCGTCGAGATCGCCATCGGCCGCACCTATCGCCCAGAACCCGGGGAACTGAAGAGATGAACCTCCGCATGGTCAGTGGGCCCGTGCTTGGGTGGATCCTGCCGGGGCTGATCCTGCTGGCCGGCTGCGGCGCCGCGACCGGCAACAGCGAGCCGGGAGCGCTGGCCATCATCGTGGGAGCCCGTGCCAACATGGTGGCCCCCAGCCTGATCAACACGGTCCGAGCCGAGCTCGACACCGCCTCCGGCCTTGAATCCCCGGTGACCGTCATCGTGCCCGACGGCACCCCCACCGCGTCGGCAACGCTGGATCTGGGGACCCCGAACGACAATCCCCTCTACAAACAGGACAAGATCACACAGCTCAACATCACCCTAGACGCCACCCGCGCCGACAGCCCCGAGGTGGACCTGCTCGCCGCGCTCTCCCTGGCCGCGCGTTCAGTGACCGAGGCCGTCGGGCCGCAGACCATCATCGTGATTGACAGTGGCCTGCAGACCACCGGCGCGCTGCGCTTCCAGGACCAAGACGGTGCCCTGCTCAGCGCGAACCCGAGCGAGGTGGTCGATCTCCTGCGCCGCACCCAGCAGCTGCCCGACCTCACCGGGATCCGGGTGGTGTTCACCGGTCTCGGCGACACCGCCCCACCCCAGCAGCCGCTGCCCCAGCCCGCCCGCGCCATCCTGGTGGAACTGTGGACCGCGATCGTCGAGGCGACGGGCGGCAGCGCAGAGATCATGCAAGCGCCCCTGCCCAGTACCCGGACCCTCGAAGGACTGCCCCCGGTCAGCGTCGTCCCGGTGGCGGTTCGCTCGGTCGGCCCCCCGCCGTCGGTCACCGTGCTGCGCGACGGCACCGTGGGCTTCCTGCCCGATCAAGCCGTGTTCCGGGATCGTGCCGCGGCCCTGGAGGTGCTGGCCGACTACGCCCGTGAAATCAGCAACGGCAAGCGTGCGGTCCTCACCGGAACCACCTCCTCAGCAGGCACCGCGTCCGGCCGCCTCACCCTGTCCCGCGACCGCGCCAACGCCGTCCGCGACCTGCTCATCTCCCTAGGCGCCCCCGCCGAGCGAATCGAAGCCCGCGGCCTGGGCAGCGACTTCCCCACCTACCTCCTCGACCGCGATCCCCAAGGCAACCTGGACCCCATAGCCGCCGCCCAAAACCGCCAAGTAATCCTCGAACTAACCCCCTAACCCGCGTGTCCGGCGCTCATGCCCGGTGGGTCGCGGCCCGACCAGCGCGGATCAAAGCCACGGTTGCCACAGGCTTATCGCGAACGTGACTGCCGCCACCCCCCACAGGAATAGCAGCATTCGCCGCCGCGCCCCGATCTCGGCGAAGACGCCGGCAATCAGCAGCAGCTCCTTCCAGGGCACACGTGGCCCTTGAAGCCGACGGCGATCGCCCGCGTCGGGTCGATGTAGCGGGCGACGGCGAAGAGCGAGTCCGAGTTGCCGCCGAAGTCGAACGTCGGCACACCGCCGGTCCCGAAACCGTTGATGGGCTGCCCGTCCCTGGTGAGCGCGACGAGCATCGCTCCGGGCCAGCGGACTCCGGGTCCGCGGGCTCGGGTCAGCAGGTGCGGCGCAACGCGCCGAACAGCCCGTCCTTCTCCTCGGCGGGTCCCGCCGCGAAGTACAGGGCGTCGGCGTCGCCGAGGCTCTCCCCGTTGCCGAACAAGATGTTCCAGAGGCCCTCGATGCCGACCGGCGCTCCCGCCTCGTCACGCAGGTAGTCGACGAAATCGCCGGTGGCGTCGTCGAACGCGGCGATCCGGCCGGCCCCGCCGAAGTTGCCGACCAGGACCTTGCCGCCCATGGCGCCGAAATCCGCAGGCGCCACCGCGACACCCCAGGGCGCGTTGAGCTTGCCGTCGTCCTGGAAGATCCGGACCAACTCGCCCTCGCTGGTGAACTCGGCGAGCTTGCCCTTGTCCGGGTGGCCTGCCGCGGCCTTCTCCTGCTCCTTGTTCAGCGAGTCCTCCTCACCCGCGAGGAACGCGGGTCCTGGCTCCCCGGGCGGCTGGGGCTCCCCGGGCGGCTGGGGCTCCTCGGACGGCTGGGAGATGGCGTAGGCCACGAACACCCGATCACCGACGGTGGTGATGTTGAATGGAACCGGGTCACCCGGCACCGGCCGGTTGCCCAGGCCGGGACCGGCGGATTCGCCAGTGGCGAAGGGGTTGGCGAAACCCTTGGTCGGCACCAGCTGCCAGTTCTGGTCGAACTGCCGGATCTGCGGCTGGGCGCCGAAATCGGCGGCCCACAGCGTGTCGAAACTGCCCTGCCTGATCGCCACCCCGAAGAACTGCATGCCATCGGGCTCACCGTTGAACTTCTCCTGAGTGGGGCCGTTCACCCGGACCACCTTGCCGTCCGGCCCGCGCTCGCCCCAGGCGGCGATGTGCCCGGAGTCGGTGGCGAAGATGAACCGCGCCGAGCCGCCCAGCCCGACGGTGCCCCCTTCGACCTGCGCGGCCTGGTCGGTCACGACGAATTTGTCGGAGCCGATATCGGCGCCGTTGAAGATCACCCCAGTCGTCTTGCCGATGCCCGCGTCGGTGATGTCGCTGTCCGCGCCCGGGATCGTCACGTCGGTCAGGCCGTCCTGGTACAGCTCTCGCAGCTTCGGATCGGCGGACTCGGACACGTCACCGACGAACTCGTAGGAGTGCCCCCCGGCGCCGACCCAGAAATGCCCACCCGCGCCCTGGGGGCGGATCGCGACGCCCCACGCGTTGACCATGTCCGGCACAGTGAAGCGCGCCTGATAGGCATCCGCGTTGGCCGCCAGATTCACCTGGCAGTACCGGTTCTCCTGGGCCGACTCCGACCCGGCACCGCCGGGCCCAGCGGTGTCAGGCCCGGCGGTGCCCGCGCACCCGGCGACCCCCACGACAACGACACATGCGGCGGCCCGGCGGGCCAGCCGGGAGGTGTACCCACGATCATGCATGGTGGCTCCCACAATAGTTAGTCGGCGACGGACACACCCCGCCACCAGTCAGTAGCCCACCGCACCTTCGCAGCCATACTGCGAGGCACAGTTTTTGCCTTGCTTGCTATCGAATAGGACAACACACGGATCTCGACGACGAGAAGGTCGCCCCAGCCGCACGCGAGCTGGGAACGACCGCCAAGGTCGAAACCGTCAACGCCGCCCTGGCCTATGTCGCGGCGCGGACCGTCACCTCACGCCGACCGCCGGAGCCGTTGCTGGACTGGGCGCGGTCGCAGTACGCGGACCGAAGAGATCTGGCGGAGCCTGTCGAGCCACGCGAGTCCTTCGAAAAGCAGCTCGGCGCGCATTGCGTTGTGCTGTACTCTGGGCGTGCGGGAGATCCGATGGACGGAGCACGCCGAGGCCCACATCGCCCGGCACCAGGTGACCGCGGACGAGGTCGAGCAGGTGGTGAACAGTAGACCGCGCTGGTCAGCGCCAGGCCGACAAGGCGCCGAACTGATACACGGCTGCACGGACTCCGGCCGGTTTTTACTCGTCGTGCTGAGCGAGGCACCAGATGGCCGATATGACGTGCGCACTGCACGGGACCTCACCGACTCCGAGCGGCGCACCTACCAGCGGAAGGCGAGGTGAGCACCGTGACAAGGATCGACGAGCTGGCCGAGTACTACGACACACACGACACCAGCGCCGAGATGGAGCACGGTCACTGGGAGACCGACACGGTGGCAGATCCAATGATCACCACATCGCTCCGGATGCCGAAGTCGCTACTGGACTGGGTGCGGGCGCAGGCCGAGGCGGCGCACGTCAAGCCAACGGCCCTGATCCGCCGATGGATCGAGCAGCAGCGCGCCGAGGAGACCAACCTCGACGCCCGGGTGAGCAGACTGGAGCAGGTGGTGTTCCGCCCAACCGGTTCCTGACCCGACGCCTGCAGTCTGATCCGGCGACCGATCAGCTCAGGGTGGCTTCAATGATCGAGAATGGGCTGGGGTTCGGCGTCGGGACGACGCGGTCGATGGTGAATCCGCTGGTGGCGAGCAAGGTCTCGTACTCGGGACGGGTGCGTTCCTTGCCGGTGACCAGGCCCAGCATGGTCAGGTCGAGGGCCTTGCTGTAATGCGGTTCGTCTCCCGGCGGGACGATCGTTTCGACGACGAGTAGCCGCGCAGCCGGTGTCGCCGCGGTCTTGATGGCGTGCAGGATCCGGGTGGCGGCAGCGTCGTCCCAGTCGTGCAGAATCGTTGACAACACATAGACATCGGCGGCGGGGACCTGCACGAAGAAGTCGCCGCTTGCAACCTCCACCCGCTGGTCCAGACCCCGCTGCGCCAGCAGTGCCCGCGCCGCGGGCACGACGTGGGGCAGGTCGAACACGATCCCGTGACGGGTCGGGTCGGCATCGAGCAGCGCAGCCAGTTGCGTCCCGTCGGCGCCGCCGATGTCGGCGATGGTCCGTCCCGGCGGGGGTTGATAGCCGCTGAGCGCACCACCTCTGACCCCGTCGCCGAAGCTGGACATGGCCGCGGTGAACAGCGCGACCCGTCCGTCGTCCTCGGCGAGCCAGTCGAAGAACGGCTTGCCGTAGTGCTTGATCGCGGCAGGCACCCCGGTACGCACGGTGTGCACGAGCTCCGCGAACGGCGCGTACGTGATTTCCATCCGCATCAGAGCAAGATCACGCACCGACCCTGGGGTGCCAGCTGCGAGCGTGGCGCCGAATGGCGTCAGCGCGACCACGTCGCCGTCTCGCCGGGTGAACACCCCCACCCCGGACAAGGTGCGGACCAGCCGTCGCAGGGAATCAGGGTGGCAGCCGGTCACGGCGGCCAGGTCGCCGACCGAGCGGGGACCGGCGGTCAACGCCGAGGCGATGTCGAGCTTGGCGACAACATACAGCGCCTGGGACAGCTCGAAGCCCCCCAGCAGCTCCGCCATCCGGGCCGGCGCGGGCACGTCATCGGCCTCGGCCAACGGCGCGACGACGGAATCTGAGGTTGCGCTGGACATCGTGCCGTACTCCTCGCCTGCACACTCGCCGGAACACCGGGTCGGGGTTCCCACAATGAGCCTGGCAGGGAGGCGGCGGCTGACGACTCCACCGGAAGGGCGGAACACGCCTCGGCCCTCCTGGCCAAGGCGGTGACCTTGAAGATCAGCGCGGCGCGAGGCCGAATATCTGAAATGACGGGAGATTCGTCATACGCCGAACTATCCGCATATGATGGCAAGATGGACGCAGTCAGAACCAAGGTGACGAGCAACGGCCAGGTGTCGCTGCCCGCCGCGCTGCGGCATCGGTGGCGTACCCCTGCCGTGCTCGTGATCGACAAAGGTGACTACGCGATCGTGCGGCCGATCCCCGACGACCCGATCGCCGCACTACGCGGCAGCCATGCCGATGCCGGGCCGACGAGCGAGCGCGCCCGCGCCGCTGAGCGTGCCGCCGATGCCGCGCACGAGGATGCACGCACCACGTGACCGTTCTCGACGCCTACGCGGTGATCTCGTTCCTCCGCGATGAGCCCGCCGCCGACGAAGTGGCCACGCTGCTGCGCGGACCGACCTTGCTGCCTTCCGTCAATCAAGCCGAGGTCATCGACCAGCTGGTGCGGGTCTATCACCGCGCGGCCGACGACGTCGATGCCGACCTCGCGCTGCTTTCCCACGCCGGGATGGACATCGCGATGCTCGACGCCGCGACAGCGACCCTCGCGGGACGGCTACGCGCCCGCCACTACCATCGGGAACGCTGCGCGGTCAGCCTCGCGGACTGCGTCGCCTCGGCCACTGCGATCATGCACGGTCGCCCACTCGCAACCGCTGATCCCGCGCTGGCAGCCGTGCTGCGAGCCGAACACGGCAAGATCATCGGACTGCCGGACACCAACGGACAGCGCCCCTGACGACCGCTCGATCACACCATGGGACGGGCAGCGAGCTGTTCGGCGATCTCGTGGACGTCCAGGTCACCCTTGGCGACTTCGAGCACGAGTTGCACAGCCTCAGCCCTGCTCAGGTCGCAGCGATAGCCATTGATATCGAGGAACACCACTGTCGCGAGCCAGGCCAATCGCTTGTTGCCATCGACCAGAGGATGATTCCGGGCAAGCGAATGCAACAGCGCTGCGGCTTTGAGCTCAATGCTCGGATAAGCATCCTGCCCGAAGAGAGCCGACTGCGGGCGATGGAGTGCGGAGTCGAGCAACCCAACGTCCCGTACCGGACCGGCACCCAATCGGCGGATCAACTCAAACGCATCCTCCAGAGTGAGGTACCCGACGTTCATGAGGCCACCTTCGCAGGAAGGAATGCGTAGGCGGTCACGAGTGAGCGAGATCGCCGAGCACGTCGGCCCATCGCTCGATCATGCGCTCGGCGGAGTCGGTGACTCGGGCGGAGTGGTCCCACCGCTCGGCGCGCTCCCTGATGGCCCGCCGGGCAACCTCCTGCATGGAGGCGCCTTCGCGCTCGGCCTGAACCTGAAGGGTCGCCTGTTCCTCGTCCGACAGCCGCAACGTCATCGCCACGGCTCGATGATACCGCAGCGGCACCACGTTGGTCCGGATTGATCACACCCACCGGCCCGCGAGCCCGTCCTCCACCAGCGGAGGAAGCGGGACTTCTCGCACTGGTGCATGAAGTTGTTGGCCGAGCAGTCGGCCGCCACGCTGCTCGGCGCTGGAGAAGCGGTGGAGCTACCGCGCGCCGAGGAGACCAACCTCGCGCTGCTTTCTCACGCCGGGATGGACATCGCGACGGCAGATCCCGCGCTGGCAGCCCTGCTCCGGGCCGAACATGACAAGATCATCGGACTGCCGGACAGCAACGGGCAACGTCCCTAGATCGCAGAGCTAGTAAGCCCACCTGCTCACGTCACCGGATCAAGTCAGATCAGGCGCAAGCCCGGATACGTCAAGTACAGTATCGCCCCCGCTCGATTCGCGAAACGCCTGCGCTGATCGTTGGTAACGGTCTACGCTCCACTCTCGATACAACGTGAACATGACTGATTACTGAGCATTACATGCGACTCCGTGTCGGAACGGGTCGAGCGGCTCAGCGTGAACCAAGGGGCGACGCCGATGAGAGCCAAGCGCTGGGACCCGACAAGCAACGACTTGGAAGGTCTGCTCTTCGACGGAGCGCCCGCGCTCTTGAACAAGCTGGACGACCTCGTTCTCCGTCCCAGACGTTGGTGGCGTAAGACCCTGCTTCCGATCCTCTATCTGGTCTGCAAGCCCACCGTGAAAAACCCGCTGGACGGACTCGCTGATCGACTCCACCAAGCCCGAGGAATCCTGCATAGCAGAATAAACGGACGAGAAACTTCGCTTGCTGATAATGACCAGCCAGCCGATAAGTCTATTCGCCAGCTCCTTGACGGCGTAGTCGCCGATCTATCCCAACGTAGGGGTCGCGGACGGCAACTCGGATTTCCGCACTACAGCCTCGCGGTATGGCTCACGAGCCTCATCATGAATCATACGATGCCACCCCAACCCGATCAACCCGGGCGGCGTGTCGATAATGCGCTGCAGGAGTTCATCAAAGAACGCTATCAGCTCCAGAATAGAACGACCAGAACCGAAATAGACATGATCGATGAAATTCCCCGGTGGGTTCGGATTCCTGTTCTACTGTTGCCACCCCTGGGGATTCGGTTGATGCGAATATTCTGGCGCCCACCGCATTGGGTCGCCAGAAACCGAATTGCCCTGACTCATAGTGCCAGCAGTTTCCGAGGGCTATCAAACAGGATGACGTCGATCGCCTGCTCGTCGATGCTTTCATGGAGGATCTGAGACGCGGCTACCGCCGTACCATGCTGTTCGGTGTTGGGCGCCGCAGGACGACTTATCCGGTACTACTGATCGACAAGATCGGGCCGACGACCGCTGGTCTTCGTCTTCTCGAGCTCATCAGTGACTCTCGAACCGACTACTTGCGCAAGAATACCGCCGGACCGGGACGGCAACCACGGGTGCGCGCCTACTTTCATCCACTGCTCATCATCGCCCAAGGCGACAGCTCAGCACTCGAAGGAACAGAGTTCTCTAATTATCAACCGAAGGATCACGACGGCTACTCGATAGCCGACATCAAATTTTACTACAGCAAGTGGTACAGGGCGCTCACCGACTCCGGCCGCACATGGTTTATCGCCCTGAGGATACCGACCGAGCGTCCACCCAAGGGTCTCCGTGCAGAGCTAACCGAAATTCGCTTGCCAGTCGCACCGCAACCCGTGATGATGTTCGTAGTTGCTGCTCTGCTGATCGCCTCCGCATCGTTCACCAGCTATTCAACTTATTATAAGCCACTGCGGCGCATGGTACTGGGAGCCGCAATTCCAGCGCCATCTTCTTACTGCCGACCGTAGCCAGTGTATCGGATTGGGTTCGAGCGATCATTCTTCGACGATGTGAGCGACGTCGTGGACCAGATGCTCGCTGACGACCTGAGAGAAGTCGAGAATCTGATACACCAGCAGAACGAGGATGCCGTTAAAAACCCCAGGTACCGCACGGTGGTATACCTGAGTCATCTCAGCTCTTGGGACGCCGCCTCCTATCGGTCGGAATTGGAGCAGCTCCGAGGTATCGCGGTAGCCCAGAAAGGGAGAATGGCGGATCGGCCCGTCCGGGTGCTACTGGTTAACGGTGGTGGCGGAATGGATGGCGGGGCGGCGGCTGAAGCGATCGTCAGAGAAGCCGATGAGGACGATACTCTCGTGGCGGTCGTGGGGCTGGGTACCAGTCGAACAGGCACCCGAGATGCGATCGCCCGGCTTACTAAGGCAAATATTCCGGTGATTGGAGCATCTATCTCCACCACCAATCTGGCAGCCAACACAAATCCGTACTACCATAAGGTAGCGCCGACCAGCCAAAGAGCAGCCGAGGTCGGCGCATTCTATATCGACGCTCGGCTTGGTGCGCGAAGCGCTACCATCTACTACTCGGACGACGAAGACGATCTGTATAGTAACGATCTCCGCGATCAAGCGAAGCTCGCCTTCGAAGCACGCGGGTTGGTGGTGCGGGAGAGGAAATACCAGATCGAGATTGATGATATCCACATCGTTGGGCGCGAGGCGTGTGACGTCGGCCCCGATGATGTTGTCTTCTACGCCGGGAGGGCGGAGCAATTATCCGTCTTCCTCAAAGGCATGCAAAGCAAGTGCGATAAGCGCTGTCCCCGTTTTCTCGGCGGTGTTTCTGTTTCGCGTTTTGTGCTAGATAGAGGACTTGAGGAGTTCCCAGAGCTCACCATCGACTACCTGGCACAGGCTTCAAGCCTGGCCTGGGGACCCAGATTGCAGTGCGCTGCCCGATAGTGTCGGCTTCTTCGTCGTTTACCAGCAACTGTTCCGTGAAGGGGGGTGCGCAAGCACCCGGCGCGGCGGTTCGCTCTTGGCGCACGATGCGTTACAAGTGTTCGTCCAAGGCGTCCGGAACGCTGGGGTCGATCGACCTTCGCCAGACAATGTACTGAGGGGAATCGAGAACATCAGCAGCCAGGGTAACGGCCCTCTGGACGGCGTAAGCGGTCAGATCGACTATCCGCGCACCGGTGACCAAACGATTCCGAAGGATAAGGCGATCTTTGTGCTACGGGGTCAATGCCTCAGCCAGCCCGAACGCATACTCTTGTGTGGAAAGCACGAAACCACCCCGCTTGTACCGGATGTCTGCGCAGAGCCACCCGGTCCATGAGCGCACGAGATGATCGCTAGCGGAAACCAGCCGACCACGTGCAGCTGGAACGGGGCGACGCGGACCACGGTCAGTGGCGGTCGGCCAGTTCGTCGAGGAAGGCGGTCCACTCGGTGGTGGTCACGGCGAGGGTCGGGCTGTGTGCGCGGTTCTTGGAGTCGCGGACCAGTACGGCGTCCCCGGTGAACCGGACCTCGACGCAATCGGTTTCATTGACGCAGTAGCTAGACGTGAACCACGGCGCGCCAGCCGCGGCGGCGGGCGTTGGGTCAGCCATGTCGATCACTAGATCTCCTTCACAACCTGCTTGACCAGGTCGAGGGTCTCTTGCTTGCTCAGTGCAGCCTCAATGGTACCGGCATGGGTCAAGCCGTATTCCTTGACCCGGACAGCATCGTCGATGAGTTCGGTGGAGCTGATGTTCGCCAGCCACACCAAGGCAGGCAGCGTCGGGCTGTCGAAGGTGAGGAGCTGGTAGGTGGCGCCCAGTGCTGGATAGCCGGGCGAGGCGAACGGGACGACGCGCACCTCCACCGTGTCGGGGTGCTCCTCGATCATGGTGACCAGGTGGCGTAGCTGCGCGACCAGCACCGCAGGCCCGCCGATCTGCTGGTGCAGCGCCGCTTCACTCATCACCGCGCTGAGATGCAGCGGCTCATCACCGGTGAGGCGGCGCTGGCGGATCATCCGAGCCTGGACCCGCAGATCAGCTTCGGCCAGCCGGATCCACGGGCTGCCCGCCTCGATCACGGCACGGGCGTAGTCCCGGCTCTGTAGCAGGCCGCTGACGAGGCTGCCGCTGAAGGTGTGAATGGCCTTGGCGCCGTGCTCACAGCCGATGAAGCGCAGCATGTCGGCCGAGAACAGCGTGCTGAACTTCGACCACCAGCCGCGCTGGTTGCACTCCGCGCGCAACGCACGCAGCTCGGTAGCGACATCGGCGTCGATCTCATAGGCCGCGATCAGGGCGTCGAGCTTGTCCTCGGGCAGGTTCTTCTTGCCCTTCTCGACGTCGCTGAGGAACGTGGCCGACAGCTTCACCGGCAGTCCGGCGGCGGCTCCGGTCAGGCCCAGCAGGTCGCGCTGCTCGCGGAGCCGTCGGCCCAGATCCCAGCGGGCGACCACGGGAGAAGAGGGCGCCATCACTACCTCCTCGCTGAACATCAGATACACGCAGAGTCAACAATATCTCGACCCCGAGCACTCGATCGGAGTATCGCACTGGTGAAGTCACCAAAGATAGTCTTCTCGACAGTCCCAGGTGAAATCACCAGCGGAGCTGCTCGGTAAAGCTTGGTTCGGAATCAACGGACCAGAGCTTAGCCCTCGGGTCCGACACCAGAATCTCGGCAGGAGGCACCCATGCCCAAACGTCGATGCGGGCAGTGCGCTGGCCGTCGCCCCCCGGCCCAGCCCCGGGGCAACCCCAACACAGCGCCAGGGCAACACCGCACAGGGCAACACCGCCGAGGCACCCGGTAGGCAGGGGTCGACCCGAACTCCCCCTGCCCACTGGGGTTCCACTGGACGCAACCCGGGCTGAGGAGGGTGCCCCATGGCTCGCGCTCGATACCAGCGCACGACACCGCCGCTGCGGCTGCTGGTCCGGCTCGTTAGCAGCGTGATCCCAACCTGTGGACCGCGTCGAACCCTGCAGCCGCTCGCGATCGTAATTGCAAACGTTATTGCATAGTTCGACCGCCCCGACCGACCGCTGCCGAGATCATCGCCAGTCTCGCGCACCCCGACACTCACGATCCGGAGCCAGCCGATGACCACTGTTGCGCCACGGACGTGGCGGCGTGAGCCGCCAGCCGATCTGCCGTCGGCTGTGGAGCAGTTGCTGCTCGACCTCGTCACCGACGGGTTCGTCGTGTACTGCTGTGGCGACCGAAGAGCGCCGACCGCCCTGGTCGCCTCCTACGAGTGGCCGCACTACGTCGACCTCGTCACCATCCGAGACTTCGACCGGATCACCACAGCCAGGTTGCCTAAGCAGGGCAAAGTGGACGTGTTCGCGCCCGAGGTAGTGGTCTGGGCCTACGAGGGCACTGCGGAGCACGCCCTGCGAGCACTGCTGAACCTCGTCCACCCCCAGCACCCCGACGCCCCCACCGCCGGCTATCCAGCACCGCCGTCCCTGCATATCCCGCGACACGAACAGCGCCCGACCAGCATCCGCCTCCCCCCACCGGGCCGGGCCGAAGTACGCGCCGCCCGCCTAACCCGGCCGGACCCCTGTTCGGAGCCGAATTGCTGTTTCTGGCACCCCGTCGAGCGCCATTCGGAGCCGAATGGCAGTCCGGAACCGCTCAGGACTGGAATTCGGAGTTGAATTGCGGTTTGGGGGGCTGGGGGGTGGGGGGTGCGGGGCGTTTGCGGGGGCGTCCGTAGCGTTCGTGAGCGGCTTGTTTGCTGACGCCGAGGGCGTGGCCGATCTCAGCCCAGCGGGCGCCGCGATGGCGAGCCAGCGCAACCAGCCTGGCCCGCCACAACTCCACGACCTGCACGAGTACGTCCGCCGCTGCCAATGCATCAAGCACCGGTCGAAGCTGGCGGCGTTCGCTTTCCTCCTCGGCAGCAGCGTCGTGTGGCAGATACCGCGCGAAGCGCGAGGCGGCGCGCAGCGCGTCATGTGTCTGCCACCGCAACGGCGCCCGCTCGAAGGATTGTCCGTGACCGGGCGGCGCGCTCCCGGGGGTCTTGCGTAGGTGGACCGCGGGGCCCTGGTTCGCCCGGGGCCGATGCTGCGCGGGCAGCGCCAGGTGCAGGCGAACAGTGGTGCCCTCGGCGCAGGTGTGCAGCCGGACCAAGTCGGCGAGGTGGTTGACCAGCAGCAGGCCGCGACCGCTGAATTGGGTGCGCTCCACGGGGCGCCTGCCGACGAGCAGGTCGGTGATGTGCCCGCTGTCCCGGACCTCGCAGACCAGGTAGCCCTGCTCCGCCCAGACGGACAGCGTGCCGGTACCGCCGCCATAAACGACGCTGTTCGTGGCGAGTTCACCGACCATCAGCATAAGCTCCGTGTGATCACCATCCCAGCCGAGGCCGGTGGCGCGCTCGCTGGCGAACCGGCGAGCGAGCTCCAGAGTGGTGGCATCGAAGGTGAAGCAGGGGGCCTGCGGTGCCGGGAGCGGCTGGTTGTATTCGGCCACGATCCGTTCGGCGCCGTAGCAGATACTCTTGCGCGTGCCGCTGGCATCGATGAGCAGCGGATGGGTGGCCTCGGCGTCGGAGAGCACCCGGGGGTCCAGATGCACTGAATCGTAGGGGCACAGAATGCTGACCGGTCGGCCCGCGAACGCCAGGTTGATCAACGCCTCGTGTTGGGCGCAGGCCGGGTACTCCAGGGCGGTGCGGCCGGGCCAGATGGGCTCGCCGATGATCCGCACTCGCCCGGTGGGATGCGCATCGGCGAACGCGCGCAGCACCCCGGGGATGATCCGGCCCGGGTTACGACCGACCCGCGTCATATCGAGCAGCACCACAGGATCGGCGTCGACACCAAGTTCTGCCACGATCAGCCGTAGGTTAGGGCCGGGCACCGCGACGGCAACGGGCTCCCCCGCGGCCAGCCCAGTGCGGATGAACGACACGGTTCCTTCGAGGTACTCCTCAGCACCGCGGTAGAACAGCGCGGGGTGCACGAACTCGCTGGTGGCATGAGCCGCGAGTGCGGACATAACCAGCGCTGCACCTCCATCTTCCACGTAGCCGACCCACGGCGGAACACGTGAGCGGACCCCACGAACGAAGGTAGGCGCTCGGTGGCGGTGTCACAACTTGGGCGATGTCACAACCTGACAGAAGGGGCCCGTCCCGGTGCGCCGCCGTTCGGTCACGATCGGCTACCGTGAGCTGAGTCACCAGGGCACCGAGCGATCATCTACCCAGCTGGGAAGGCAGGGATCGACGTGCACAACGGGATCAACCACTTGTTCATCCCCGGTCCAACTAACGTTCCCGACGCGGTCAGGCGCGCGATGAACGTACCCATGCAGGATCACCGCGCACCCGACTTCCCCAATCTCACCCTCCCATTGTTCGCCGACCTCAAGGAGCTCTTGGCCAATCACTCCGGCCGGGTATTCCTCTACCCCGCTTCCGGCACGGGGGCGTGGGAGGCGGGGATCACCAACACGCTCAGTCCCGGCGACCGGGTACTCATGTCGCGTTTCGGGCAGTTCTCCCATTTGTGGGTCGATATGGCGCGGCGGTTGGGCCTGGACGTCGTGTGTGTCGATGTCGAGTGGGGAGCGGGCGTCCCCCTGGAACAATACCAGCGCCACCTCACCGAGGACAAGTCCATCAAAGCGGTTTTCGCCACTCATAACGAGACCTCCACCGGGGTGACCTCCGACATCGCCGGGGTGCGTGCGGTGCTGGACGCCGCGGGCTCCGACGCGCTGCTGTTCGTCGACGGGGTTTCCTCGATAGCGTCGATCGATTTCCAGCAGGAAGCCTGGGGGGTCGACCTCGCCGTCACCGGCTCGCAGAAAGGCCTCATGCTCCCGCCCGGTCTAGCGGTTCTCGGGGTCAGCGACAAAGCCCTGCAGGCCGCGCAATCAGCCACCATGGCCCGCTGCTACTTCAACTTCGACGATCAGATAAGAATGAACGACACGGGGTATTTCCCATACACCCCGCCCATCCCGCTGCTGCACGGTCTGGCCGCCTCCCTCGACCTGCTGTTCAGTGAGGGCCTGTCGGAGGTCTTCGCCCGCCATCACCGGCTCGCTGAAGGTATCCGCCAAGGCGTCGACGCACTGGGCCTGAGCCTGTGTGCGGTCTCCCCCGACTTGTACTCCAATACCGTCACCACTATCACGCTACCCGACGAAATAGACGGCGCCGACGTCTGCCGCATCGCCTATCAACGCTACCGCACCTCATTCGGCGCAGGCCTGAGCAAACTTGCGGGCAAGGTCTTTCGTATCGGCCACCTCGGCGACCTCAACGAGGTATCCTGCCTCGCCGCATTGGCCGCCGCCGAGATGTCCCTCGCCGACGCCGGAGCCAAGGTCGACCTCGGCGCAGGTGTCGCCGCGGCCCAGAACTACTACCGCCAGGAGTCAGTTCGATGAGCCAGACTCTTTACCCGATGCGTAAGGCACGATTGCAGCGCAGCGAACTTGCCGTGCCGGGTTCCAATCCAGCCTTCATGGAGAAGGCGGCGAACGGGCCGGCCGATTACGTCTTCCTCGACCTCGAGGACGCCGTCGCACCGGCGGACAAAGAGCAGGCCCGCAAGAATGTGATTGCGGCGCTCAACGACATCGACTGGGCGGGTACAGGTAAAACGGTATCGGTGCGCATCAACGGGCTCGACACCCATTACATGTATCGCGACGTCATCGACGTCATGGAGCAGGCGGGTGAGCGGCTGCACACGATCCTGGTGCCCAAGGTCGGCGTGCCTGCGGATCTGTACTGCGTCCAGACCCTCATCGATCAGGTGGAGCAGGCTAAAGGCTACGCCACGCGCGTCGGTATCGAGGCGCTTATCGAGACCGCCCTGGGCATGGCGAATGTCGAAGCCATCGCGAGCAGCGCCGGCGGACCAGGTGCCCGGTTGGAGGCACTGCACTTCGGCGTCGCCGACTACGCCGCGAGCCTGCGTGCACGCACGGTGAGCATCGGTGGCCTCAACCCGGACTACCCGGGCGACCAGTGGCACTTCGCGTTGTCCCGCATGATCGTCGCGTGCCGGGCCTATGGGTTGCGCCCGATCGACGGCCCGTTCGGGGACTACTCCGACCCCGACGGCTATCGCACCGGGGCCCGGCGAGCGGCCGCGCTGGGGTGCGAGGGCAAGTGGGCGATTCACCCCAGCCAGATCGACCTCGCCAACGAGGTCTTCAGCCCACCCCCCGCCGAGGTCGACCGGGCCCGGCGCATCGTCGAGGCGCTGCGCGCCGCCGCCGCCGAAGGCAAGGGCGCCGCATCGCTGGACGGGAAGATGATCGACGCGGCGTCCGAGCGGATGGCCCAGACGATCATCTCGTTGGACGAGGCGATTCAGGCCGCACAGACGATTAAGACTGCACAGGCGAGCCGGGCCTGAAGGGGCAGCGGTGGACATCCACGAGTATCAGGCGAAGGAGATACTGGCCCGGTTCGGGGTGCCCGTGCCGCGCGGCGGGTTGGCCTACAGCCCCGAGCAGGCGTCCTACCGGGCACAGGAGATCGGCGGGGCGGCTTGGGTGGTCAAGGCCCAGGTGCACACGGGCGGGCGGGGCGCGGCGGGCGGGGTGCAGTTCTGCCGCTCCGACCGCGAGGTACTCCAGGCCGCTGACGGTCTCTTCGGCCATCGGCTGGTGACCAGGCAGTCCGGGCCTGCGGGCAAGCTGGTGTACCGGGTGTACGTCGAGGCGGCCACCGACGTCGCGCGCGAACTGTACTTCGGGATCGTGCTGGACCGCCGCACCGAGCGGGTCACGGTCCTGGCTTCGACGCATGGCGGCATCGACATCGAGGAGCACGTGGGCGCCGAGCCCGACGCGATGGTGCCGACGCCGGTCGAGCCCGCCGTGGGCTTCCGGGACTTCCAGGCGCGGGAGATCGCCTTCGCACTGGGGTTGGCGTCGGCCCAGATCGCCCAGGCCGTTCGGCTCTTCCGCGGCGCCTACCGGGCGTTTCGTGACCTGGACGCCACCCTGCTGGAGATCAACCCACTCGCGGTGACCACTGACGGTGCGCTCGTCGCACTCGATGCGAAGATGTCCTTCGACGACAGCGCGCTCTTCCGTCACCCCGAGATCACCGAACTGCGCGACCGCAGCCAGGAGGATGCCAGGGAGAGCCACGCGGCGGACCGCGGTCTGGCCTACGTCGGGCTTGACGGCGATATCGGCTGCATGATCAACGGGGCTGGGCTGGCCATGGCCACCATGGACATGATCGCGATCGCCGGTGGACGGCCGGCGAACTTCCTCGACATCGGCGGTGGCGCCTCGCCCGAGCGGGTGCTCAAAGCCTTCCGCGCGGTGCTGCGGGACAGCAACGTCAAGGCGATGCTGGTCAACATCTTCGCTGGGATCAACCGGTGTGACTGGGTCGCCCAGGGGATCATGGCCGCGTTCACCGAGATGGAGGTCACGGTTCCGGTTGTGGTGCGCCTGGCGGGGACCCACGTCGAGGAGGGGCGCAAGCTGCTTCGCGAATCTGGCCTGCCGATCATCACCGCGGACAGCCTCGCCGACGCGGCCGCCAAGGCCGTCGCCGCCGTCGCCGTCGCGCCTGCCTGCCGCGGGGCGGGATCATGAGCATTCTGATCACCGAACACACCCGCGTCATCGTCCAGGGGATGACCGGCCGGATCGGGCGGTTCCACACCGAGGACATGATCGCCTATGGCACGAACATCGTTGCGGGCGTGACGCCGGGCAAGGGCGGGGATACGGTGCTGGACCGGCCGATCTTCAATACCGTCAAGGACGCCGTTGCAGCCACCCAGGCGGACACCTCGATCGTCTTCGTGCCAGCGCCGTTCGCGGCCGACTCCATCATGGAGGCTGCCGACGCGGGCATCCGCTATTGCGTCTGCATCACCGACGGCATCCCCATGCAGGACATGATGCAGGTCAAGCGCTACATGCGGCGCTACAAAGCCGAGAAGCGCATGCTGCTCACGGGCCCCAACTGCGCTGGCACGATCAGCCCTGGCCGGGCGATGCTGGGCATTATGGCCGGCCATATCTACCTGCCAGGCCGGGTCGGCGTGATCGGACGATCGGGCACGCTCGGTTATGAGGCCGCCGCCCAGATGAAGGCGCAAGGCATCGGGATCTCCACTGCTGTCGGCATCGGCGGGGATCCGGTCAACGGATCGTCGTTCCGTGACCACCTCGAGCTTTTCGAAGCCGACGCCGAGACCGACGCCATCGTGATGATCGGGGAGATCGGCGGGCCGCAGGAGGCCGACGGGGCCGACTACGTGCGCGAGTACGTGCGTAAGCCGGTCATCGCCTACATCGCCGGGATGTCGGCGCCCAAGGGTCGCAGGATGGGCCACGCAGGTGCGATCGTCTCGGCCGCCGGCGAGTCCGCCCAGGAGAAGGTGGAGGTCCTGACCGCCGCGGGCATCACGGTGGCCCCCAACCCGTCGCTCATCGGCGCAACCGTGGCCCAGGTACTCGCCGAGCGCGGCCTGCTGCCGTCCCCAGCCTGAGCAGAACCATCTGAGCAGGTTCACCTGATCAAGTCCGCCTGATCATTTCCGCAGGGAGGAATCTCGTGCCAGACCCCGTCATCGTGGTCACCCGCCGCTGGCCAGCCTCGGTCGAGGAGGAGCTGACGGCGCGCTTCGCGCAGGTCCGGCTGAACACCGACGACGTGCCACTCGGGGCTGATGGGTTGCGCGCCGCGCTGGCCGAGGCCGACGTCGTGCTGCCGACCGTCTCCGACCAGCTGCCCGCCGAGCTCTTCGAGGAACCGCTGCGGACCCGGTTCCTCGGCAACTTCGGCGTCGGTTACAACCACATCGACGTCGCCGCCGCGGCGAAGGCGGGGATCGTCGTCACCAACACCCCTGGTGTGCTCACCGACACCACCGCGGACACCGCGATGACGCTGCTGCTCATGATCGCTCGCCGGGCCGGCGAGGGAGAGCGCGAGGTGCGGGCCAGGCGGTGGACCGGGTGGCGGCCGACACACCTGATGGGCGCCGACGTCACCGGCAAGACACTGGGCATCCTCGGCATGGGCCGGATCGGCGTGGCGGTCGCCCGCCGAGCGCACTTCGGCTTCGGGATGCCGATCGTTTTCTATGAGTTGGCCGACTTCGAACCGGCCCACGGGATCGCGGATGCGCGCCGCGTCGGCACAGCCGAGGAGGTGCTGGAGACAGCCGACTTCGTGTCCCTGCACATGCCTGGCGGGGGTGCGAACACCCACCTCATCAACGCCGCGCGACTGGCCCGCATGAAGCCGAGCGCCTTCCTCATCAACAGCGCCCGCGGCGACATCGTCGACACCTCAGCGCTCATCACCGCCTTGCGCTCCGGCACCATCGCCGGCGCGGCGCTCGACGTCTACGAGGGTGAGCCCGACATTCCAGCCGGGTTACTCGAACTGGACAACGCCGTGCTTCTCCCCCACCTCGGTAGCGCCACGCTGGAAACCCGCACCGCCATGGGCATGCTCGTGCTCGACAACCTCCAAGCCTTCCTCGAAGACCGTGAACCCCCCTGCCGGGTGGCGTGAGTCAAAACCCGGTGTGTCCCGGCCATCGAAATCGCCACGCGGCGTTTCACTGTCAAACTCAGCACACGCAGGGTCATTCTGCTATTGACTAACTTAAGTTAGTAAGTAACACTTAGCGTATGGGCGCTCGAACGAACGTGGTGGTCGCCGGGGCCGGTCCGACCGGCCTGGTCCTCGCCTGTGGTCTGCTGGCTGGCGGGGTGTCGGTGCGCGTGCTCGACAAGACCAGCGGGCCAGCCAGGACTTCGCGTGCGCTGGGCCTGCAGCCCCGCGGCGCCGAGGTGCTTGACCGGCTTGGTGCGCTTGGTGACCTGCCTGCGCGATCGATCGGAATCGGGCAGGTGGCAATGCACGTCAACGGACGGCACGTGGCGAGCTTGCGGGTCGGACAGCGCACGAAGCTGGTCACCAGGGCAGCGCTGCTCGTCTCCCAAGCTGAGATCGAGGCAGCGCTACGGCACCGCCTCGCCGAACTCGGCGGCCACGTCGAATGGGGAGCCGAACTGATCAGCGCCGAGCAGGACGCCCTCGGCGTGACAATCGGGCTGGGGGACTGCGCCACGGTGCGGTCGGAGTGGGTCGTCGGCTGCGACGGTGCGCACAGCAGGGTGCGCAAGGCAGCGGGTATCGGGTTTCCCGGCGTACCGCTGGTCGAACGCTTCCTGCTCGCCGACGTGCACGCCGACCTACCGGTGCCGCGCGACACCGTGTCGGTGTGGTTGCAGGGGGCCGACCTGATTGCGGCGTTCCCGCTGCCAGGCAAGGACCTGTGGCGGTTGATGGCTCCGGCGCCGGCGGGCACAGCAGCGCCAGAAAGCACAGCAGCGCCAGAAAGCACAGCAGCGCCAGAGGACACAATGGACGAGGACATCGCGGCGCTGCTGGCCCGGGTGCTGGCGCAGCGCAGTGGGCTCGCGGCGTCGTCGGTCCGTGGCACTGAGTGGACGTCGAGCTTCCGCTTTCACCGCCGGCTGGCCGACACATACCGGCGGGGGCGCATACTGCTGGCCGGCGATGCCGCGCACATCCACAGCCCGTTCGGTGGCCAGGGTATGAACACCGGACTCGGCGACGCCGAGAACCTCGCGTGGAAGCTCGCGCTGGTCTGCGGGGGCCAAGCGGAGCCTGCCCTGCTGGACAGCTACGAAGCCGAACGCCGGCCGATCGCCACCGAGGTGCTCGCCGCCACCAGCGGTATGACCCGGCTGATCCTCGGTGACACTGCGCCGGCCCGGCTGGTGCGCGATCATGTCTTCGTGCCGTTGCTGAACCGGCCCTGGGCCCAGCGGCTCATCTGGGAACACGCCTCACAACTGAAGATCAGCTACCGGCGCGGCCCGCTCGCCCAGCGGAGGTTCACCACGGGTCCACGGCCAGGCGCTCGGATCCCCGATCTGGCCTGCAAGCACGCCGATGGCCGGAGCACCCGGCTGCACGCTGAACTCGGTTCCCGCTGGGTGCTGCTCACTCCGGACAAGCTCGACGCCTGCGGGACGGTGGCCCGCAAACACCTGGGCGCGGTCACCGTGCTGGTACCCGACAGTGGTCCGGCACGAGACGTGATGCTGGTGCGGCCCGATGCGCACCTGGGATGGCGCGGGGCGTCCGCACCGGATGTTCTCGACCAGTGGCTGACCGGCATCCTTAACCAGTGACGTCAGGCTCGAAACAGTCGCGGACCGGGCTGCGCGCCCAGCAGAAGGCCCGGACCAGGCAAGCGATCCAGGAACACGCCCTGCGGTTGTTTCTCGCCAAAGGTTACGAAGCGACCACCGTGGCGGAGATCGCCTCGGCCGCAGGCGTGTCCCATATGACGTTCTTCCGTTACTTCGCGGGCAAGGAAGCCGTCGTCGAGACCGACGACTACGACCCGATGCTGGCCGACCTCATCCGCCAACGGCCAGCTGAGGAGAGCCCGCTGACCGCGGTGCATCAGGCGGTGCTGCAGGGTCTATCCGCGATCTACACCACCGATCGGGACGCTATCCTCGCCCGCACCCGGCTCATCCTGGGCACCCCCGCGCTGCGGGCCCGGCAATGGCGCAATCTCGACGCCACCCAAGCGTTGTTCGCCGAGGCCATGGCCGCGCGCCTGGACACCGCAATCACCTTCGAGATCCAGGTCCTGGCCGCCGCAGCCGTGGCGGCACTGACCACCGCAATCAGCGAATGGGCGGCCAATAACGGCCGCGACGATCTGGCCACCCTGGTCGACAACGCCTTTCACGCCCTACAGGGCTAAGACCGTCCGGCAATAGGATTCGGCAGCTGGCCGAGCAGCCAGCTGCCGACACCGTCGGGATTCTCGTCGAAGTAAAAATCGTGGATCGCCTGCAGCAGATCCGATGTGGTGATGAAACCGTCACCGTCGGTGTCGAGCCGGCGGTGGACCTCGCGTGCGTCAGCATCCGGCAGACGCATCAACGCACCCGTCCAACGCACATGCTGGTCGACATCGAGCATCCCTTTCCCGTCGGTGTCGGCGACCGCCATGATGGCATCCAGGAAGGGCCGGTAACCCTGTTCGAACGAAGCTTCCGTCACCAACAGCCCGTTGGCAAAAGCCTTCTTGTACTCATCAAGATTGATCGTGCCGTCCCGGTCGGAGTCGGTCACCGAAACCAGGTGATCCCACAAACCTAAGCTCAGCTCCAGCAGCCGCTGCCGCGCCGAAGAGTCCGCGCTGTGGCCGAACTCGTCGGCCACCCGCCCGGCCGAGGTCTCGAAATCCGATCGCTCGATTTGGCCGTCACTGTCGAAGTCAAACGTCTGAAACCGCCGGGCCAGCTTGCGCTCCAGGAACTCGCTGATCTCCACAACACCACGTCCTCTCATCTCTCGACCCGATACCCGGTTCGGACCCACATCGGCAAACGACGGGGGTGCTATCTGGGGTCGGCCTCACCGGATGATACATTCCGTCGTGTTGCCATCGCGCGGGAGCGGACCGCAGCGGAGTTACCCGAGCGTGATGGCTCGATCCACCGCTGAGTGGCAGTGCTCAGGGGCGAGTCAAGGCGGTGACCACACCACTAGCCTCGAATACTCGGCCGTGCGTGCGCCCGGTGCGCTCGGTGAGGACTCCGAGTTCAACAAGCTTGCGGACGGTATTGTTCGCAGCCTGGAAGGATTTTCCAGTGCGTTCGGCGAGGGTGCTGACCGTGACATAGAGATAGGCGATGAGAGACTCGGCGACCTCACACGTAAGTAGCCGCAAAGAAATAACTAATCCAATATGAAGAATTTCGGAATCGCTGTCATGCCGTTTTGATCGAGATCGCCCGTCCGTGAGACGATCGGCGTCGTGGCCACCGAGAATGACAATGAATTCCGGGCGATGCGGGCGCGCCTGGCTGATCTGCTGCCCCGATTGAACGAACGTGATCGCCGCCTGACGAT